>JAUVYG010000050.1 GCA_030603185.1 Actinomycetota bacterium | reverse complement strand
GCCGAATGGTACAGGCTCTTTTCGAGTTCTTACTTTGGTAACGATCAGAATCAACCCGATTACCGCTCCCAGAACAAATGCAACCAGCAGGGCGATCAATACATAGTACCCAAGGAAAATCCCCATGAAGGCAGCCAGTTTAACATCCCCAGCTCCCATTCCAGCCGGATTGATCATGGCCACGAGAAGAAGTAACCCGCCGCCGATTAGAAAACCTGCAGCACCGACAAGGGCTGGAGAAGACCCCTGTAGAAGTACTAGGCCTAGCCCGATGGGCATACCCGGAAGAATGATCTTGTTGGGGATTATCTGGTGTTCAAGATCGATGAAACTTACTGCGACCAAAACTGCTACAAAGAACAGAGCCGCCGGAAGTGCCACACTCAGTCCGAATTGCCAAGCGACTAAACCGAACAAAACAGCGGTCAGCGCCTCAACAGCAGGGTAACGGGCCGATATTGAAGTACCGCATTGCCTGCACTTGCCTCTTAACCATAGCCAACTGATAACTGGGATATTGTCGTACGGCTTGATGTCGACATTGCATTCTGGGCAATGTGATGCAGGAAACGCAACTGACTCTTTTTGTGGTACCCGGTAGATAACCACATTCAAAAAACTACCTATTAACGCCCCAAAGGCGGCTATGGCGAAAGTGATCACGGGATCAGACATGCTCTAGCGCTCTCCTAAATAGAAGGACCTAATATTATATATCGTCGCCTACCAGGGAATACATGACCATCAACAGGAGTCTGCAGTGCCGTTACCTTCTCTTACGCCGGATCCTGCGACTACATAGACTTCCGAAGCGCTTCCACTGGGACCGTACACATTCTCATCTGTATCCAGCTCGTATACCGTGCCCCCAGATACACAGTATCTAAACGATCCATTACCCGCAGGCTGGACCGGTATTATTACTATGAACGAGGGAGACAGGCTGTTCAGGTTCGGGGGGTATACAGAGTGCTCGGCCTGATACGTCTCTAGGGCGGTCGAAATGTTCTTCATCTCGGCTTTTACCTGGGTCAGAGTCGCCCTCTGCCGCTGATTCGAGAACGCTGAGATAGCTAACGTTGCAAGTATTCCAATGATCACTGCCACGATCAGCAGTTCTATTACCGTGTACCCCGACTCTGACCG
This sequence comes from Actinomycetota bacterium, assembly GCA_030603185.1. GTDB lineage: Bacteria > Actinomycetota > JAUVYG01 > JAUVYG01 > JAUVYG01 > JAUVYG01. Next base: position 10,832 of record JAUVYG010000050.1, on the reverse strand, counting down.
CGACATAGTTCCTCCGTGCGAGCATTTGGTAGCTTCTATTGTCAGTCTATTATTACTTTCGGCATTCTCATCCATTGACTGTTGTCTCAAACACAAAAAGACCGGCGGCTCCTTTCGGAACCGCCGGTCTTTTAAAACCGATTTCTCGGTATCAGCTCAAGCTGATATTGCTATCCGTTCAAGATCACGGATTCGGACAGTTCGCCGCTTCGTTCGAACCGGCGGCTGCTTCTTGGACACCCGAACCGTTAGCTACATATACCTCTACCTGAGTACCCGCACCGTAAAGATCGCCATCGGTATCAATCTTGAAGCTCTGCTGGCTTGAACCAACGCAGTAACGATACGCACCGTTAGGGGTTGGCTGACCAGGAACAACTGTCATGTAGTCAGGCTCCAGCCCAGCGAGTGTTGGGGGATATATGGAATTATCTGCTTGATATGTCTCAAGCGCGGTAGATAGATTCTTAACATCCGCCTTTACTGCTGACAAAGTAGCCCTCGACCTAGCGTTGAGGAAGTTGGGGATCGCAATCGCTGCCAAAATACCTATGATTGCAACAACAATCAGCAGCTCGATCAGTGTGAAGCCCTTCTCCTCGCGGCCCATTCTAGTGAGAAACTTCTCTAGCATGAGTCGCACCTCCTTTCGTCGGCTCTCGCCGACAGTTTTTGCGCAAAAAAAACAAGCCATGTTCATGTGGTGTCTATTTTCACCCACGACTTGTCCATTACCAGATCCTATGGTTAGGACGTTGGTATCCCGGCTAACTCACACGAGTCCCGTGGCTTTGCGCCCCTGCCTCACGACAGGTTTGCCTTTTACTACGACCTATCCATTTGTCAAGGTTCCCAGAGCATTCAATCTTTTCCTGCTCTAATGAATGTATCGACCATGCGTACCCTTACTTTAGGTGTTTAAGAAAGTTTTTCTAGCTTTCTCACCCGAGAACCCTTGCGCATGAGCTAAGGTACTTTACCGCAGCTCACATTCACAATTTACGGGTTAGCCACCCACGTAGTTGATGATGGTGAATATCGGAAGATACAGTGAAATAATGATAGCGCCCACAACAGAACCCAATCCTATAATCATCATCGGCTCGATCAGAGAAGTGAGCCCGTCAACAGCTGCGGATACCTCTTCATCATAGAAATCGGCTATCTTCTCGAGCATCTGGTCTAGGGCGCCTGTCTCTTCCCCGATCGCTATCATCGAGGTCACCATGGGGGGGAATACCCCGCTCTCAGCGAGCGGCGGAGCCAGGGATTCGCCCTCGCTAACGCTCGTCTTTGCGCTAGTAACCGCTTGGGAGATCACATAGTTGCCCGAGGTTCCACCAACGATATCCAACGAGTGCATGATGGCGACGCCACTAGACACCAGTGTTCCGAAAGTACGCGTGAACCGTGCGATACCCGCCTTCTTGATGATGTCACCGATAACAGGCAACTTAATCGTTATCTTGTCCATGGTGATCTTGCCCTTATCCGTGCGCTTCCAGCGGTTGAATGCATAAACTGAGACTGAAACGCCAATGACTACATGCAGAAGGTAGTTCTGGAAGAAATTACTAATGCCCATGAGGATCTTAGTTGGAAGAGGTAGCGGAGCGTCAAGAGCAATGAACATCGTTGCGAAGGTCGGGACCACGAAGGTCACTAGAACGAACACAATGATGAGAGCGAACGAGAAGGCCACCGATGGATACATCATCGCCGACTTCACTTTACCCTTCAGAACCTCTTCATTCTCGAGCAGGGTAGAAACGCGCAAAAGCACCCCGTCAAGCACACCACCGGTCTCGCCGGCCTGAATCATGCTGATATACAAATCGTTGAACACCAGTGGGTGATGGGCCATTGAGGCCGACAGGGTGGTTCCCGCTTCAACCTCTTGCCTCAGCTGATTGATGACACCAGCCAGTTTCTTGTTCGGAGTCTGATCTGCCAGGATCACCAATGCTCTAAGTAGAGGCAAGCCCGCATTGATCATCGTTGCAAACTGGCGGCTGAAAACAGTTACGTCTTTTGCCTTGATCTTTTGAAATCTATTTAGGGTCTGTCCAACCGAGGGAGAGCCGACCCTTTCGGCGAGATCCACTATCACGTAACCCATGTCCCGAAGACGGGAGGTTACTAAGGCCTCGCTCTCCGCCTCGAGTTCACCCGAGATCATCTGGCCCGATCTATCGAGCACCTTATAAGTAAATGTCTGCGCCATGTTTCGCTCCGTTCATGCTCTCTGCTGTAGAGGGCTTCAGCTGACTTAAGGCCAGCCGGTTTACATTGGGCCGCCGCCTGCATCCAGTAGGGCTCGCAGCCCCTCCGGGTCTCCGGCTTTAGTCATCGCCATCTCGCGAGTTATCTTGCCCCTGCGATACAGAGCTACAAGGTCCGCATCCATAGTCTGCATTCCATGCTTCGAACCGGTCTGCATAACCGAATATATCTGGTGAGTCTTGGCCTCACGGATCAAGTTCCTAACCGCCGAAGTCGGGACCATGACCTCTACGGCAACAACTCTGCCTGCCCCATCGACAGTAGGCAATAGCTGCTGGCAAAGAATTCCCTGCAACGCACCAGCCAGCTGGACTCGAACCTGTTGTTGTTGGTGGGATGGGAAAACGTCGATTATTCGGTCGATTGTCTGAGGAGCGTCCTGGGTGTGCAAGGTCGCGAACACCAGGTGACCTGTCTCAGCTGCGGTTAGAGCCGCCCCGATGGTTTCAAGATCTCTCATCTCACCGACCAAGATCACATCTGGATCCTGTCTCAGGACATGCTTCAGGGCGTTGCCAAAGCTTTGTGTATCGGCACCGATTTCTCTCTGATTGACGATGCACTTCTTATGGTTGTGAAGGAACTCAATAGGATCCTCGATGGTCATAATATGCTCATTGCGATTTGCGTTGATGTAATCGATCATTGCTGCGAGCGTGCTGGACTTACCGCTGCCCGTTGGCCCAGTGACCAGAATGAATCCACGCGGTTTCTTCACCAACTCGTGCACCGAAGCTGGAAGACCGAGGGTCTCGAAATCCCTGATATCCACTGAGATCAGTCGTATGGCAGCGCCTACGCTGTTGCGCTGCATGAATACGTTCACACGGAATCTGGATATGCCAGGAATCGAGTAACTGAAGTCACATTCCTGAATTTTCTCGAATGACTTTCGTTTCTCATCAGCCATGATTCCATAACACAAATCATGAGTGGCCTGAGGCTTCATGACAGGGTAGTCCAATGGAACGAGCTTGCCGTTCAGTCTCATCATGGGTGGAAGTCCAACCGTAATGTGAAGATCAGAGCCACCCTTTTGGTGTACTTCAGTGAGAATATCGTCAATCGATATCCTTGTTTTCTTGGGTGGCGCGCTGGAATCTTGCCCCGGGGGGGCTGCGGCCGCAGGCCTGGGCGCTGTCACTGGAGCCCCTGCATTAGTGTCCGCCATGTTCGGTTCTACCGGTTGCACAATTACCTGCCCCCTTCGGGCTGACTACTATTGATCAATGGATGGTCACCCTAAGTACCTCTTCGACCGAGGTCAGCCCCTTCGCGATCTTGGCAAAACCATCGTCCCTAAGGGTCTTCATCCCCTTCGTTATTGCGAGCCTGGTTATCTCTTCACTGCTCGCTCGGTCAACAACCATACGTTCTATCTCTTCGTCAACAACCATCAACTCATAAAGCCCTAAACGCCCTCTATATCCGGTACCACTGCATTTTTCGCATCCTTTCGGTGACGGAGCATAGAATGTCACGCCCTCCAAATACTCTTCGCCCCCGATCTCAGCGATGGACGCTGAGTCTCTTTTTGACTCGACCTTACAGTGGACACAAAGTCTTCTGGCCAACCGCTGAGCTAGGGATGCCTCGACTCCGGAGCTGATCAGGAACGGCTCTATCCCCATTTCGGTCAGACGGGTGATCGCACCAGCGGCCTGATTGGCATGCAGTGTAGAAAGAACCATGTGACCAGTAAGTGACGACTCGACAGCGATTTTCGCAGTCTCTGCATCTCTGATCTCACCGACCATGATTATGTCTGGGTCGAGTCGAAGCATCGAGCGGAGTCCTGTGGAGAATGTCAGACCCGCCTTGGCATTGATCTGAGTTTGATTGATACCACCAAGACGGTACTCAACAGGGTCCTCCAGGGTGAGGATCTTGCGCTCAGAATCATTTACAGCATTCAAAGTGGCGTACAGGGTCGTTGTCTTACCTGAACCTGTAGGCCCAGTCACAAGTATCATTCCATGAGGGCGCGTATACGACGCCTTGTACATCTTGAGCACATCTTCATCAAGACCAAGGTCTTCTATCTGTATCAGCACCGAGCTCTTGTCCAGGATTCTCATGACGATCTGCTCACCGTATACAGTTGGGCACGATGCGATACGCAGGTCGATGGCCTTACCATCTACCACCATACTAGTCCGCCCATCCTGAGGAATTCGGCGCTCAGCGATATTGATCTCACCCATAATCTTCAGTCGGGATACTACCCCGTTCTGAATTCGCCGCGGAACCGTCATCACATCATGCAGAACACCGTCAATACGGTATCTGACCTGCAATTCTTTCTCTGCGGGCTCCACGTGAATATCACTGGCCCTATCGCGAATCGCCTGAGAGATGATCAGGTTGACGAGCTTGACCACAGGAGCCTCATCGACCACCTCGGTAACGGCCCCGAGCTCCTTGCTGTCTTCTTCATCCTCGTCATCGTCATCGAAAACGTCGCCCATGCTGTCGCCGATCTTCCAAAGCTTGTCTACGAGCCTATCAAGCTCTTCCTCGGAGACGACAACTTGCTCAATGGAGTAGCCCGTCATGATCTGCAGGTCGTCAAGAGCAAGGACGTTCGTAGGGTCAGCCATTGCCACGACCAAGGCATTCTTGTCGTGATTGATATCAATAGGAAGGGCCTTGTATCTGCGAACAAATGGCTCGGATATGGTGGCGACTGCTTCAGGGTTCACACGATACGTCTCTAGTTCAACGAAGCGCAGGCCCATCTGGCTGGAAAGTGCAGCAGCGACTATTTTTTCCTCGACGAAACCGAGATCGACCATGACCTTCCCAAGAGGGCGAGGTGGTTTTTCCTGCCCTTGCTTCTCGAGGGATTCCTCTAATTGGTCTTTTGAGATATGGCCAGCAGCTAGCAGGATCTCCGCTATGCGACTGCGCTTTACTCTTGCTTCTAGAGCCATATCAAACCTTCTTCGCTCGAAACACCTTCCGCCTAAGCCCCTCTCAGCTTCGCGTCAAGCACTTCCCTCATTACAGATACCGGCGCATCCTGCGCAGTCCAAAGTTCGAACGCTTCAGTCGCTTGATGCAGAAACGTTCCGACTCCGGTAACTACAGATGCTCCGGCTTTCTGAGCCTCTATTATTAGCTTCGTCTCGGCAGGCCGATATATCAAGTCGATTACCACATGTTCAGGCAAGATATACTCCGCCGGCAGAGGGGATTCACCCTGGTTCGGGAACATTCCGACCGGAGTACAGTTGATAATGGTATCGGCATTCCCTGCAATATTCTGTACGGATGGGTCTCCGGTTGTGGCCGACCGCCATTTTACTGAAGGCAGCGCTCCTTGTAGTCCCGCAACGAACTTTTCTGTCTTTTCGGGTGACCGGCCAATCACCGTGATCTCACTGGCGCCGTGGGTCGCTAAGGCTGCCGCTACGGCGCGGGCGACTCCTCCGGCCCCAAGTAGGACAGCTTTTGCCCCCTCGGTCTCAAGCTCGCTTTCTTCGCGGACAGACCGTAAGAATCCTGTGCAATCGGTGTTATGCCCAATGGCCTTACCGTCTCTGAATTCGATCGTGTTCACGGCTCCGCATAGGGCTGCCAGCTTATCCACTTCATCAAGAGCGTCAATGACTACCGACTTGAAGGGCATTGTCACATTCATTCCGCGGACATTGCTCTCTCGAAAAGCCTTCACGAGAGGAACGACTTGAGATTCCTCGATTTCAATAGGGACATACACCCAAGGCATGCTTACAGCCGAGAATGCAGCGTTGTGAATCACAGGGGAAAGAGAGTGCCCCAAGGGGTTGCCGATGATGGCGGCGATAGAGATCGGAGCAACCTTGCCGTGGCTCATCTAATATCGAATCCTTCCAAATCCTCTTGGGCGCTGGCTTCATGGTACTCAATATCGTCTACAAAGGCTCCTACTGGTCCTTGCCTAAGAGCATCCTCGAACGACAGTAGAGCGGAATCCGTACCCTGGGCATACAGCTCGACAGAGCCATCCGGAAGATTTCTGGCCCATCCTGACACATTTCGCGAGCAGGCCGCTCGCGATGCAAACCAGCGGTAACCCACCCCCTGCACCCGGCCGGTCACGATGAGCCGCTTAGCCGCGATCATCCACTCTGACTCCGGCTAGGAACCTGGATTCGATCTTTCGAACCTGTCGTGTCCACCAAAGTCCATCCCGTCCAATAGGTGACACGAGTATGGTGTGGAGTCCGGTTCGGTTGCCTCCGAACACGTCAGTGAATATCTGATCCCCGATAACTGCGGTGTTGTTCTTTCCCGCCCCGATCAGTCTCATTGCTTTGCGATACGGCCCAACACGTGGCTTGCCGGCTAGCGCCACAAAAGGTAGTCCTAGCGATCCAGCAAATTCAGATACTCGAAAATGTTTGTTATTGGACAAGACGCAGATACTGAAGCCCTTCTCCAGCAGACCGTCTATCCACTCGATTAGTCGTTCAGCGACCTCTCTGCCATTCCATTCGACCAGCGTATTGTCGATATCGATCAGAAGATTGCTGATTCCCCGATCCGACAGGGCCTTGGTGTCTATGTGGTAGATACTCTCGCAAAAAGCATCGGGGTGAAGAAGCGGAAATCGGCGTTTCACTGCCTTGCCTTTCTTTTCTCTGCCAGGAACTCATCATAGGTTCGAGTGAACGCGTGATGCCCCTCAGAGTCTTTGAGTACGTAGTACAGATAATCAACATCGGCGGGAGCTAGAGCAGCCGCGATGGAGGCCGCACCGGGAGCGGCGATCGGTCCCGGTGGTAGACCCTTGACCTTGTAGGTGTTGTACGGTGAGTCGACCTCAAGATCGCTAAAAAGCAAACGCTCTTTTCTCTGATTGAGAGCGTACTGAACGGTTGCATCTATTTGCAGGCGCATGTCGATCGCAAGTCGATTGTAGATAACCGCGGCAACGATCGGCCTTTCCTCTTCGATCTTCGCTTCGCGCTCGATAAGTGAGGCCAAGACGATTATCTCGGTATCACTAAGGTTCGTCGGGGTGATCGTCAGGTCAAAGTTGCTTCTTATCTCATCAAACCGCGAAAGCATGACCCCGACCAGATCCTGAGCAGAAATATCACTCAATACCTCGTATGTGTCGGGAAACAAATATCCCTCGAGGCTCACTCCCACGGGAAGATAGGTGAACTGGTCAACCCACGGCGCAGTCGACGCCGCTGCCTCTAGAAAATCATCACCTGACATCATCAGCCCAGGCCCCTCAAGGGCGAGTTCATCTATTCGGTCAGCCATGTTGACCAGAGTGAGTCCCTCAGGAAAGGTGACCCGCACCGCCGGAACGTCAGGGCCGTCGCTTAGTATGGCCATGATGTCATCCAGGGCCATACCCTTGTAAAGTGTGAACTCACCTGACTGAAAGCTTTCTGATACATCGTAGTACTCAGCAGCAATCTTAAAAACTGTAACGCTACGTATGATCCCTTGTTCGCGTAGCTCAATGCCAATATCAGTGGCGGTGTCACCTCTGTTCACAAAGAGAGTCACCGGCTCACCCTCACCTTCACCGCCACCACTAGTGGGCAGGACACCTATCACTGTCGTGACGATAAGACCTACTACTCCCACCAATAGTCCCAACTTCAAAAGGAACACCCCCGCCCTAGAAATCCGTCGCAAGGGTTTGCGGTTCTTTCTGGCTAGGGCCTCTTCTCTGGTGATGGGCGCCTCGGCGGGATCGGGTGCTTGGTCGCCCTTACTTTTCTTTGAGATAAAACGTTTGCCCATCTCAGCACCCAGCTCTTTTCGTATCCAAAAAGGTCTGTAGGATAATCGCGGCGGCGACTCGATCGGTCTCACCTGAACCACTGCGGCCACCCTTTGCGGCACCGACTTGCTTGATCACGCTGTTGGCAGCCCGGGAGCTCAGCCTCTCGTCAGCCAGTTGGACCGTGAGTCCACTCATTGAAGCAAGCTGATCTGCGAAATCCCTACTGATCTGGGTCTGCTCTGTGTCTTCTCCGGAAAGGGAGAGAGGCAATCCGACAACATAGGCCTCTACCGACTCTTCTCTGGCTAAGCTCATTATTTTTGCAATCGCGTCATCGGAATCATCCAAGTGGATAGTCGAGAACGGAGTAGCCATGATCTCGGTTGCGTCGGACAAGGCAATGCCGATTCGACGAGACCCAAGATCGATTCCCATTATCCTCATGAGCTCAATCTCAATCGGTCCCGCGAGCGGATCCGATGAGGTCTCGCGCCTTTTGCAGGGCGGCCTCGATCCCGCTCGCATTCTTTCCCCCAGCTTGAGCTAGTTCAGGCCGACCGCCGCCTCCACCGCCGACTTCGGGCGCAATCTCTTTCACAAGATTTCCAGCGTGCAGACCTTTGCTGGAAAGGTCCTTGGTTACAGCGGTGACCAACAGGGCCTTGCCTCCGGCGTCAGCAGCTAGGACGAATACCCCTGATTTTTGCTTGTTTCTAAGTACATCGATGTAGGCACGAAGATCATCGAAATCGTTTGCCTCTACCCTTGCGACGACCGCGTCCACCTCACCGATCTTTTCGACCCTCTCGATCAGGTCATCAGCTCCGGAGCTTCTTTCGGCGGACCTGACTTTGGCCAGTTCCTTTTCAAGCTCCTTGATGTTTCCAAGGAGTGCCTTGACCCGCCCAGGGACTTCGTCGCTAGACACATTAAGAACCGAGGCCACATCTGCCAGGGTTTCTTCTCTAGCCGTCGAATACTCAAAGGCGCCGAGACCGGACACAGCTTCGATCCTTCTCAGATTCGCCCCTACGCTACCTTCGGATGTGATCTTCAAAGAACCTATATCTCCAGTGGAGCGAACATGGGTCCCTCCACATAACTCTTTGCTATAGTCGCCGGTCTCGACCACTCTCACGTATTTACCGTACTTCTCGCCGAACAGAGCCGTCGCCCCTATCTCTTTTGCGTAGTCGATGGTTGTAGTAAAGGTTCGTACTGGCTGATTGGCCAAGATCCGCTCGTTTGCCAATCGTTCAATACGCTTAAGGTCTTTGGTGGTCAGAGCAGTCGGCTGACTGAAATCAAATCGCAACCTGTCTGGCGTCACCAGAGATCCAGCCTGTTTCACATGGTCGCCCAGCACAGCACGAAGTGCCCAATGCAGAATATGGGTCGCGCTGTGATTTCTCATGGTCGCCTGACGGTTTGAGCCATCAACGGTTGCTGTAACAGTCTGACCAGTTTGAACGGATCCCGTGGCCACAGTGCCTCTGTGCACCACTACCCCTTCAATCGGCGAGAGGGTTTCCGATATGACCACCCGTCCGGTCTCTGACTCAACGATTCCGTTGTCGCCGATCTGCCCACCGGATTCCGCATAAAAGGGAGTAGGCGAAAAGACCAGATCAACCTGGTCTCCCTCTGCGGCTTCGTTGATCGTTTTCTCAGCCATCACCATGCCCGCAAGTTCCGTCTGTACCTCTTGTGTTTCGTACCCAAGGAACTCTGCAGGGCCACCCTGTTCGTCCCTTAATGCGATGTAGAGCTTCTCGATATCTTTGCCTTGTTTCTGAAACCCTTCGCCTTTGGACCGGTCTCGCTGCTCATCCATCAGACGTTTAAAACCTTCAGTGTCCACCGACAGGCCTTCCTCTTGGGCCAACTCAGCGGTTAGCTCGACAGGAAACCCGAATGTGTCATGCAACTCAAAAGCTACCTCACCCGGTATAACCTTTATCCTTGCAGACTCTACTTTCATTCGATAATGCTTAAGGCCCTGATCTAGGGTATTTCTGAACCGATCTTCTTCTGTTCCAACCACAGAGACGATGTGCTCTCTATTGGTGCGAAGATCCTCATATGCGTCACCCATCAGATCGATAACAAGCTCAGCCAGCTCGACCATAAACGCTCTGTCCGCACCCAACCGCTGACCATGCCTAACCGCCCTTCGAAGTAGACGACGCAGCACATAGCCCCGACCTTCGTTGGACGGCAGAACTCCGTCAGAAACCAAGAATGAGACGGCCCTAGCGTGATCGGCAACTATGCGTAACGAGATGTCGTCGATGGGATTCGCATTGTATTCTGTGCCGGAGATCTCGGAGACTCTGCTCAGAAGCTGGAAGAGCAGGTCGGTCTCGAAGTTCGTCCTCTTGCCCTGCAGAATGGATGCCAGTCTCTCAAGGCCCATGCCTGTATCGATACCGCGATGTTCAAGTGGATGTTTCTCACCCGCATCGTCACGGTCGTACTGCATGAACACAAGGTTCCAGACCTCAAGGTATCTGCCGCACTCGCATTCGTAGTGACAGTCGTGCTCACCAATACCTTGATCACCAAGATCATAAAGAAGTTCCGAGCATGGTCCACATGGTCCCGTAGGGCCGGCCGACCAGAAGTTACTCTCATCACCCATGCGCACGATCTTATCCTTGGAGACCCCGATATCCTCCCAGATCTTGGCGGCTTCATCATCGTCGTTGTAAACGGTGATTATGAAACGGTCGCCATCGAGGCCTACCCAGTCCGGTGAGGTGAGGAACTCCCAGGCGAAAGGAATCGCCTTGTCCTTGTAGTAGTCACCGAAACT
>JAUVYG010000097.1 GCA_030603185.1 Actinomycetota bacterium | reverse complement strand
AGCGGAGAGTAGCGAAGCTTCATAATGTGCCCCGGCCCCTCTCGCGTAACCTCGGGCCGGGAAAGATTCGCTAGAACGTAATGTATTCCACCGGTGCCAAGACCCAGCTCTACGGCGGTCACGTTGACCAGGACACGCTCACCGGGTCGAGGGGTCTCGACCATTGAATTATAAGAGAGAGCCTCACAGGGCTCTCCGTCAACGTTGATGTGTATCAGTGTGACATCGTCCGCAAGCGACTTGACCTCGTCTACCGTGGACTCGACCAATCGGATCATGTTCCTCCTGTCCTTGAACTCAGCAACATGTTACAGGAGGAAGGAACCAGCCCCTATCTATTCCCCGCCGACCTCATGAATCTTCATGAAGTTAGTGCGACCCTCACCCGCGACGGGAATTCCAGCGGTCATCACGACCTTGTCACCCGGCGCAACCAACCCCGCCTCGACAGAGACCCTTTCCATTTCTTTGAGTAGGTTGTCTACGTCCCCCAAGTGTCCTGCGACTAGCGGTGTCACCCCCCAGTACAGTTGCATCCGCCTGGCGTACCGCGCATTACGAGTAACCGCTGCTATCTCGGCCCTCGGTCGGAATTTTGAGATCAACAGAGCAGTTCCACCACTCCACGAAAACGTGATAACGGCCTTGGCCCCAAGATCCTCTACCGCCTGGCAGGCAGCGTGACCGATGGCCCGGGTGCCGGAGTGAGATATAGCCAAGGACGCCTCGTCTGAGTGCCGTCTGCGGTATGCCTGTCTCAAATAGGACTTTTCTGCCTCTTCGGCGATTCGAGACATCATCTGAACCGCTTCGACCGGGTACTCTCCGACCGCAGTCTCACCCGATAGCATGATGGCATCGGTACCGTCGAGTATCGCGTTAGCTACGTCCGAGGCCTCGGCACGGGTCGGTCTCGGCGAATGGATCATGGACTCAAGCATCTGAGTAGCCGTGATAACCGGCTTCGAGGTCCGATTGGCCTTGGCAATGATCGTTTTCTGCAGAATGGGTACTTGTTCCGGCGACATCTCGACCCCGAGGTCTCCGCGGGCCACCATGATCCCATCTGCTGCCCTCAGTATCTCGTCGAGATTGTCGATCGCCTGGGGCTTCTCCAGCTTAGCGATGATCGGGATGTCGGATCCGTTCTCCTCCAACCTCTGCTTGAGCTCCAGTACGTCCTCGGCCTTTCGGACAAAAGAAAGAGCGATCAGGTCAACGTCCTGCTCGATACCGAAGTACAAGTCCTCAATGTCTTTATCTGTAAGTGAAGGCAGCTCGAGTTCAGACCCGGGAATGTTCACACCCTTGTATTCATTCAATAGGCCTGAGGTCTCTATCTGGCACACCACATCGTCCTCGGTGGTGGAAAGCACCTTAAGACGAATAGCCCCATCATCCAGAAGGATTCTCTCGCCCGGAGAAACAGATTCCGGAAGGTCAATATAGCTAACGGACACCTTGTCTGCTGTTCCAAGAATCGTTTTGGTGGTGAGGGTCAGTTTGGCGTTCTTTTCCAGCTTGACCGGCCCCCCATCCAGTGGTCCGGTGCGAATCTTTGGGCCCTGAAGGTCCATCATCACCGGTACATGCACACCGGCAGCATCTGCCATCTCTCGGACCAGAGCGATAGTGCGAGCGTGATCCTCGTGGCTTCCATGAGAAAGGTTAAGCCGGCACAAGCGCATACCGGCTGCAATAAGGCCCTGCACCATCTTCGGACTTCGGGTGGCAGGGCCTATGGTGGCGACTATCTTAGTCTTGGCCAATTCTTTTGTCCCTCTGTAGTAGATACCTGTTCAAGTGATAACTACTGAATCGGCATCTCATCCGCACAGCCCAAGCATAAAGCTGGACCCAAGTGACCGTTCCGGGAAAGTGTGACATTCAAACCCTCCGACAGGGCTTAAGGCCTCTAGTACTTTCCAGTACTTAACCTCTTGGGTCCTACTTATCCTATACCCGCTCAAACAGGGGGCAAACAGCGCTCTACTTGCGGTTACCCCTGGTAAATCGCATGGTAGCAAAACCAATTCCGAAAAATGGTTCATAGGACAAGACCTCGCCCTGAGCTCCCTCGCCCATCGCACCCAGAAGCATCATCACGTCCCGCAAGCCACCCTCGGGTTCAGCCTCTTGTACTAATCCGGCGTCCAAATCGAGAACTGCCTGGGGGGAACCGTCTTCAAGTGCTCCGATAAGCGCCTCTTCAAACTTTCGGAATCGGGACTCTGCAGCGGGCTGGGCGATCAACGGCATGTGGTGCGACAAAGCGCTGCTTGCAACGAATGCGGCCTTAACCCCTCTCTCTTCGCAGACCCGGTTCAAAACCCGTCCCCACTCAAGACATTCTTTGGGGTGCCTGACCGAGACTGACAGAGGAACTACAGGGAGGTCGCCTTCGGGAATCATGAAATGCAGCGGTATCGAGACCCCGTGATCGATCCCTCTTTTCCATACCGCGTCAGCCAGTAGGTCGCTACCGCTGGCCGCCTCCATAAACTCTTTTGCGAGGACCTGGTCGCCGGGGCACTCATACTCCACCTCGACCGAGAAGCCGATGTAGTCAGTGAAGTGTCTGTGGGTGTCCGTTGCGTCCACGAAGAACGGACCCACAGGCTGCCAGTGTGATGACGCAGCAAGGATAACGTCCACCTTGGCATCTCGGATCTGTTTGCCGATTTCTTCAAGCGCACGAATAGTCCCAAGTTCTTCACCGTCCTTCTCTGCTTCGAGCAGGTTGGGAGGGTGGGGCACCAAATATCCCTGTACGATTCCGCCTTTATCAGCCATAAGCACCTCTCAGCGCATCTTCGAGCGGGGTCAATTCGACCCCGAACATCTTCGCTACATTCCGCGGATCACAAACACTGTTCCTTAAAAGCATGTCTATTGTAGGCCCACTCACGACGGAGCCAGGAACCTTCTCGGCAATCGGAAGTCCGAGCCTTACCAGGCCTGCCGGAACATGAGCCTTTCTAGGTCTTCTACGGCCCTGGATGCTGGCGACTAGATCCAGTATTTCATCGTACGTATAAGGAGTCGGACCGCACAGTTCCAGTATCTGGCGAGAGGCCTCGGCATTATCTAGTGCGCCTACAAGACACTTGGCAACATCGACATCCGACACCATCTGCAGGAGCTGCTGTCCCGTTCCGACCACGGGAGTGACCGGCAGCGAGATCATCTGCTTGAGCAGCCCGACTATCGCAGCCTGCTTGCCGATGACGTAAGAGCATCTAAGCACCGTATAGTCGAGGTCTGAGGCCTCGACAACCTGCTCGCAGTCCCACTTGGAACTGGCGTAAGGGTTCTTGTCGCCCGGCCCGATGCCGACAGCACTCATCATCACAAACTTGCTGACCCGGTTGGCAATGGACGCACTTACAGCGTTGCGAGTCCCACCCGTGTTGACCTTGTCATAGGTGAGTCCACCTTTTTCCATCAGAAGACCGACTGAATGAACAACGGCGTCGACTCCATGGAAAGCCGGCTCCATCGACGAGTAATCAGATACATCGCCGATCACGACCTCGTGGCATCCCGCATCTTGGAGCGCTTCGGTCTTGAACTCGCTGTGAGTCATCCCCCGCACCCTCCAGCCGGTCCCCGCAAGCTGAGCAACTACAGCGCTACCCACGAGCCCCGTGGCACCGGTTACTAAAACAGTTCCGTGGCTGGATCCGGGCAAGTGTCCCTCCCTGTTCATTCGGTCGCTGTGTTCTCATTCATAGGATATACCCTAACGTTTAAATGCTTCCTAAGCGTTTGCTATAATCACTCCCGCACAGCAATTACACTTTCGGAGGAAACTTGGTCACCGTTCACCTGTTCGCCATACTTCGCGAAAAAGCAGGATCCAACCAGGTCGAGGTAAGTCTGGATGGGCCCACTTCGGTCCCGGATCTACTTACAAAGATTGGTGAGGCAGTACCGGCTATATCCGAGATGCTCACATCGATGGAGCCAAGGGTCGCGATCAACCAAGAGTTCGCGCACGCCGATGATATAGTGAACGAATCGGACGAAGTCGCCATCATCCCACCCGTCTCTGGCGGAGCTGGCAACCCTGACGAGATGGTCATTGTCCAAGAAGGTGACTTCTCGGTCGACGAGGCGATAGCCAAAGTCATGGCCTCTTCGACAGCAATCGGCGGAGTCAACGTCTTCCTGGGAACAGCACGAGACATCTCAAAAGGCCACGAGGTCGACTTTCTTGAGTTCGAGCACTATCCAGGGATGGCCGAGGCCAAGCTAAAAGAGATACGCGAAAGGTCGCTCAAGGACTACGACATCCTCGAGACCCTGATCATCCATCGCTACGGCCGCATTTCGATCGGCGAGAATATCGTTCTAATAGTCTGTGGAGCCCAGCACCGAGCCCAGGCCTTCGAGGCCAGTCGTTTCTGCATAGATGAACTAAAGCAGATCACACCTATCTGGAAGAAAGAGGTCACCCCGAGCGGCGACTTCTGGATCGAAGAGCACCCCTAGTTCTCAAGCCCAATTGCCGCATTACGCCTTAGAAGAGATATCCTTTTCCCCGGAAAATACAGACCCGGGAATCTCTGTCTCAGCTCCTCATCCGTTGATTCGATTATCTCTTTGAGCTGGACCTCGTTCACCTTCACCCTCGGACCCTCGGCCCTGAGATTGACGGGGCATACTTCCTGGCAGACATCGCAACCATAGATGGTGGTTCCCATCCGAGATGCGACTTCGTCCGGTATCTCATGCGGAGACTGCGTCGATAAGCTCAGGCATTTACTGGCGTCACATCTGTAGGCGGTGCCGAGTGCACCGGTCGGGCAGGCTCGAACGCATTCGACACACCCTCCACACCTGCTTTTCTGTGCAGGACGGACCATAGAATCATGCGGAGGATTCTCTGTGGCAATTGTCCCCAGCATCAACCACGAACCATGATCCTTGGTCAGAACCCCTGTGGACTTCCCCGCCCACCCCAACCCTGAGGCGAGTGCAACATTCCTGTCGAGCACACCCGGACCATCGATACTGATCTCGTATCTGCCGATCTCGGCCACCCGGGACAATTGCTCACAAGCGGCTACCAGTGCTTCTTTGAATCTTTCATAGTTCCGACCATCTGACCCAACGAAACCGGCTAACCGGCCAGTACCGGGGGTCGGCTGATAGGGTTCTGGAATGCCTAGGAACATAGCCGCACTGATCAATCCCCGAGCCCATGGAAACTGCTTTCTGGGATCACTCGCACCCTCTTTGGGAGCGTATACCCCTGCGGCCGCTACGGCCCCTCTGGTCGTCAGCGCAAATTTATCATCCGTCAGGACATCGGAGGTGACCACAGGATACAGACCCGTCAACCCATTCAGCCCTGCATAATCGTCCAGTTGTATGGTTGAGTCGAGTTTCCAGAAGAAGATTTATCTCCGTTCTCAGGACATGGTTACTGCCGAGCTATATCCTACAGATTACCGTCATTTCGGCCGATATATATAAGACTACGCTGTGTTAGAGAGAAGGTTACGTTGCGAAAGGAAAGTTCCACAAAGATACCCTCGGAACTGTCCCTCTCCAAATCCGGTATGACCCCCCTCCCCCGGTTCATCGTTGGGAAGAGTCCTTGGTTCATCTTTACCTTCGTCGCCCTCAGCATCGGCCTCCCCCTTGTCATCCTGAGCCTATTCTCGGTCATATGGAGTTACAGCAACGCTGAGCGAACCTCTCTGACCGCAGATCTAGCAATCGCACAAACAGGCGCAGACTCGATATCGAGGCGAGCGGCAGCGGTTCAAAGTGAGCTCAATATCCACGCCAGCCTCCTCGCATCAGATATCGCCTCAGGACAGGATCCACAAGCGGCAGCCATGGAGCATTCTCACCATGTGGTGGAAGGTCATTCCGAAGTTTCATCCCTCTACTTCTATGGAGCCGATGGAACCCTTGTTTTCACTAGCGGCAAGGGCACGCTGGAAGGAATACCTACTCCCGGCACTCTACTGGGTCAGGCCATCCCCGGGGGTGACTCCGATCAGGTCCCCTTGACTGTCACCACAGTCCCAGTCAAAGATGTCAATCAAGCTTCTTACGGAACGTTTGTGGCCGAGATCGACATCACCACCATTCAGTCGACCCTGGACAACCTTGAGTTCCAGGGAGAGCGCGATCTATCCGTGCTGACAGGTTCAGGCTCCGTCGTCACCTCGATCAACGTCCCTGAAGTGGACTCCTCTGATTCACTACCCACTGAGGTCACCACACTGATCGACCAGGATCCAAGTGGTTCAGGCACCTTCCGGTTCGACAACGGTGTCGACACTCTGGTCGCGTTCACTCGTATTCCCGGATCCGATTGGGTCGTCGTGTCGGCCCAGCCACTTTCCAACGCGTTGACGGGGCCCTACTCACTGGCATCTCGCGT
>JAUVYG010000092.1 GCA_030603185.1 Actinomycetota bacterium | reverse complement strand
TACAAGAGGAGGAGGTGCGGTACCACGATGCCAAGCGAGCATGGCGGAAAAAAGGGTGGGTCACCGAAGAGCGCCGGCTGCTCAAGGTTGTCGATCAAAGACTTATTGAAAACGTGGCAGACCTAAAGGCCCTTCTACCCGACAAACTAGGTGACACCTTCACAACAGCGGACATTGCCGATGGGCTGGGCATCAAACGAAACCTGGCACAGAAGATGGCCTACTGCCTTTCGAAAATCGAACTGCTCGAGCCGATGGGCAAGCAGGGCCGGAACAAGCTGTACAGCCTGAAATGAAGACGATTCCCATGGGCTATGAACGCCTTCGAAGCATCTTTTCGATACCAACGGTTCCATAAATGACGATTCCCACTCCAACAATATAGAGCCACGACATCAGGTCGATAGGTGCTGTGTGAAACATCTTGTTCATCAGCGGTGAGTACGTGAAAAACAGCTGGAGAGCAGTCATTAACGCGACCCCGCCCAACAACCAGCGATTACTGAAAAGCCCGAGTGAGAACATGGATCGGGTGAGGGAGCGGCAGTTGAACAAATAGAACAGCTCACCAGTCACGAAGACGTTCGCAGCGACCGTTCGAGCGACTTCAATGCTTGAGCCCATCCGCAGCTCCAATCCGAAGAGAGCGAATGAACCGATAAGCAGTAAAGTTCCGACAATAGCGATTCGAACGATCAGTGTGCTTGATAAAATCGGTGTCTCCTGAGCACGGGGCATACGCTGCATGATACCCGGCTCCTTGGGCTCGAACGCCAGCATGAGCCCGAGCAAGACCGCCGTCGTCATGTTGATCCACAGGATTTGCACTGGAAGGATCGGAAGTGCGGCTCCGACTAGAACCGCTACCATGATCATTAGCCCCTCGCCCAGGTTCGTGGGCAGCGTCCATGTAATGAACTTGGTTAGATTGTCAAAAACGCCTCTTCCCTCCTCCACTGCAGCCTCTATAGAAGAGAAGTTGTCATCTGCCAGAACCATATCCGCGGCTTCTTTAGCAACCTCTGTTCCGGACCCCATGGCCAACCCAATATTGGCTCGCCGGAGAGCAGGTGCATCGTTAACGCCATCACCTGTCATTGCTACGACATTTCCGTGCGACTGAAGAGCTTCGACGAGGCGGAGCTTTTGTTCCGGTGCGATTCGTGCAAATACTTCAATATCTACGATTCTTTCTGAGAGGTCGGCGTCTGAGAACTCGTCCAGCTGGCTACCGGTTACGACCGTGGGATCAGTTGTCCGGGAGATAGCCGTAAAAAGGTCAACCTGGGTGGCGATGGCAGCGGCGGTACTAGGATGATCCCCAGTGATCATCTTCACTCTGATTCCCGACCCCTTGCAGGCCTTTACTGCTGCAATTGCCTCCGGACGTGGAGGGTCGATGATGCCTTGCAGGCCAAGAAAGACGAGGTCAGATTCGACATTTGGGAGCATGATACTTTCACTACCTGGAGACACCTCATGACGAGCAAATGCCAGGACACGCATCCCCTCAGAAGCCATGCTCTCCAATTCTCTATAGATCTGCATCTCGTCGATGTCTTGGAGTTCGGCAGAGAGAGACAATGTAGAAGTGCAGCGGGGCAGGATGCGCTCTGCAGAGCCTTTGAGGTAGACGATCCGTTCTGCACTACCTTCTTTCTTGTGAAGGGTGGCCATGTATTGATTGGCGGATTCAAATGGGATACTGTCCAATCGCGGGAGCTTCGCCGCCTCCAGCTTGGGACTTAACCCGATTTTCATTCCTGAAGAAAGCAAGGCTCCTTCGGTCGGATCACCCTCCAGAATCCAATCATCTCCTACCGGTCTTAGAGTTGCGTCGTTGCAGAGCAATCCAGCTCTCAAGCACTCCTCCAGTCCAGGTGGAACGCTCTTAGTGTCATTTGCGCCCCCGCGGGAAAAGTTTCCAATTGGCGAATAACCAGCGCCTGCAACATCAAAGACCTCGCTTCCGGAAAACACACGCACGACTGTCATCTGATTCTTGGTCAGTGTGCCGGTCTTATCTGCGCAGATGACATTCGTGCTCCCCAGTGTCTCGACTGCCGGGAGCTTACGGATAAGCGCATTGCGCCTGGCCATTCGCCCTACTCCGATCGCCAACGTAATAGTGACTGCTGCAGGAAGTCCTTCCGGTATCGCGCCAACAGCAAGCGCGACCGAGGCCATGAACATGTTGAACGCAGACTCACCCCTGAGAAATCCCACAAAAAACGTGAGGATGGCCATTCCAAGAATCACGTATAGAAGAATCCCGCTGAAGTGAGCGATCTTCTTTGTGAGAGGTGTAGACAGGGTATCTGTGGTTGAGATCAGCTCGGAGATCCTCCCGATCTCTGTGCTGTCACCGGTCGCGCACGCGATCCCGATCCCGGTTCCCCGCGACACAAGAGTTGAGGAGTACGCCATGTTTGCTCGGTCCATTAACGGTGTGCCGTGAATGAGCGTTTCACAATGTTTTCCCACCGGGAGAGATTCTCCGGTCAAGGCTGATTCATCTATCCGGAGCTCAGTGGTGGAGATCAGGCGGAGGTCTGCTGGCACCTTGTCGCCCGAAATAAGATGTATGACATCTCCGGGCACCAACTCTGAGGATGGAACCACCTCCTTATTTCCCGAACGTACCACCGTAGCCTCGCCGTTGATGGTTTGACGAAGAGCAGCGATTGCGCCCTCAGCCTTAGACTCCTGGAGGAATCCGATAGTGGCATTAACTAGCACGACTCCAAGGATCACGCCGGAGTCCACCCACTCCTGCAGGATCGCGGTGACACCGACAGCAACAAGCAGTATGTAGATGAGTGGCTGGTTGAACTGGGAGAGAAAGAGGAGCAATGGACTTTGTCCGTCTCGGCGCACCAAGGTATTGGGTCCGAACTGCTCCTTTCTATGCCCGACTTCGAATTTATCGAGTCCCTGCTGAGTGTCAGACTCTAGAAGCTCAACGACCTCTTCGACTGGTAGATGATGCCAGTGTTTTTCCAGAATTGATTCCATTTGATACTGATACCCTTGGCGGTAATGGCATAGTCCGTAATCATCGTAGCCTCAATTATCTCAGGTGTGGCCCCATGTGGATTTGGAAGCAAACCCAGGAGGATAGGGGGTCAAGTACGAGGGGTACAGAAGATGATGGACGAGGGAACGGACGCTAGGAGGCTGCCATGGCACAGGGCGAACTATCCAATCAGGTCGAATTCACCTGTCCGATGCATCCAGAGGTACTGCAGATCGGTCCAGGTAGTTGCCCCATCTGCGGGATGGCTCTTGAGCCCAAGGTCGCCACAGCGGAAGAAGAAGTGAACCATGAGCTGATCGATATGACTCGAAGGTTCTGGATCAGCTCCGCTTTGGCGGTTCCGGTGCTCCTCATCTCGATGGTCATGGATCTGACCTCGTGGTTGCCTGAGAACATCAGTGTACGATCGGTCCAGTGGCTCATGTTCGCTCTCGCCACTCCGGTGGTGTTTTGGGGAGGCTGGCCCTTCTATGTTCGCGCTTGGCGGTCCGTTGTGACCCGAAACCTCAACATGTTCACCTTGATAGGTTTGGGAGTCTTGGTCGCTTGGGGATTCAGTACAGTCGCACTGCTCTTCCCAGAGATATTCCCGGAAGAGATGCTCACTTCCCATGGCACAGTACCGGTGTATTTTGAAGCAGCTGCAGTCATCACGGCCCTTGTGCTGCTCGGGCAGATGCTCGAGCAGAGAGCAAGGTCTCGAACCAATGCCGCGATCAAGATGCTTTTAGGTCTTGCACCGAAGACTGCCCGGATCATCAAGTCGGATGGCACAGAGACTGACATTCCCCTCGAAGAAGTAAAGCTGGGAGATACTCTACGCATTCGTCCCGGCGAAAAAGTACCAGTGGACGGCGTGGTCCTAGAAGGATCAAGTTCCGTCGATGAGTCGATGGTAACCGGCGAGCCAATACCTGCCGAGAAAAGTGATGGGGACCAACTCATCGGCGCTACCGTGAATGGCGTAGGGACTCTGCAGATGAGGGCGGATCGAATCGGAGCAGATACCTTACTCTCTCAGATTGTTCAGATGGTGTCCGAAGCACAGCGTTCCCGGGCTCCAATTCAGAAGCTTGCCGATAAAGTCGCGAGCTATTTCGTACCGGCTGTACTTGCGATTGCCGCTCTCACCTTTGTTGTTTGGGCTGTGTGGGGCCCTGAACCAAGACTTGCTCACGCTGTGATCAATGCTGTGGCCGTGATGATCATCGCCTGCCCGTGTGCGCTCGGTCTGGCGACTCCCATATCAATAATGGTCGGGACGGGTCGTGGGGCCACAGAGGGGATACTGATCAAGAACGCAGAGGTGCTCGAGACTATGGAGAAAGTCGACTCTCTGGTCGTTGACAAGACTGGGACCCTCACCGAGGGCAAGCCGAAGCTGGTAGCCATACAACCTGCAGCCGGGTTCGAGGAGAATGAGGTCCTGCGATTGGCCGCGAGTCTTGAGCAAGTCAGTGAGCATCCACTGGCAGAGGCGATCGTGGCAGGTGCAGAGGATCAAGGGATCGACCTGGCCCAGGCGTCCGAGTTTCTATCTATCACCGGCCAGGGGGTCACAGGAGAAGTGGATGGCAAAAAGGTTGCCCTGGGCAACCTGAAGCTACTCGCCAGCCTTGGAGTTGAAAGCGACGGTTTCAAGGATCAGGCGACTGATCTGCTGTCCGAGGGGCAGACCGTTGTTTTCCTTGGAGTAGATGATAGGATCGCAGGACTCATTGGAATCGCGGATCCCATCAAGGAGTCAACGCAGGAAGCGCTCGCAGTTCTGGATGCCGAGGGTGTATCAGTTGTGATGCTCACAGGCGACAACCAAAAGACGGCGGAGGCAGTCGCTAACCAACTAGGAATCAGCAGTGTACAAGCCGAGGTTCTTCCTGGTCAAAAGGCCACGGTTGTGAAAGAGCTACAGGCGCAAGGCAGAATAGTTGCAATGGCAGGTGATGGGATCAATGATGCCCCAGCGCTAGCTCAGGCCCAAGTGGGCGTTGCAATGGGCACGGGAACAGATGTCGCCATGGAAAGTGCCGGCGTTACGTTGGTCAAGGGTGATCTACGTGGTATAGCTCGAGCCCGACGCCTGAGTCACGCAACAATGGGTAACATTCGACAAAACCTGTTCTTTGCCTTCATATACAACTCACTCGGAGTCCCTATCGCAGCAGGTGTACTGTTCCCGTTCTTTGGTATCCTGCTATCCCCAATGATCGCAGCTGCGGCCATGACCTTTAGTTCAGTATCAGTCATCACCAACGCACTGCGACTACGTCGAACCCGACTCTAGCGTATTGAGCTGAGTTCAGAGCTGAATCTGTCAACATCTGCGCTCAAGACCTAACAAACTCAGTCTATTTTGGCACCGTCTCTAAGCGATCTATTGAGGGTGTCCTTATAGGAGCTGGGCTCCATGTTCAGTGCATACTCTGTGTAACCGTCCGGTATCGCGCGGTAGTTATTTCCCCCACTAACATGCTTTAATTCCTCCAAGTACAGCCTTCCATCGAAAGCAACAAGAAACGGACTCTTTAGCTCGCCCAGCTCAGTGAGTTCATATTTGTATGCAATGTAGCCCGAAACCGAGTCACCCTTGGCAAACCATCCGCTAGACATCGAGTAAGTCGCCTGAGGTAGACCTAACTCCCGTGCTTTCCCAAGAAACTCCTCCGACAGCTTAGAGATGGCCCTTCTATCCCTCTCAGCGACCTTCTCAGCCTTCTCTCTATTTCTAGCTGACTCAGCTCGCTCCTCCTCAATTTCTTTGGGGCCAATTAGTTCACTCAAGTCATACCTCCTCTAGTTCACCTGGCTTCGCTAGTCAGACTATTGCTTAGATGCCGGAGGAGAATCTATTGCTCGCTCCAGCTGTCTCATCAACGTCGGGCGATAGCCATCCAGAGATGAAGCGGCATCCTCCAGCAACTTGGGAAACCCCATCCAATCGATCTGTTTTTCGAATGTGCAATTGTAGCGATTACCATAGGTACCCCACTTTTTTACGATTTACGCCCTTTTACCTCCGAGAAGCAACCGAACCGCTGCTTCTTCAGCACCAGGAAATGTCTCGCCAGCTGCTAACAAGTTTTCAGAAGAGCCATTGGGGAATCAACATCCTATGGAAACATTCGATCCCGCTGATCACGAGGAAACAGTAGCTGATCTGCAAGACGCCGAGGCGACATGTAGTGCGCTGTTCGATGTAGCAAGAGACGCGGTCATCCTGCTCGACAACGATGCCCGCGTCTCCTATTGGAACAAGTCAGCCGAAAACATGTTTGGTTTTTCCAGCCAGGACGCTATCGGAATAACCCTGACCGAACTCATCATTCCGCCGCGCTTTCATCGACAGCACGAGGAGGGTTTCTCCAGGTTCCGCACAACAGGCGAAGGCCCGGTCATCGGCAGTACCATTGAGCTGTCTTCCCTTAAGGCGGATGGCTCCGAGTTCCCGATCGAGCTTTCTCTCTCTGCCCTCAAGCTGCACGGTCAGTGGCATGCGATAGGACTTATAAGAGACATCTCCGAACGCAAGAAAGGGGCTGAGGACCTACACCAAGCGGACGCCCGAATTGCGAGCCTTCGCGAAAGCGCGGAGCGATACCAAAGCCTTTTCGAGGCGGCCTTTGAGGGTATCGG
>JAUVYG010000042.1 GCA_030603185.1 Actinomycetota bacterium | reverse complement strand
CAAAAGTTCGTTGCCGCGCAGCTGGTAGATATACTTGCCGTCAGTCTTGACGACATCTGCTTCGTCTACACCAGTGACCTGGACGTTGGTGCCTGAAAACTCATCGGCACCGCCAAGAGTGAATACTGAGCCCAAGCGGTGACCACGAGCACCATCCGATCCATCGACCGGTTTATAGGCCGCGCCTTGGATTCCGGATGGAGCTTCTTTCCAGGTCCCAGCCAGTTTCTTGCTGGTCCCCTCTGCCCAGCCTGGAACTGGGGCTTCGAGACCCCCGTAGCCCGGGTTGAAATTCAGGTATTTGGGAGAGGAGGCGTTGGCGCCGTTGTTTGCGCTGGGTGAAATCAAGCCTCTCGGCGACCCAGAACCCCAGGATAGTGCCGTTCCCCAGTCTCCACTATCTGTGTGACAGGCGCCACATCTTGTCGCTTCTCCAGTCGATTCGAGTTCGGGATGATTCGCAATTGTATTCAAGAGTTGATCGATGGATTCCCGATTAAGCTGAATCTCAGAGTTGGTTTCTGAGGCTACCTCGAAAAGCTCCAGCATGTTCTCGGCGGTGCCGACCACAGGAAGGGTGTGATGCTGTCTCTTGATGGCGATTTCTGGTGTGAACTGAGACAGAGTCACCGCAGATAAAGCGATCATCCCAGAGAATGCCAGACCGGCTGCAACTGTGGCCACTCGCCTGGGGGGAGTCGGCGTGGATTGCGGTGCCTGCGGGGCAGCAGCGCTTTGCTTGTCCGCTGCTATACGAGTCATTGCCTTGTCGTGTACACGTTGTCGTACACCCTCGGGCATTGCATCCTTTTCGGCTTGATCGGACAGCCTGCTGATGGCTTTAATGTCTTGTTTTGTGAGGTCGGTGAGGTCCCGCCTGGATTTGAAGAACTTAAACATCTGTCTTCCCTCCCTCTAGTTGCCTTCGGAGTTTCTTGGCCCCTCGGTAAAAGAGCATCTTTGCCGCTCCCTCGCGCTTTTCCATCGCTCTAGAGACATCAGAAAAGCTGAGATCCTCGATCGCTCTGAGATAGACCGCGGTTTGTTCGGCGGCTTTTAGGTGTTTGAATGCCCCGATTATCTCGGTGTCCATGGAGGGCTCAGAGGGCAGAGTTCTAGCAGACACCTCAAGTTCTATGCGGGGGGCAGCTACGTATTGTTGGCGCTTTAGATGGTTGATACACAGATTTCCGGCAACTTTGAAAAGCCACGGTCTGAGGTGGCCATCACCGTTTAGTTCACCCAGCCCCACGCTGTAAAGGCGGGCGAATACGTCTGCAGAGATATCTTCAGCCTCCGCTGATGATCCGGTTCGATAAAGACAGTACCGGTAGATAGTGTCACCGAACTCAGAATATGCGGTCGCGAATAGCTCGTCCGCACGCGCCTTATGATTGCTAGGCAAATCTGCCTCTTCTAGCCCAGACGGAGCTCTAATGCCCGCCCGGGAAACGGTCGGTCCCCACGCGCTCTCTTCTGCAAACAATCGATCCCTCGCTTTGCCTGATGAACGTATCTATCAAGACAACAATCGAGCGCTTGGAAAAGTAACAAATATTATGCGCACTAATTTGGTGTCGTAGCAAAATGCCACATTGCGACCCTATGGCAAGTTCTATTGGCAGCTGTTCAGGGTACCTTCTAGTGAGTGGAAGCATCTAAGTAATGAGAGCGTTGACAATGAATCGAGGCAAATATGTTGGCTCATGAACCTAAAGTCTTTATGAAGGATCGACCCATCGTTGTAGAACCTACCGATAGGTGGATTCGAACAAAGCTGACCGGTGAGTACATTGCCGACTCAAAGCACGCTCTTTTGTTGATCGAGTATGGCCCCGGGGCTTTGCCCACTTACTTCTTCCCCAGGCAGGATGTCCGGAAGGACCTATTGTCAGAGTCCGAGGTTCAGACCGACTCCACCAAGAAGTTCTGGGATATTACGGTCGATGGCAAGGTCACGCGGCATGTAGCGTGGAACTACCTAAGCCCCGCTGAGGATCGTACACTTCTGGGCGACTACATCACCTTCACCTGGTTCAAGATGGATCACTGGTATGAGGAGGAGGAAGAGGTATTCGTGCACGCACGCGACCCACATCACAGGGTTGATGTAACCAGAAGTTCACGCCATGTGCACGTTGAGGCGAACGGAGTCGTACTGGCAGACACACACAGCCCATACTTCCTGTTCGAAACAGGACTACCGACTCGATACTATATTCCGCGTGAGGATGTTTCGGTCGAGTTGCTGACCCCCACAACACTCAAGACGGCCTGTCCTTACAAAGGAACCGCAGCCTATTGGTCGATCGAAGCGGGTAATGAGACGCTTAAGGACAGCGTTTGGTGCTACGCAACTCCTATCGCTGAGGCCCCAAAGATTAAAGAGTTGATGTGCTTTTTCAATGAGAAGGTCGACATTACAGTCGATGGAATATTACTGCCTCGCCCGATTACTCCATGGTCTAGCTGAGAGTCAGAGTGAGGATGGCGACGTCATCCTTGAGGTCGCCCCCGGTCCAGTCGCTGACATCGCTGTGTAGTGCCTGAGGCAGCTGCTCCTGAGACAAGTGGTAGTTTGCGATCACGGCTTCGACTAGACGGCTTGAGTCGAACATCTCTCTGGACTCAATATGCCTGGCTTCAGTCATACCGTCGGTGTATAGGACGAGGGAGTCCCCCCGCTCCATCATTATCGAGGCTTCACCGAGCTCTATATCACTGAATGCGCCGATCATTGGGGATCCTGAAGTGAGTAGAACGTTGGCGGAACGGCCCCGCCTGTAGATGGGGGGTGGGTGGCCCGCATTGCAGTACACGACTTCATGGGTGTTCGTATCCATGATCGCGAGTACGACGGTGACGAACTGGGATCTGGCTGATCTGTGGTTCAGCATCTGATTGGTTAGTGCGAGCGCCGCTGATGGCGACTTCTCTGAATGGCAGTAGGCCCTCAAGGTTGTCTTGACCTCTGCCGCTAAGGCGGCAGCTTCGATACCCTTTCCGGATACATCCCCGATGACAGCAGCTATCTTTCCGTCTTCGAGAGGGAAAAGGTCGTAGAAGTCCCCACCGACTCGGGCTGCCTCAGTGGCCGAATGGTATACATGGCCGAATTCAACCCCTTCCACCTGCTGGGGCATTACAAGGGCGGACTCTTGAAGAGTGTCTGCGATCCGTCTCTCGTCTTCGAACAGTCGAGAGTTCTCGATCGCGAGCTCCAGTGAGGCGCCAAGCTTGGTCGCAAAATCCCGATCGATCTCGGAAAACGATGCATCTTTTTTGTGGGCGAACCCCAGCACCATGGACTTTCCACGCTTTGGTGCCAAAGGCACTTGCATGATGGCCTGGGCCTTTATTTGCTGGACGAGTTTCTGGTCGATAATGGGATCGCTATCAGGATCATTCGCGATATACGGTGTCTTCGACTCGCCGTCTTCGAAAAGATGCTGGTAGTAGTCGGCGGGCAAAGTCGGAGTGGCAGATTCCGGCGCAACCCCGCTATGGTGCCATTTGGTCCACCCTGACCGGTTCCGCTGCATGACAACGGCTAGGTCGCTGTCGATCGCCTCTCTAGCAGAATCAATGACCTTGTCGAGCATGGAAGGAAAGTCGAGCGAAGAATTGATCATCTCGTTCAGATGATTCAGACGTTCGCTCAACTCTCTTACGCGCCGACGTTCTTGTTCGGCGTTCTTGCGTTCGGTAATGTCTTGGACGTGAGAGAGGAAGTATTTTGGTTCTTTGCCAGGACCGCGGACGAGTGAGGTGTTCAGAAGTCCCCACGCCGGCTCTCCCCTGCCACTGATGTAACGTTTTTCAATCGTGAAGTTGGGCTCATCGGTATTGATCAGGTTCTGTTGTAACTGCTCATTGCGCTCGACGTCGTCCGGATGGGTGAACTCCCTCCAGTTCCTACCAAGCAGTTTTGATTCTGGGCACCCAAGGAATTCCGCGGTGATGTGGTTGATCTTTTGGAACTCTCCCTCTAGTGAGGTGATGGCCATTCCGATCGGCGCCTGCTCGAACGCCACATTCAACTTTTCGTTGCTGGCGAAAAGCGCCTCTTCCGCTTTCTTGCGTGAAGAGATGTCACGAGCGATTCCGACCGCGTGCCACTCTCCTTCCAGTCTTACAGGAGAGACAGATAGCTCGACGGGAACCAGGGTTCCATCTTTGCACTCGGCGATCAACTCGGTGACCTTTCCGACCACCGGACCCTCTCCGCTTGAAAGGAATCGGGCCATACCATGGCTTGAGCTTTCACGTAGATCGCTGGGGACCAATATTTTGTGAGCGCTTTGTCCAATCGCCTCGTCCGTAGTGAATCCGAAGATGGATGAGGCAGCATCGTTCCATAGCGAGATTCGACCTTTGCTGTCCAGCATGATGATGCCGTCACGGGTCGACTCGCTAACAGTTCTGAGTCTGAGCTCACTTTCCTCCAGTTCGCCCTCGGCCCGCTTGCGTTCAGTGATGTCTTGGATCTGACCGATGAAGAACTTGTCACCTGACCACTGTTTGCTCGTGTGGGCGACTGAAAGTCGGCCCCACAGGATAGACCCGTCCTTGCGCACATAGCGTTTTTCCATCTCGAAACTATTGATCTCGCCATCGATGACTTGCTGCCTGAACTCTAGATTCTTTAAGTTGTCCTCGGCGATGCTGATCTCCGAGACCCGCATTTTCAGCAGCTCTTCTTTTGAGTACCCGATCATTTTTTCGAATGCCGGATTAGCGCTGATGATCATGCCGCCATGGGTGTTTTCGACAATGCCGATGGCAGATTGCTCGAACGACTCACTGAACCACTCTGCTCGCAACCGCTGTTCCCGGCTTTCATGACCTGCACGCTCGGCCAAGGCTTTTGAGCGGTTATAGAAGAAAAGTACCGCAGCGAATGAGGTGAGGGCAGCAATGACAAGCACTCGCATCCAGAGCTCGTGAGCGTCCGGAGCGAAGAGCTGCTGCACGAATGTTCTCTCGGGCTCTAGGATAAAGGCGTGTGCAAGCGATTCGAATACCCAAAAGACCGTCGCCAGACCAAGCGCGACGAATACTAGCCTCCCGTTACTGGGAGTGGCAGTTGCTCTAACGGACACTATCAACCCTTAAACGCAGTTTCTCCACTTGAGCTTACTACCCAGCTCAGCCGTACTGAAACAGTTTAGTAGCGGTAATGATCAGGCTTGAATGGACCTTCCTGTGGAACGCCAATATATGCAGACTGCTCGGCGGTAAGCTCTGTAAGGTTTGCGCCGATCTTCTTAAGATGAAGTCGGGCAACGTGCTCATCCAGCTTCTTGGGAAGAACGTATACACCTACCGGATATTTGTCTGTGTCGACATGTAGCTCAATCTGCGCGAGTACCTGGTTGGTGAATGAGGCTGACATCACGAATGATGGATGGCCTGTAGCGCAACCAAGGTTGACCAAGCGACCCTCTGCAAGAAGGGTGATGCGTTTGCCGTCAGGGAAGATGATGCTATCGACCTGAGGCTTCACATTGTCCCACTCGTACTGGCGAAGGCTGGCGACATCGATCTCAGAGTCGAAGTGACCGATGTTACACACGATGGCCTGGTCCTTCATCTTCCTCATGTGGTCATGGTTGATGACGCTGACGTTGCCTGTAGTGGTGACGAAGATGTCACCCTGGCTGCATGCCTCGTCCATGGTGACTACGCGGTAGCCCTCCATGCCTGCCTGTAGAGCACAGATCGGATCTATCTCTGTAACCCAGACAGTCGCGCCGAGACCACCGAGTGACTGAGCGCAACCCTTGCCGACATCGCCGTAGCCGAGAACGACCGCGATCTTGCCTGCGATCATCACATCCGTTGCGCGCTTGATTCCATCTACTAGGGATTCACGGCATCCGTAGAGGTTGTCGAACTTGGACTTAGTCACCGAGTCGTTAACGTTGATCGCGGGGAAGGCCAGGCTGTTCTCTTCGGCCATCTGGTACAGGCGATGAACTCCGGTCGTAGTCTCTTCGGTAACACCCTTGATGTGCTTGATCCGCTGCGAGTACCAGTTGGGGGAGGAATCGAGTTGCTTGGCGATGCTGGCGTAGAGGACAGTTTCCTCCTCGTTAGTGGGGTTATCCAGCACCGAGCGATCAGTCTCAGCCTTCTCTCCGAGATGAAGCAGAAGTGTTGCGTCGCCACCGTCGTCCAGGATCATGTTGGCTGGTCGCTCTTCAGGCCAGTCGAATATGCGATGGCAATAGTCCCAGTAGTCTTCGAGGGATTCGCCCTTATAGGCGAAGACTGGAGTTCCGTTGTCTGCTATGGCCGCTGCCGCGTGGTCCTGGGTCGAGAAGACGTTGCAAGAGGCCCAGCGCACCTCTGCGCCGAGGGCTTCTAGTGTCTCTATAAGGACTGCAGTCTGAATCGTCATGTGGATGGAGCCGGCGATTCGCGCTCCCTTGAGAGGCTGACGAGAAGAGTATTCCTCGCGAATAGACATCAGGCCGGGCATCTCTGTCTCGGCTATGGCGATCTCTTTGTGACCCCATGGGGCTAGTGAGATATCAGCTATCACATTGTCTTGGATGGTCTGCACTACTGGTGGCATTGTGGCTCCCGTTTTACTCGTGTCGATACGAAATGAGTCTCACCTCGGACCGACTGTACATGGTCAAGGTGAGCGCAGTTGGGATGCCGAGCCTGGTTTGACCTGGGTCAAACTGCAGCGCTCCTCGGCGACTTCATATAGTAGCGCATGCAAATATCTAGGGCAACGCACTATCGCCGGTTCCCAGATCCTCGCGATCCAGTCCGTCGACTCCTCCCCCTATTAGCCCTGGGTCGTGACTGAACTCCTGGCCCTCCTCAATAGAGGTTATCTCCGGACTCTGAGTGCTGACCAGATCGGGAGGGACCAAGCTCATGGGATAACGCGCAAATCCGCCTTCGAGAGTGATTCGACTCTCGATACGATTGCCGGTGACTGGGGAAAGAAGCCAGTCCAAGAAGTCTTGAGTCGTGAGGCTTGGCTCTTCCCTCTCAAGGGTTGTGGCCCTGACTTCGATGAAGAGCCTCGGATCACCGGTCAAAAGAATTGCGGTGGAAGTGGACTCATCGACGACAGAAGCAAAGGAAGCGTTGTTGATCAGAGAATAGCCGGAAGCATTCGCGACTGCCTCTGCCTGAGTCGCCTCGTCCGCAGAGGATATGTAGTTGTCATCGGTCGGGCTGAACCCGACGTCGGCCCAGAGGCTCGATTCAACCCGAGACGCTGTTGTGTTCACCGGGGGAGCTACAAAACTCTCACCACTTGAAAGTATGCGAGCAAATGCCTCGACGGCGTCGGGGGCAGCTCCGACGCCCGCGCGATCCTCAGATGGCCCGACGATCAGAAGTTCCTCGTATGCTAGTACCTCTCCAGGATATACATCAGCTGATGCATCCCCTGGGTAAGGTGAGAAGAACAGAACGATCACCCTCGGATCGTCAGATCCGCTGGATGCAGCTCCTACCAGCTCATCGTTGGATTCCGATACTACCTTGATCGAAGTGTCGGGGTATCGCTCCGCGTGCAGCTCGGAGATCGCCTCAGTGATGCCGGTCCCGGATAACTCACTCGATGCCTTCAGGGTGACTATCACGGTCTCGACAGGGGCATTGCAGCCGGTAGCTAGAAGGGCTGCGGTGATCAAGATGAATACAGCGCGCATGGATTCCTTTCAGGCGACTGCATTCAGGATAAATGGTTTGGCAGTGAATAAGCGAGGCGGCGTGCCTTCTGGGCGCGCCGCCTCGCTTACTATGTCGTCCCATCTGTTCCCGCCGCCGGAAAACTGCTTATTGCCCTGGTCCGAAAACCCGGGCGGTTGGCGCTACTGCTTTGGTCCTGGTGGCGTCGCGCCGGGCGACCACCAAGAAATCTACTGCTTACGCGGCGGGGCAGAACTGTGGGACGACTATGAGCCAAGCTTAAAAGCTCTGCCATTATATATATCGTCACCTGCAGCCCCAGGCTTGAGGCGCCTTCGGGACAGTTTACCTATTATACCTGCTCAGGAGCTTGTTTGCTTGGCTGACGACCACAGAGGATAGTTCTGGAGGATGCGAAATATCGACTTCGTCCCCCCACTGCAGGATCCGGAGAACCAGCCAGTCAAGACCGGGAGTGTTGATGACTACCCGATAGTCTTGCTCGTCAAATGGTGAGATCTCTCCAATTTCAGCGGCAAGAGAAGCGATTCTTCGTGAGACGTGTAGCACCACCTCGAAGCCTTCACTGGAACCAGTGTCAAAGAGCTCGCCCTCCAGGTAGTGCTCGGGAACCCGATCCATGTCGGGTTCGAAGCGTTCGTCCAATAGGTCAGCGTCACTGATCCTGTCCATCCTGAATACCCGGATGGCATCTCTGAGCTCACATAGCCCTACGATGTACCAGTCACCCGCCATCAAGAAAAAGAAATACGGCTGTACCGTTCGTTCTGTTCTGTTCCCGCTTGCCGAGTGGTAGGCGACGGCCACCTTTTTCCGCTGCTCGACCGCGGTCTCTATTGCAGTGGCAACTTTTCCCTGCGCCTCAAGACTCATGTCGAACCAAACGTTCGCCTGAAGCTCATTGGCCCATTGATCCCCTTCGGGGCTCATGGATGCTCGGATCTTCGCTTGAATCGAATCGATCTGATCCGCATCCACCCTCAGCGGAGACCGAGAGATGGCGTCCAAGCAAATAAGAAGTGCTGCCGCCTGGCCCGATGTGATACGGAGCGGCCGAGCGAGATAGTCGGCCATCAGCACAGAGACTTTGTCGTCGATGATTTCGAAGTCGATCAAGTCAGCCGGGGTGTAGGGTGGTAGGCCGCACATGAATGCTAGATTCAGGTCCTTTTCGATCTGGGTGCGATCGACCTCGAATATTCGCTCTAGTTCACTCATCTCCGTCTCGGGATTCTTGGTCAGGTAGGGAACCATGATCAATAATCTCTCTAGCTGAGCAAGAGATGAGGGTACTTGGCCTCCCACTGCCGGTGTTACCAGCGAGGCATCGGCTATCTCCATCGCCGGCGCTGCTGGCGCGCCGATGTCTTGTGTTGCTGCATGGTGCGCTTTGACAAGCTCAAGCTTGTCGATGACCGCCTGGGTCATCTGTTGGGGTGAAGCGACAATCAGATCCGGTCCTTGCTCCAAGACCCAGTCGATGAAAGCGTCTTTGAAATAGACATCGGCTATGTAGCTGTTCGGTCCCGTCTTTTCGAGGGCTGCCGAGATGGGATGTCTTCCCTCTGGGCTCACTTCCAGGGACACCTTTGTCGGCTGAGTGTCATCGGAAGGGCTCGACCAGATCTCGTTCCCGGCGAAGACCCTGAGGTCAAAATCTGGGCTGATCACATAGTCTGTGACCCCGGGCCGGTTCGGATTGGCACTGATCGATCCGGTTACTCTATCCAGTCTGAAAGTTCGAACAGCGCCCGTCTCGGTATCCTGTCCCACTAAGTACCAGTGGCCATCTCGGTAGAACCTGCCGTAACCGTTCACGGATCTATCTCTGGCGGACTCATCTGATAGGCCTTGATAGGGCATAGTGAGGGTCTTTCGCGCAGCAATAGCTCCATCGATAACCGCTGCGTCCGCTACCGGGCTGTGTTCCCGTCCCACCAGAGCGGATGGCACTGCCTTTGCAGAGTCTGATCGGTTTTGCAGGCGTGAGTCGAACAACATCTTCATGGCCGCTGTAGGGAGTTCAGAGTTAAGAGGCATGTCAGGTATGGATTCCAAGAGTCGTAGCGAAACACCCAGAGTGGCAACCTCCTCCTGAGACAGTCGCACTTCTGGGAGGTAGTACTCGTCGGGGTCCACGGAGTATCCATCGTCACCATGCTCGATAGGGATTCCGTGCCTACGGAGCTCATCTTTGTCGCGCTCAAAACGTCTCTTGAAAGTGGTATCAGTCCCCCCGGTATAACCCTCGACTCTGGTCCTGATGACCTCAAGGGGCTGGGGTTGGGTGGCGCTAAGAAGGAAGGCGATAAGATTGAGCAGTCGCTCGGCCTTCTTGATCTGGCTAGTCTTGGGTGGCAAAAGCAACCTCTCTGAACCGGGATTTCGTCACTAGCAATAGGATATGCAACCCGGGCGTGACGGGATAGTGGGAGCTAGAAATCTCGGCCGTAAAGATCGTCACTGGGGAGCAGACAGATGTCCATGTGCTCCCGAGAGAGGACCAAGCGGGTGGTGTAGTGGGAGTTTTCTCTGAAACAGTCATACTTCAGGACTGCTCCACACTGAATAAGATTGTTCACTATCAGCAGACCGCGACCCCCGGTTCCGCGCGCCTTAGGTCGGTCATCTCGCCGGACTTGATTGGTAACCAGAACAGACACTCTGGTGGGATGAACGGAGACAGCTACCTCAGGATCGGTGCCATGCTCGACCGCATTGGCAAGAACCTCGCCGACGACCAGTTCGGCCATGGACCCGCAGCTTTCGGCTACGTGTCGCCGTATGGCACGGTAATTACCTTTGTCTAAAGCAACACGTTCAGCACCGTCAATATCCGCGTCTTCGTTGACCCAATTCATCGCCCCGTACCTCGTGCCCCGATCCGTAGGTCTAATCTTTGCTTGCGAGTTCACGCATACCCCCTTTGCTGGGATGTCTCACTCTCGGCCTTTCTGGACCCCATCCGTACGTATGTTCGGTGACTCGGCAAGAATACCCATAAGGTTTGTATTGTTAAACCTTTTTAATGATGGTCTAGGCTTGTTTCTTTTTGGCCTCAAGAGCTTTTTTGACCTTTTTTAGGCGGAAAAGATCCTCTCGTGACCGCTCTTCGAGGGTCATCCGGATGTAGCGGATCTGCTTATCGAGGCGGGGCAGGACGACGTAATCGAGTGCATTGACCCTGCGGCGGGTTCGTTGGATCTCGGCACCTAGACGCTTGAGTTTGGTCTCGACCGCAGCGACTTCTATGATTGCTTCCAGTTGTTCTTCGAATAGATAAGCGGTCTCATCGATTCGACCGGAAACCCCTATCGGACTGTAGCCACGTGTAACAGGGGAGCGGGTCACTTTTTTGGGGGCGATCTCAGGGATGGGCACCCCCATCACATAGCCACCCTCCATCTCGACACTGGTGTCACCTTTGGCAGCCATCGCGGCTGAGCGGACCGCTACTGTGCCGTCTACAGCTTTTGCTGTATTAAGAGCGCGTCCTGAGCGTGATGATGCGGCGCGAAGCCTCTCGCTGGCCGAGACAGCGCGGTCCATCACGTCCATGAACTCTTTGAGCAGGACGTCCAGTTTCTCTTTAAGGAGCCCCCGACCCTGTTCTGCCAGCGCTAGCTGGTTCTTGCGGGCCAGAAGCTCCGATCTAGTCGGATGAACTTCTTCCATCTATGCCTTGCTTTCAAATCCCCCGCGGGGGCCTTTAGGGGAGTCTCTGGGGGTACTTCCGCCCAGTTCCTCTCGGTACATACGGTCCAGCGCTGTCCGGATGGTCTGGCTCTTGGTCAGGGCCATGTTGACGGCCAGGATTTCTAGCCGTCGCGTCTCTTCCACCGTCAAGTACAGGCGTACCGGGCGGCGTATGACTGGTTCGTAATCTAGGTCGTCGGGAGCCACTTCTCGATCCATTCCTCTTTGACTCGCTTCAGGTCTTCTCTTGGTATGAGGGACAAAAGCTCCCAGCCGAGGCTAAGAGTGTCCAAGATCTCACGGTCCTCTTCTCCCTGAGCTACGAAGCGGGACTCGAACTCGTCAGCGAACTTCAGGTAACTGCGGTCACGCTCACCCAGGGCCTCCTCACCAACGATAGCGACCAGCTTTCGGACGTCACGGCCCTGAGCGTAAGCGGCGTAAAGCTGGTCGGCCACTCCACGATGGTCCTCACGAGTCTTGCCTTCTCCGATGCCGGAGTTCATCAGGCGTGAGAGGCAGGGAAGTGAGTCCACCGGTGGGAACACTCCCCGTCGATGGAGTTGTCGTGAGAGCACGATCTGGCCCTCGGTGATATAACCAGTGAGGTCAGGTATGGGATGTGTGATGTCATCATCCGGCATCGTCAGGATCATCAGCTGGGTGACCGATCCATCCTTGCCTTTCACTCGGCCGGCCCGCTCGTAGATCGTCGAAAGGTCTGTGTACATATAACCGGGGTAGCCCCGGCGACCCGGGACCTCTTCGCGCGCGGTCGAGATCTCGCGTAGGGCCTCACAGTAGTTGGTCATGTCAGTGAGGATGACAAGCACCTGCATGTCCTTCTCGAAAGCCAGATACTCGGCCACTGTTAGTGCCGCACGTGGAGTCAGGATCCGCTCGATGGTTGGATCGTCCGCTAGGTTCAGGAAGAAGACGACCCTTGCGAGAGCTCCGGTCTTCTCGAAGCTGCGGCGGAAGAAAGAGGCCTCGCGATGAGTGATGCCCATGGCGGCGAAGACTATGACGAACTCTTCGCCGCTGGTCACCTTGGCCTGGCGAACGATCTGGGCTGCCAGCTCGTTCGCCGGCAGACCGGCACCCGAGAATATCGGCAGCTTCTGTCCACGAACCAGAGTGTTCAGGCCATCGATGGTCGATATGCCGGTCTGGATGAAGTCCTCTGGTTTTTCCCGGGCATACGGATTCATGGGCGAGCCCATCATCTCTAAGCGGGCCTCAGGTATGACATCGGGCCCGCCATCAATTGGTTCGCCTCGTCCGTTTAGGACGCGGCCGAGCAGGTCGGTCGTCACACCGATCTTGGCGACCTCCCCCTCAAAGCGCACGGCCGCGTTCTCAACATCGATCTGCTGGGTTCCCTCAAACACTTGGACAACCGCGAGGTCCTCGCTTACCTCAAGAACCTGGCCGTTGCGTTCCTCGCCCTCAACGGTGATCTTAACCATCTCTCCGTAGGCGGCGTTCTTTGCTCCTTCCACGAACAGTAGCGGTCCGGAAACGTAGCTTACTGTCTGGTATTCCTTCGAGACCAAAGACTCGGTCTTCGCCATTTAAGCCTCTACCGTTTCTGTTGTCGTACCGACCATTGCGCCATTCATGCGAGCGACTAGCTCCTTGATCTTGCTGGTTGCTTCGTCATTTGGCAGTTCCTTCATGCGAGCGAGCTCTGAAGGGAAAGGTTTTTCCTGCATCTCTTTAAGCGTTAGGCCTGCGTCGAGGCCGGCGGTTAGCTCGTTCGAGTAGGTGAGAATCGCCTTTAGCATCCAGTATTGCTTCTCAGGAGGGCAGAAACTATCGATCTCATGGAACGCGAATTGCTGCAGGTAATCCTCGCGTAGGATGCGGGTTACCTGAAGAACGATCTTCTCGGACTCGGGTAGAGCATCTGGACCGACCAGTTGGACGATCTCCTGAAGCTCGACCTCTTTTTGTAGAAGCGTCATGGCTGCGGAGCGTTGAGACCATACGTCATCAGCGAGGTTTGCTTTGTAATAGTCCCCGATCGTATCCAGGTAAAGCGTGTAGCTGTTGATCCAGTTGATGGTGGGGAAATGGCGCCTGTGTGCAAGGTCACTGTCTAGAGCCCAGAATGCGCCTGACATGCGCAGCGAGTTCTGAGTCATTGGTTCAGAGAAGTCACCTCCGGGAGGTGAGACCGCTCCGATAACCGTTACAGAGCCCTTGCGACGTTCTACGGGCTCGGATGGCTCATCGTCGCTTTCTGGGTCAGCGACGGCCTGAGTCTCAAGACATTCGACGTACCCTGTGCGCTCGTAGAATCCCGCGAGTCTGGTAGGGAGATAGGCAGGGTAGCCTTCCTCCCCGGGCATTTCTTCAAGTCGACCTGAGATCTCGCGAAGGGCTTCTCCCCAACGGGAGGTTGAGTCGGCCATCATGGCGACGTGATATCCCATGTCGCGATAGTACTCGGCGATGGTGATCCCTGTATATATGGAGGCCTCACGAGCCGCCACTGGCATGTTGGAGGTGTTAGCGATCAAAACTGTACGGTCCATTAAGGGGTTGCCCGTACGCGGGTCCTCGAGCTTGGGAAAGTCATCAAGGACCTCTGTCATCTCGTTGCCGCGCTCACCACAACCGACGTAGACGACGATGTCAGCGTCGGACCACTTGGCCAGTGTGTGCTGGGATATCGTTTTACCGGTACCGAATCCACCCGGGATGACGGCACTCCCGCCTTTGGGGATGGGAAAGAAGGTATCGAATATCCTTTGTCCGGTGATCAGTGGAGTATCAGGATCCAGCTTCCGCCCGGAGGGCCTTGCTGTTCGTACGGGCCAGCGCTGGATCATAGTAATCTCTGTTCCGTCATCCAGGGAGCAAACAACGTCGTCGACGATGAACTCACCGGACTCTATTTTTGCAACAGCGCCAGAGGATCCAGGTGGGACCATTATCTTGTGAACTATGGAGGCTGATTCG
>JAUVYG010000047.1 GCA_030603185.1 Actinomycetota bacterium | reverse complement strand
ACCCAAGCTGCCATCGTCGACTACATCAACCGGCGAAAGCCAGTGCACATCATGACGGTCGAGGATCCAATCGAATTCATCCATGAGGACCGTGTCTCACTGATCAACCAAAGAGAGATCGGTTCAGACACTGAGAGTTTCGGGAAAGCCCTGAAGTACGTACTTCGCCAAGATCCAGACGTAATACTGATCGGGGAAATGAGAGATCCCGAGACCATCGCGCTTGGGATCACAGCTGCTGAGACTGGTCACCTTGTCATTGGGACGCTGCATACGCTTGATGCGGTGTCTTCAATCGATCGAATCATCGACGGTTTTCCTCCTTCTCAGCAGAATCAAGTCCGCATCCAGTTGGCCAACAATCTTCTGGGTGTCTGTTCACAGCACCTCCTAAACTCCTCATCTGGGGAGAGGCGGGCCGCGTATGAAACACTCGTAGCGACCCAAGGGGTCAAGGCGCTCATCAGGGTGGGGAAGAGCCACCAGCTTCGCTCGCATGTACAGATGGGCGCAAAATTCGGAATGCAGACTCTAGAGCAGCACCTGGCCAAGATGGTAGAAGAAGAATTCATCTCCCCCGAGATTGCGATGGAAAATGCTCAAAACCAAGAAGACATGGAACGCGCTTTGCTCAGAATTAGGAACACTCGCGGAAAAACTCCAGTGATTTGATCCGCAGACCCGGTGTTGACCTCGTATAATCAGGTAGCAAACCAATCCCAACAAGGTGAACCTAATGTCAGACAGTAGCGGTATAAGAGCAGTATTTCTTGACGCAGGCAACACCTTGATCCACTCACACCCCTCTGAGAGTGAAGTTCTAGCAAATATCGCTCTTGACCAAGGCTACAACCTTGACCGGCCCGCTCTACTGTCCGCAATGAACCGGTCGTTTCAGCGGCTGGAGCGCATGACATTAGCCGATGCTTCATTCTGGGGTGACCCAAGTGAGACCAGAGCGGTATGGACCGATCTGTATGAGACGTCACTTCATGATGTAGGGGTCGATGGCGCCGCTCCCTCCATCGCCAGCTCTGCCATTACCCATTACTCGGGATCTGCTGCCTGGAGACCATACCCTGAAGTCGTGGATTTCCTTGGTGCACTCAAAGAGTCAGGAATGATAGTGGGTGTTGTGTCGAACTGGGATGGAAGCCTACCGTCGATCCTCGAGGGCCTGGAGCTTGCGGATTACTTCGATTTTATCGTCAGCTCCGGACTTGTGGGCCACCCAAAGCCTTATCCGGAAATATTCCGTGTCGCTCTAGGTAAAGCGAGCGTAAAGCCGCACGAAGCGATTCACATCGGTGATCATTACTTCAGCGATATCCTGGGGGCTAAATCCGTGGGCATACAAGGTGTTCTGCTGGATAGGACCGACTCACATCAAGCTGTTGCGGATTGCCTAAAGGTGAAGACCCTGACTCACACCCTCGATCTACTGGATTAGGACTCAGAACTCTTACTAGAGTCACCAGAGGCCTTGGAGTCATTGATGTAGAATCCGCTGCCCTTGAACACGATCCCTGCGGGATGAAAGCCCTTTTTCAGCTCTCCATCACATCTGTCGCACTTCTGGATGGGGGGATCACTAGCCTTTTGAATGACTTCATGTATGTGGTCACATTCTAAGCAGCGGTAGGTGTAGATGGGCAAGCTGTGTTACTCCTAATATTTCTGTGTTACCCTGCATATTCTAACCGTGCCACACATCTGCGGCAAATGCCCCGCTCGGGCTTTTTGACGCTTTGAGCTCAAGGAGATTCTCGCATTGGCTGACCGCACCATCCGCGTTCGTTTTGCCCCCAGTCCCTCAGGACACCTTCACATCGGTGGAGCAAGAACAGCACTGTACAATTGGCTGCTCGCCAGAGGCTCCGGTGGTTCATTCGTTCTACGTGTCGAGGATACCGACAAGGATAGGTCCACAGACGAGGCCATCTCCGAGATCTGTGCGTCTATGCGTTGGCTTGGACTTGACTGGGACGAGGGGCCAGACGTTGGTGGCGATCACGGACCGTACCAACAGAGCGAGAGAACTGATCAGTACGCCACCGCCCTTGAGAAACTAAAGGCTGATGGCCACGTATATCGCTGTTTTTGCACCCCTGAAGAGCTAGAAGCCGAGCGCGAGGTCGCCAGACAGAACAAACGGGCACCCGTGTACTCAGGTAAATGCTCTCGGATCAGTGAGGCTGAGATGCAGACCATGGAGGGGGAGGGGAGACAGAGCTCCTTCCGATTCAGAGTCCCAGAGGTAGGCGTAACCGTGATCCCGGACGCTGTCCGAGGCCGCGTTGAGTTCAGGAATGAACTCATAGGTGACTTCATTGTCGCCAGAGGTGATGGAAGTCCGATGTTCAATTTTGCGAATGTCGTGGATGATTCGGCCATGAAGATCACCCATGTGGTCAGGGGAGAGGATCACCTCTCAAACACCCCCAGGCAGCTTCTGATGTACCTGGCTCTGGGGGAGACGCCTCCTGAGTTCGCCCATCTGCCGATGATCGTTGGTGCCGATAAAAAGCCTCTCAGCAAAAGACACGGATCCACATCGGTCGAGGAATTTCGCGCAAAAGGCTATTTAGCAGAGGGTCTTTTGAATTATCTGGCCTTGCTAGGCTGGAGTCTGGACGGTAGCACCACTGAGTTCACCCTTGATGAACTCACAAAGAGTTTTTCGCTGGATCGGGTCGGCAAGAACCCCGCTGTCTTTGATATGGAAAAACTTGAATGGCTAAACGGGGTGCACCTCAGAAAACTCCCCGTTGAGACCCTGACCAAAGAGCTACGGGAGTTCTGCTCTGAATCCACCACCTCTAGCCCTAGGTTCGAAGCCGCCGTCGAAGTGGTACAGGAAAAGATGAAGCTTCTATCTGACTTCGAGCGTCTTGGAAGCTATCTACTCTCAGATCTTGAGGAGTTCGAGGACGCAGCCGTTGAAAAACTACAAGGGGAAGAGGAGTTCCATTCGATCCTTGATAGCTGTAGCAACTTCATCGAGACCATTAAGGACTTCACGAAGGATAACCTCCACGAGAGCATCCGAGCGCACGCAGAGTCTCTTGAGATAAAACCAAGAAGAGTGTTCCAAGTGCTGCGCATTTCAATCAGCGGGAAGACTGTGACCGCAGGGCTCTTCGAGAGCCTTGAGGTGCTTGGAAAAGAAGAGAGTCTAGCTCGTCTGCAGTTCGCAAAGAAGCTGATCTCAAACTAGGACCTTACGGTCACTGGTAGCGCATAGGGGAGTCGAACCCCTGTTACCGCCGTGAGAGGGCGGCGTCCTAGGCCACTAGACGAATGCGCCATGTACTAAGGAAAACCTCGCGGCTTCGCTTGCTGGGGAGGAAGGATTCGAACCTTCGACCTTCCGCTCCAGAGGCGGACGTTCTACCGCTAAACTACTCCCCAAAACCTGAAATACCATATCAAACAGCGCATGACACTTCAATCATTTTGGCGGGACATTTGGAAAGTTGGAGCAGGATAGCCCCTATACAACTACTACTCGGATGCCTCAGCTGTTGTTTCAGCTGGAAGACCACCGTGAGTCGCATCTGCTGGTGCAGCAGAATCTTCAGATATTGGGGGAGCAGCCTCAGGGGCCGTTTGACCGACAGGCACGTGCCCAGAAGGTAGCGCACCCTCGGATTCAGCAATCTGCTCCTCAGTGAGGGCTGGGGCCGGTATCTGCTGATCTACGGGCACGGATGGTGCTGCGAATGGATCAAACGTCGCAGGGTCCTCCTGTGGGCCGGCAAGCAGTGCAACTGCTACGCCAAGAACTATCACTATGACTGCGCCTGCGGCTGCGATCGCGATTACTAGATTCTGACTCTTATTATCTGAACTCAATGTGGACCTCCTTGTAAATCCTTAGCAATTATGGGGCATGGGGGTGACCTTTTCAACCCGGTACACTGGTTGCCGTAAGGTTACATAACATACATTATCAGCGTTATGCCAAGAATGCATAATTTGGAGCGAGTATGGCCTATCTGCCGCTACTCGACGGTATGGGTATCCATAAGCTGTTGAGCAATATGGACTGGAACCAGCTCATAGTGATCGAACTCCATAGTGAATGTCGCTTTGCCACCCGTGAGGGACCGGAGATCGATGGCGTATCGATGCATCTCAGCCTCGGGTATGGTTGCGACGATCGTCTCTTTGCCTCCATCGACTGGCTCCATGCCAGACACCTTGCCGCGACGCGAGTTCAAATCGCCCATGATATCCCCGACAACATCTTCCGTGGCCGTGATGCGGACACTCAGAACTGGTTCAAGAAGAACGGGTTTGGCCTGTTGGACGGCCGCCTTGAAGGCCATCGACCCGGCGATCTTGAACGCCATCTCTGAAGAGTCGACTGAATGTGCGCTTCCATCGACCAGAGTGACCTTGACGTCAACCACCGGATTACCTGTCAGAACCCCGCCTTCCATGGTCTCTCGGATTCCCTTTTCTACTGCAGGCCTAAACGACTGGGGTATCGATCCGCCGAATATCTTGTCCACAAACTCAAACCCTGAACCCCGCGGCAATGGCTCGATTTCTATCCAACAGTCACCAAACTGCCCTTTGCCACCTGATTGCTTCTTGTGTCGCCCTTGAGTCCTGGCTTTGCCCTTAATAGTCTCTCTGTATTTGACCTTTGGGTCTGACAGCACCGCTTCGATGGAGTACTTGCGCTTCAATTTTGAAAGCATGGATTCAATCTGCATCTCACCGAGGCCCTTTACCAAGGTCTGGGACGTCTCTGAGTCCCTCGAGACCTTAAAGGTGAGATCCTCTTCTTCAAGCTTGTGCAGCGAGCTGGATAATTTTTCATCTTCACCCTTGGTGACGGGTTCGATGGCCTGAACGAATACAGGTTCCGGTAGCGCATGTGGGACAGCAGTCATACCCGCGCCCTTGTGACAAAGCGTGTCACCCGTATGGGACCCTATCAGTTTTGGTACCGCTCCGATATCGCCCGCCTCTAGTACCTTGACCTCTGCGGTCTCCTTCCCAATGAGGCGGTAGAGGTGGCTAATACGCTCATTGCCATCCTGGGTCGTATTCTCTAGCTGGTCACCGGCACTAACCTCGCCAGATAGCACCTTAATCAAAGACAAGCGACCGATGAACGGGTCGACAATGGTTTTGAATACATAGGCCAGTGCAGGTGTTGATGTGTCAATGCTGACATCTTCACCGTCATCCCCTTTGATGTTTAAGGGGATGTTTTCCATGGGATTCGGAAGCTTCCTCTCAATGGTGGTGAGGAGCATGCCAATCCCCATTTGCGATATGGCCGACCCGCACATCACCGCCGTGATGCTACCTGTGGCGACTGCAGCCGAGAAGGCTTTTCCCACCTCGTCCTCTGCAAGCTCTTCCCCGCCCAGATACTTAGACAGAAGGTCCTCGTCGGTCTCGATAACTGCGTCGAGAAGTTTCGCCCTGTGGGCTGCCACCTCTGCTGCGAGTGCTTCGGGTATGGGTCCTCGCACGGGGGTTCCCGTGTCGTACGAGATGTATTCCTCTCTGATCAGGTCGATCATTCCGCTAAAGGCTTCGGCAGAACCTACAGGCATATTCAACGGAACGACTGTTGAACCAAAAGCCTCAGTTGCCTGCGCCAGCACGGATGAGTAGTCAGCCCCGTCTTTGTCCATCTTGTTTATGAAAATCAACCGAGGAAGACCAAGTTCGATGACCTTGTCCCAGACGACTTTGGTCTGGACCTCGACTCCGCTCTTTGCTGACAATACGACCACTGCAGCGTCAGCGGCTGAAAGACCTGAGATAACCTCACCCAGATAATCCGCGTAGCCCGGAGTATCTATCAAGTTGACTTCCAGTCCCTCGTGCTCGAAGGAAGCTAGGGATGTCGAAACCGAATGCCCGCCAGTGATTTCTTCTGGCTCGAAGTCCATCGCGGTATTCCCGGACTCAATACTGCCTTGCCTATCGGTGATTCCAGCCTTGAAGAGGATCGATTCGATCAAACTGGTCTTACCGGATCCGCTGTGACCTACCAGGGCAACGTTTCTGATGGCCTCATATCTCATGCAGGTCCCCTACTCATCTCATGGCAACTAAACATCATCAAACGCCCGAACTTCCGAAACCACCGACGCCTCTGTCGGTCTGGTCGAGCTCGTCTACTACTTGAAATTCGGGAGTTACAACCTCTTGTATTACCAATTGGGCGATCTTTTCCCCGGTTTTTACCGAAAAAGTCTCATTCAGATCGTGATTGATCATGATTACCGATATCTCACCTCGGTATTTGCTATCGATCAATCCGGGCGCGTTGACCAGGGACACCCCATGATGAATTGCGAGTCCTGACCTAGGCTGCACGAATCCTGCATGCCCATCTGGGATCGATATTGCGATTCCTGTCGGAACCAGGGCTCGTGCTCCTGGTGCAAGGTCAACGTCGATCCTGGACTTGAGGTCTACCCCAGCATCACCGTGATAGGCCTGGTCAGGGGGCGAAACCGTACTATATAGAAGTTTGATCTCGATC
The DNA here is from genome assembly GCA_030603185.1 of Actinomycetota bacterium. Lineage (GTDB taxonomy): Bacteria > Actinomycetota > JAUVYG01 > JAUVYG01 > JAUVYG01 > JAUVYG01. The sequence continues at coordinate 6,468 of JAUVYG010000047.1, read as the reverse complement.
TTAGTCCGTTTGCTCATCGGTCCCCCCTATCGTCTCTACTGCTTGAGCCTAGTTAAAAGAAGAGTGGATCTTAGGTCAATGAAACTTAGTTGCAAGCTCTATCAAGACAAAGGATCCGATCAATATACTTAGTCCGAATCTTAAGTCCCCTTTTCCCCCGGTTTTCCTATCCGGCCTAATCGGCCTTACTGGGGGTTCGACCCCGACTATTTCTTCTACATCCGTATCTCTTTGATACTCTACGGCTACCTGCACGTTGTCCTCCATTTCATTGACTCCCCGGCTATCAGCCAAACGTATGTTCGATTATCAAACCGGCATATCCCCTGTGAGTAACTCAGGAAAACTGAAAAGTTTGACTATCTTCACCGCTCAGGTCTTTGGTAACCTGCCTAATACGACGAAGACTACTAAATAGGAGTCTAGGGCTAAGGAGTGACAATCAACCGTCAGACGCTAACACCGCGACAAGAAGCGATACTCGCGTTCGTTGAACGTGAAGTTGCAAGCAAAGGCTATCCACCATCAGTGCGTGAGATCGGCGAAGCAGTAGGACTGTCATCCAGCTCAACTGTTCACAGTCACCTCAGGACCCTTGAGAAGAAGGGTTATATACGCAGGGACCCATCTAAGCCTCGTGCGCTAGAGATCCTAGACTTAGCAAGTAGCTTTCCACGGAACGGAATGATCAAAGCCACTGCTGTATCGAGTTCATCTACTGACTCGCGTCACATCAACGCTGTACCGATCCTAGGACGAGTTGCCGCAGGACTTCCGATACTTGCCGAAGGGAACCTTGAAGACACGATACCCCTCCCCACTCAGTTCGTTGGGGACGGAGAGCTGTTCATGCTCGAGGTTCAGGGCGACAGTATGATCGGTGCCGGTATTCTAAGTGGAGACTACGTTGTCGTTCAGTCACAAGAGACCGCGCGCAATGGAGAGATCATAGTCGCTATGATTGAAGATGAAGCAACTGTGAAGAGATTCGAGAAGGCTTCAGATCATGTGAAGCTTATATCGGAAAACCCAGACTTCGAACCCATTATCACCAGAGACGTGAGTATCGTCGGCAAAGTCACCGCGGTCTTCCGTTCGCAGATCTTCTAGGCTATCTCTACAAGCTCGATTTCAAAGGTAAGGTCCTTGCCAGCCAATGGATGATTGCCGTCAACGGTGATGGTCTCATCCGCAACCGCAGTTACCTGAAGAGCCACCGGATTGCCTGAGCCGTCTGTAGCCTGAAGGGTCTGCCCGACCTGGGGAGACAACTCGGCTGGAAGCTCAGTCTTAGGAATATCAACAACCATCTGCTCCTGATGCTGACCGTACGCCTCGCCAGCTGGAATGGTGGATGTCTTCTTGGCCCCGACCTCTAAACCACGTACCGCAGTATCAAAGCCGGGAATTACCTGGCCGGAACCTACCTGAAATTCAAGAGGATCGCGCCCCGACGAGGAATCAAAAACTGAACCGTCACCAAGGGTACCGGTGTAATGGATCTTTACTGTGTCTCCGTCCTGGGCTGCAGCCATGATATTACCTTCATTCAGTAGTAGTTTTCCGTTCAACAACCATAGCAATTTAACATCAGAGACCGATTAATGCGAGTGCCTTTGATATTGATCCGAATGGGTATATACCTCGAGCGAACGACCATTGGGGTACGAGGGGAGTCCTAGATTATTGATCCATTGACTGCGGCAATAAGTGGTAGTACTAAATCCAGAAGCAAGGCGATACAGCGGATCGCGAGGGCTGAGACCCTTGATGTTGGGATTGCCGACCTTGCACTATCTGGTTTTTGCGCGCATATGAGAAACAGATTCAGCCGTGAAGAGCCAATGGCTGATTCACGGGCAGCACGATCCGCTCGGCGCGATCTAACGATTGCTGTAAGAGCAGCTGCAAGCCTAAGCGCCAGATTGGAGGGAAAGGCGGATTCCTATCTGGACTTCACCTCGATCGACTTCTCTTCCATCAATCTCGCCTCCATTGATCTGACAAGGGCTGATCTTTCGAATACTGTTTGGGTCGGTTCCCGGCTATTGGATATTGATTTTTCGTGGTGCACGTTCAACGGGGTGGACCTTGAGTGCACTCGATTCATCCGGTGTACCTTCGACTCGGCCAGAATGACCGAGACCATGTCATTTGGTGCAAGCTACATAGGCTGCGATTTCGGTGACGCTATCGTTCAAGACTCATCCTTCGAGCATTCATTTTTTGATCGTACTTCCATGAATAGCACCACCATCAAAGGGTCGAGCTTCCGTGGGTCGACAATGGAGAAAACTACATGGGTCTCTTCGCAACTTGATTCAGTCGACTTTTCCATGGCCGATCTGTCCGATACGGTAATGGCGGGCTCTACCCTCAGAGGGTCCCGCTTTGATCTTGCAAGCCTTCAGGGTGCTGACCTATCAGGAGCCGACCTAAACGGGGCGTCACTGCGATACAGCGATTGTGAGGGAACCTCCTTTAGCCGAACCGACCTAACCCTTGCGGATCTCTATATGGCCGACATGAGAAAAGTGGATCTTCGCGACGCCCTCAATGTGAAAAAGGAACAGACTGATGAGGTCGTGATAGACAGCACGACCATGCTTCCAAATCTTATTGATTGACCAACATTGAATGCTGTCCGTATAATCCTCTAGAACCCAAGGGCCTATTCGGGCCAATGATGGTGTAGCTCAGTTGGTTAGAGCGCCGGCCTGTCACGCCGGAGGTCGCGAGTTCGAGTCTCGTCACCGTCGCCGCGAACTATCCTCTTTACGTGGATGATTCGCATGGCGAAGTAGCTCAGTTGGTAGAGCACACGACTGAAAATCGTGGTGTCGACAGTTCGATTCTGTCCTTCGCCACCAACTAACGCGTATGTCGAGGCCGTGAACTCAACATCCCCCACTGAATGAACAGTGCAGCGCCAAGGGCTAGAATTATGTCGCCTACGCTGATCAATCCGTTAAAACCCGGTACGCCAATGCGTACCGGAATCACATCGCCAAGAAACGACAGTATCGTAGTATCTGTGATCGGCCTGGCGTGACCTAGCGCTTCTGTGGTCAGAGGAGCCTGATCAACGAGGGTTATATCGACCGGCATGTATCCACCATTTGCAGTGATAACTATGAAATTCAGTGCGACTCCGATCGAGATCAACCATATCCACGGAAGCTTTAGGTTGAGCGCGAAAAACACAAATAACCCGAGAAACGAAAATATATAGAGCGCCGGAAAGTATTGGGAGTCGCTTCCGAGAAGTGAAAGAGCCGCCACTTGAACCAAGAGTGCCACCAGAACGATCCAGCCTCGCGAGAAATCCAGAGACACAACGTCCCTGAGCCTTCCCCCTCTAAACCAACTGACAACCATTGCGAGCGCTATTGGGACAAGCTCAAGCATCGGACCCCACTATTTGATCCTCATCATTTTGTGCACTTGGGGAATGATTCTCACATCGTTGGATATATCCTCTGCGATGGACATGGCATTCCATAAATGCTCTAGGGACTGGTTTGCTCCTCCAACGGAATCGTCGGTCAGTGGCTGAAGTATCACCGGAAGGTCGTTGTCGGATGCGAGCGAGACTGAGTCTATGACCCAATCCCTTTCAGTTTCAGGGGAGATCACGATTTTCGCGTAGCACTCAAGTGCATGGCTTTGCTGACGTGCGCTCAGAATCCTTGCGAACTGCTTTGAGCTGGAGTGTACTGGCAATTTGATGTCCATAGAGACAATATCCCAAAGCTCAATAGTCTGGCTCAATTCCTCCGTGAGTGTACCATTGGTCTCAAGAAATACCGTCCAGCCATCGCCCCGTAGCCTGGGAATCAATCTTTGCAGAAAATCCGGGTGCTTCAGTGGCTCACCTCCGGTGAAGGCGATCGAATGATGCGTTTCGGCCATGAATCGATCAATAAGCGCGTAGGCATCACCTGATGACAATGGATTGCGATAGCTGTCGAACTCCCTAGTCCCCGCAGCCGACTCCACCATTACCTTTTCCGGCTTTACCCAGCTCTCTTTGGTGTCACAATAGTCACACCTTAGATTGCAGCCCGCCAGCCTAAAGAACAACTGACGGTACCCTAGATAGGGTCCTTCGCCCTGAATGCTTGAAAATATCTCAAGTGCGGACGCATTCATACTGGGTCCTCAATGCCGGCGCCCCTAAAACCCGCTTGCCTCAATAGACAGCTGTCACAGACCCCACATGGAACATCATTCCCCGCATAGCATGACCAGGTGTCCTTGAAGGGAACTTCTAGCTCATTGCCCAGGGAGACGATCTGAGCTTTGTCCATCCCGATCAGCGGGGCCTTGATCTCTACCCCACGACCGCTGACCCCGACTTCGGTGCCTAGGTCCACTGTCTTCTGAAGGGCGGCGATGAACTCGGGTCGACAATCGGGGTATCCGGAGTAGTCGACCGCGTTGACTCCGGTAATGACGGCTTTAGCACCGTGGGATTCCGCAATACTTGTGGCAATAGAAAGAAATATCAGATTCCTACCAGGAACATAGGTGCTGGGTATTCCTGACCTATCAACATCCCCGGCAGGAATAGGGTGGGCGGAAGTAAGTGAGGAGCTCCCCCATCCGACAGCAGTAAGGTCGATGACTTTATGGCCTATCCCGTAGTGGTCCACTTGGGTACGAGCATAATCCACTTCTCGGGAATGCTTCTGACCGTAAAGAAAGGTGACCGCAAGAGTTCCCGTCGACCCGTATTCCTGAACCGCTGACGCTAGACATACACTCGAATCTAGGCCGCCAGAGAATACAACGCAAGCATCAATGCCGCTCATCGATCAGCTCGCTGATTCTCATAGTACGTAGCGCTAGCATTACCTGACTCATGAACCGTCACCTGGGCCAGCAATGTGGTCAAGCCGGCGTTCTCAAGCTCAGTCACAAGACGTTCATAAATGACCCTGGAGAGGTTCTCAGCAGTAGGAGACAGCTTCTTGAAGGGCTCGACATCGTTGATCAATATGTGGTCATAGTCGTCCACTACATCATGAAGGATCTTCTTGAGGTCGTGAAAGTCGCAAACCATTCCTTGCTCATTCAGGGAGTCAGACATAAGCCTCACATCCACCTTCCAACTATGGCCATGTACCCGCGCACATTTGCCATCGTAGTCATAGAGGCGATGAGCGCCGTCGAAATGGGAAGAAACATTGATTTCGTACACTACTTGATACTCTCTCTCATTAGATTCAGGCATCCGATGGCTCCTGTGAATTGACCAGCGGGCGCGTGAATCACCTCTACATGTAAATGATCAGATAATAGGGCCGCTATTGCAGGACTGAGGCCCCCGCCCCCCGACATAACGATGGGACCTGTACTTGCAGTCATCATTGGAAGGATCCTCTCAACCACCGATGCATTCACCCGCGCGGCCAGGGATGAAATCGCAGTCCCGCCAGCCAAGAGCTGAATAATCTCTGTCTCAGCGAAAACCGAACAGGTCGAACTCAGGGCTTCCGTGTTCAAGTCCCATTCTGAACCAAGCTCCGAAAAGGTAATCCCCAGTGTCTGCGCCATTGCTTCAAGGAATCTTCCCGTACTGGCTGCGCACCGATCATTGGTCTGTATGTCTGAAAGTGCGCCTTTGTGAACGGTAGCGACCTTGGTGTCCTGGCCACCAATGTCCAACATTGTGAATTCCGATATTTCCATAGAGGAACAGATGCCTTTGATGTGAGCGATGACTTCGTTGAACCCTCTCCCCTCTCCGAGAAGATCAGAGTGGCGACCGTATCCGGTCACACTCAACTTGTAATCGGGTAATTCGGAAAGGCCCAGAGAGAGGGTGTCGATGGTCGGAGAACTACCCTCTCGGGTGTGGCAGTTATCCCTAAAGAACTGGCTAGTATCGATCGGGCCTATTTGCTCAACCGAACCATGGGAATCGTGAACGATCTTCACCCACCTGGAGCCGGCGTCGACTGCGAGGATCGCCGGTCTAGTGGGAGACTGGGAGGTCATGACTCACCTGACCAGTATTGGATCGAGAGTGCAGCAGTGATTCCAAGAATGCCTCTAGTCTGAGCTTTGTGCGTGAATCAGCTGGTCCCGGAGCGTCACCATCCAAAAGGAGATACGGTCTAGCGACCCCCCGCTCGACGATCTTCTGCTCAATACCCTGCGGACAAAAAGTCTGCACATAATGAATGACCCCGTCCACCTCCCTCAATACGCACTGCTCTCGGATATCAGCGAGACGAACCTTGTAGCCGTAGGGGTAGCGATAATCCGAATATGCTTGGTGAATCGATTTGCATCCCACCGAAGGTGCCAGACTGAAAGATCTCGGAGTCTCTTGAAAAACAACCTGCCCTCCAAGAGATTCAATAACATCCAGAAGATCAGTATTGATCGGCGGGACTCCGATCAGTGCAAGTTTGGGGCCTTGCCCGCGTTGCTCCGAAGAAGATGATGCGTACTGCCCCA
>JAUVYG010000063.1 GCA_030603185.1 Actinomycetota bacterium | reverse complement strand
GGATGGTCCGGGAATAGGGATCTCATCTCGTCTGGGTCTTTTAGGTAGAACTCTTCGGTCTCGAATTTCATTCGCTTTTCGTCAGCCAGGGTATGACCTGTCTGAATACAAAGAAGCACATCGTGGGCTTGCGCTCTTTCACGTGACGGGTAGTGGGTATCGTTAGTGACGACTAGAGGGAGATCCAACTCTCGCGCCAAGCTGATCAGTCCAGGATTGGTCTTCCTTTGGTCCTCGATCCCATGGTCCTGAATCTCAATATAGAAGTGACCGGGTCCGAAAATCTCGGAAAGCTCTATCGCAGAATCACGGGCCTCGGCATCCCGACCCTGAAGTAGCAGCTGAGGTATGTGACCAGCAAGACACGCAGAAAGAGCGATCAGTCCACCCGAGTACTCTCGCAACAACTCGAGATCCACCCGTGGCTTGTAATAGTAGCCCTCGAGGAATGCGAGACTGGAAAGCCTCATCAGATTCTTGTACCCCTCGAGATTCTTGGCGATCAGAACCAAGTGATTCAGACCCTCTCTCGAGCCAGATCTAACAGTGCGGCCACCCGGAGTCACGTACAACTCGCAGCCGATGAGCGGTTTTACGCCTGCCTTGATTGCGGCCTGGTAGAAGTCAATGGCTCCATACATGACGCCATGATCAGTAAGAGCAACGGCAGGCATATCATGCTCAACCGCTTTTTGAATGATCTCATCTATCCGTGAGGCCCCATCAAGCAGGGAGAACTCAGAATGATTGTGCAGGTGAACAAAGGACACGGGCGGCTCCTAGTCGGTTGTCTAGTCCTCTACGCTATCTTCGCCCAATGACAATCGGGGGCTTGATGCCTTGGTTTCCTCCAAGGCGGCATAGGCTCTGGAAATGCTGCTAGCACCGACTCCATACCGCTCCGCGACAGAGCGAACAGTGACCCGTTCACCAGCGGATGCGTGGGCTGTCAGCTCGATTGCCGCAGCCCAAACCTTTGGAGATCTTACATTCGGGCTTGAATCAACAACGTGTGCTAGCCAGAGTCTCTTTGCTGCACCCCTAACATCATCATCGGCCCCTGCTCTTCGAAGGGCTTTGTCGAATAGCTCTTCGACCATTGCATAGACGGGCTTAGGGTAGCCTCTGGTTCCGATCATCCGAAGATCGCGTTCCTTTTCGTCCAAACCCCGGTTGAACTCAACCATTAAGCGAGAAACCATCTCTCTTGTCTCTGTGAGTCGCTCGTCGTCAGGCGCGATATCTAGCGCGGTATCAACAACTTCTCTCGCGTCTTCGTACCTGTTTTGTGTCATTAGGCACACAGCAAGATCATTGAGGGTCGCTATGCTCTCAGGGTCCAAGTTGACCGACTCTCTAAGTAGCTCTTCAGCCTCTGCATATTCACCGGTGCAATGTATGGCCCAGCCTAGCCCCCTCAACACCCCAGAGGAGCGTGGCATCAGTGAATTGGCGGTGCGAAAGAAATCGATGGCCTCAGGCCATCTGGAACCCATCGTGAGCGCACATCCCATCAAGTAATGGTACTCGCCTTTTTCGGGGGAGTTGTGGACGGCTTTTCGCAGATGTCGTTCAGCAGCAGGAACATCGCGCATCAGAAGATACAAATCGCCAAGAAACCCATGCGCACGTGCCTCAGCCCCAGTTTCTGAGCCGGTTCTTCTAAGAAGTTCCTTGCAGGTATCAACCGCATCTTCATAAAAGTGGTCGTTCACCTGACGCTGGGCTCGAACAAATAAATAATCTACTAGATCTGTAACTGATTTATCGCGTTTTGCGTCAGAGGAAGTCATAGACTCAGGCTAACCGCCATGGGCATATTTTACAATTCCCCGGTATAGCGCTTCAGCGACTTTTTCGCGATTGTCCGCTGACCTTAAATAGCCCTCAGTGGTTCCGTTCGATATGGCTCCTACACTGATCTGAATAGACGGGACCCTGGAGTCGATGAGAGCCTCGAATCCGGTGACTTGATTGGCCCCCATATTCAATAACCCGGTCGAGGAGGATAGCTCGAGCGCAAGCTCTTCTGCCAGCACACGGCTGTCATCCTTGAGCCAAAGGACCTCGATCCCCGATGCAGCCGGATCAGAGTAACCCTCTGCATGGATCCGCACAAAGGCATCGGCACTTATACTATTCGCCATGTTTGCTCTGGCTTTATTGGACAGATCAGTCAGGTCCGCAACCCGAGTCATGGTCACGTTCGCACCGGCATTGCTAGCTATCACCCTAAATCTGTCAGCTACATCCAAAACTACTTCGGATTCCTTTAGGCCGGTGGGGCCTGTTACCCCCGGACTCGAGGCCAGCCCATGACCAGCGTCGATCAGAAGAACGAATCCGGTAAGGGCAGTATTCGGCTTCCTCGGCGCGTCTGGAGCGTTGAGTATCTGTTCAGGTTCGGCATCCCCTGTCCCGGAAACCGCACTCGGAAGAGTGCGTGTAACAACATTAAGTTCGGCGTCCGCTTCAGGGACGGTTATCACATCTGACAAGCGACCCACGAAATCGTAAAGGTTCGCGTCAGTAGTAGCAGTGCCAGGCACAGTCACAGCCAACGCAGGAGGAAGTTCAGCCACTACCCCGGGTATCTCATCCTGTCCGGGTGACGCCCCCGCGGCCGTCACGACTATGGCAAGTGTCATCAGAACGAACAAGACACCAAGTCCTGCCAGCCAATGTCTGTGCAAGTACGAACTCAATCGCAATCCTTTAGATGGACCGAACGGTATTACTGATAGACCCTATCTGCTCGATCTCTACTTTAATTGTATCCCCGGGATGGACTGTAGCAACTCCGGGGGGAGTCCCTGTGAGTATTACGTCACCCGGATTCAGGGTCATCACCTGAGTGATGCACGCGATGATGGCTTCGATAGGAAAGTGCATACTGCTGGTGTTTCCGTCTTGAATCAGCTTTCCCTCGATCCAGGTCTTGATCGAGAGGTTGGTTGGATCAAGATCCGTCTCAACCCAGGGGCCCAGAGGACAGAAGGTGTCGAAGCCTTTTGCTCGAGCCCACTGGCCATCAGACCTCTGCAGATCGCGCGCCGTCACATCATTGGCACATGTGAATCCAAGCACGTTCTCCATCGCGTTGTCCGGCAAAACGTTTCGACACTTCTTGCCAATAACTACTGCCAGCTCACCTTCTACTTGTAGGTCCTGGGTGATCTCTGGATGCACAATAGGGTCGCCTGGGCCAGAAAGAGCCGATGGTGGCTTTAGAAACATCAGCGGCCACTCAGGTATCTTCAAGTTCAACTCTTCGGCATGATCCACGTAATTCAATCCTATACAGATGATTTTAGATGGCTGCACAGGGGAAAGGATCTTAACCTCGTCAAGCGAGTACACCTCAGGCCCAGGATCAAGACTATCGATGGTAGGCGCTTTACCGGCGCGACCAAGACCGACTAGGTAAGGAGACCTTCGGATGCACTGTACACCGCCGCCGTAGAGAACGCCGTACTTGGTCCGCCCGTGCAACTCAAATCGAAGAAGACGCACTGTATCCTTTCATGCTCACTTGTCAGCACCGTTTATCCGCAATAGACCATACTCTATGCTGTCGACCAGGGCATTCCAACTGGCCTCGATAATATTCTCTGATACTCCCACGGTCCCCCATGTTTTGTCTCCATCCGAGGACTCGATAAGAACGCGCACCACTGAGCCGGTACCAGCGCTGTCAGCAAGCGCCCGCACCTTATAATCGGTCAACTTTATTCCATGGATCAGCGGATAGGCCTGTTCGAGTGCACGTCTCAAACCCTGGTCGAGTGCATTCACTGGACCGTTTCCTTCAGCCATCGCGATCACCCTCTCGCCTCCGACATGAAGTTTGACCACTGCCTCTGTTTGAATGGATGAGACGTGCGCAGCGGACAATCCAGTTGTCGGCTGCCACTCACGACCGAACTCTTCCATCACCACTCGGTATGACTCGAGAGCAAAAGAGGGATCGAACTTCCCGGCTTCTCTCAGCATCAGTAGCTCGAATGAGGCGTCGGCCGCCTCAAAATGATACCCCTTGTGCTCAAGATCCTTGACCATCCGCAGCATCGCGCCTATCCACTCAGGATCCTCGGCTTGCTCAAGCCCGATGTCGCGGGCCTTGATTGCGATCGTCGATTTGCCGCTCAACTCTGAGACGACGACCCTTTGTTCGTTGCCAACGCTACTTGGAGCGATATGCTCAAAACTTCCATCCGCCTTCATGACGCCATCAACATGCAGACCACCCTTGTGGGCAAAAGCGGACTCCCCTACAAATGGTGAACTACTGGGTAGATTCACGTTGGCGATATCTGCTACAAAATGGGCTGCCTCTGTAAGCGTTGCCAGCTGTTTGTCTGAGATTGCTGCTCTCTTCATCTTCAGCATCAAAGAGGGGATGATGCACATCAGGTTCGCATTGCCACATCGCTCACCGTACCCATTGGTTGTACCCTGGACCTGCGAACAACCTGCTTCGATAGCGGCCAAAGAATTCGCCACAGCGCAGTCCCCATCATTGTGGGCGTGCATCCCCAGCTTGAGGTTTTCCCATCCGGACTCTACTAATTTTGTTTCAACTTCCTTGACCACACGACCCACTGCGCCCGGAAGAGTGCCGCCATTGGTGTCACACAGCACAAGGAACTCAGCCCCTCCTTGGGCTGCTGCGACCAAGGTCTTCAGCGCGTAGTCCGCATTCGCTTGATATCCATCGAAAAAATGCTCTGCGTCGAAATGGACTTCCCTGCCATGGCTGACTAGGTGCGCTATGGAATCGGAGATCATGGCAAGGTTTTCATCACGAGTCGCGCGAAGTACCTCGTCAACATGAAGATCCCAGCTCTTTCCGACCAGGGTGATAACTGGTGTCTCGGCCTCAAGAAGTTGTTCGAGGCCGAGATCCTTTTCAGCGTCCACGCCCTTCCTTCGGGTTGAACCGAAGGCCGCGAGCTTAGCGTTTTTCAAAGGCTCTTTCTTCATAGACTGAAAGAACTGTATGTCCTTTGGGTTGGACCCTGGCCATCCACCCTCAATGTAGTGGACCCCTAGCTCATCAAGTCTACGAGCGATCTTGATCTTGTCATCCACTGACAGTGAGAGTCCCTCTTTTTGGGCGCCGTCACGCAGAGTGGTGTCGTATATCCATACTGTCTCCATGGCTACTCCTGATCCTAGGAACTACAAAGGCCTCTCATCCCGAAAGGGACGAGAGGCCTTCTCGTGATACCACCCTTTTTTGCCACATCCTCGCGGATATAGCCTCATGTAGTGCAATTACACTCGCAACCCAAGATAACGGGGGCTACCGTTCGCATCTACTGAGACCCTTTGTTACCAAAGGTCCTTTCTTGCGAAAGCTCAGGGAGGATATTCAGTGACTGTCAGCCGTATCACCTTTCAGCCATGGGTGACTCTCTTTTACGACTTTGCCAGTGACCTACTGGTCCCTTCAGCGCCTTTTACTAAGTCTACATATAACCCGTATCGACGGATTGTCAAATCGGCTGAGTGAAATCCGCATATAGCTACTGGAAGTTGACCCAGACAGCGCTGCTGGTATTAGCCGCATGATCCCAGTGTCCCGGGTAGTAGAGCCTAAAGCCCTGTCCGCCCTTTAGACGTGCTCTAGCCAGCTCGCATAGCGGTCGTCTTCACCATGGACCGTAGCAAAAAAGATGTCTTGAATCTTCCGTGTAACGGGACCGGGCTCACCTACAAGACGATCGTCAATCTCTCGAATCGGAACGATCTCAGCGGCTGTGCCAGTGAAGAACAACTCGTCCGCCAAGTACAGATCACTTCGGACAAGATCCGCTTCACGAACCTCGTATCCGAGGTCCTTTGCCATCTTCATAACGGAATCTCGCGTGATGCCTTCTAGCGCACCGGAGGACGTGGGAGGTGTGGTGATCACTCCGTCCCTGACAACAAAGACATTTTCTCCACTGCCATCAGTGACATAGCCCTCGCTATTCAACAAAATGGCCTCATCGTAACCGGATGCCAATACTTCTTGCTTGGCTAGAATCGAATTCAGATAATGTCCGCTGGCTTTTGCGGCCGGTGGTGCTGCGTTGGCCTCATGGCGTCGGAATGAAGAAATCCTGACACGTACGCCATGCTTGATGCCGTCTTCTCCAAGGTATGTACCCCAGGGCCAGACGGCGACCACGACATCGACAGGTACTCTCTGAGGAAAAAGTCCCATCTCGGAATAGCCTCTATATGCAAGCGGCCTGATGTAGCAGCTGTCTACTTTGTTCTCTCTGATGGTCAGTTTTGTGGCCTCGACCAACTCATCAACCGTGTAAGGAATATCCATCGCGTAGATCTTGCCTGACCGGTGCAGTCTTTTCATGTGCTCAGTCAACCGGAATACGGCAGTCCCCTTCGGGGTCTTATATGCTCTGATTCCCTCGAAAACTCCTGACCCATAGTGAAGGCCGTGAGTTAGTACATGGACATTAGCATCGTCCCAATCGACGAGCTCGCCATTCATCCATATCTTGTCTACCTTTGGAAGTGACATCAGTCTCCGTTTCTTAAGTATTGGCGGACCGATTCCGCGCTCCACGATACTCGCATATGCTTAACGTTTAGTGAAGATGGCTGTCTTAACAGCCTGCTCGGCGTCGTCGACTCTTTCCATAAGTAGCGTCTCTCCTGAATCGGACTCTGCATCCCATGTTCTGACGCCGACCACAGGTGTTCCAAGTCGATTGGCGAAGGCTATCTCACTCAACGTACCGTAACTGCCGCCAATCGCTATGAGAACGTCGGCTGAAGAGGCGACAATTACATTTCGAGCGTGTCCGATGCCAGTCGTCAACTGAATGTCCAGATACTCATTGCCCTCAGACTTGTCATAGCCAGTGAGGACTCCCAGTGTAGTGCCGCCCGCTCGTTTGGCCCCTCTGCAGGCGGCCTCCATCACGCCGGAATGGCCCCCACAAATCAATAGATGGCCCTCAGTGGCGATGCCCTCGCCCACCTGTTCAGCCAGGGCAATAATGTCAGAGGTCAGGTCATGATCTCCGGCCCCGATGACACCTATCTGCACTTAGCCTCCACCCTTGTCGATTGCGTCAAGCTCCTTGATCAACGGGCCAAGGGCGCTACGGGCAGCGTTGAAGCGAATGAGTTCGACAATGAACAGGGCAGACATGACCGCTCCAAGGATTACCTGACGAGTCTTGAGGTTGTAGAACACGATGGCCCCAAAGATGACCATAAATAGTGCGGACATCTTCAATTGACGCCGTTTTGCAGCGACCATCTCTTGGAGCTCTTCGCGCCTGCTCATCAGATCAGCTCAAGGCCTTAAGGAGTGCCTCTCCCATTTCCGCGGTACCAGCCGGTGTGTACTGCTGACCTGAGTCAGCGCCAGGGGCGATATCAGGAGTACGAAGTCCCATATCAAGTACTGCGTCGACGGCCGCATCTATCTGGGCTGCGGCATCTTCCATGGCGAACGAGTAGCGGAACATCATCGCGCAGGAAAGCACAGTGGCCAATGGGTTGGCCTTGCCGGTTCCAGCAATATCGGGAGCTGACCCGTGAACCGGTTCGTATAGACCGAGTCTTCTTCCCGGGTTCGCTGACTCAGCGAGACTTGCAGATGGGAGCATTCCGATAGAGCCTGTCAGCATCGCCGCCTCATCCGAAAGTATGTCCCCGAAAAGGTTCTCAGTGACCAATACATCGTACTGGCTCGGATATCTGATCAGCTGCATAGCGGCGTTGTCCACAAGCTGATGCTCAAGTGTGACATCTGGATAGTCGGGAGCGACCTCGAGAACGACCTCACGCCATAGTCTGGAGGTCTCGAGGACGTTGGCTTTGTCGATCGAGTGGAGTTTCTTGCGACGCCCCTGCGCCATGTCAAAAGCGGCACGCACTACCCTCTCGACCTCTTCTTTGCTGTATGCGCAGGTATCAAAGGCCTCGTTGCCACCATTACGGCGACCGCGCTCCCCGAAGTAGATACCCCCGGTAAGCTCTCTGACGACTACCAGGTCTATTCCCTGAGCAATATCAGCCCTGAGGGGGGACGCTTTGATAAGTGACTCATATGACGTGACCGGCCGAAGGTTGGCAAATAACCCTAGACCCTTTCGGATCCCAAGAAGACCCTCCTCGGGCCTGCGGGCGCCGGGGTCCGTCGTGTCCCACTTGGGTCCGCCTACGGCACCAAGAAGAATCGCGTCACTATTCCTGGCCTTCTCGAGAGTCTCCGGTGGCAACGGATCACCCGTTTCGTCAATAGCTATACCACCGATCAGCGCTTCATCTGTCTCAATCTCAACGCCGCGCGTATTGGCGACCTTCTGGATAACCTTGAGAGCGACATCTACGACCTCTGGCCCGATTCCATCACCAGGAAGAACAAGTAACTTCTCACCCATTACGCGGCACCGAATTTTTTCTGGAGTGACTTCACGAGACCACCGGCTTGAACGATGGACTCGAGGAATTCAGGGTAAGGAGACGCCGTATATGTCTTACCAAGTGTCTCATTGACCACTTCGCCCTTGTGTAGATCCACAGTGAGCTTGTGACCAGTCTCAGCTTCTTCCGAGGCTTCCGGGCATTCGATGATCGGAAGTCCGACGTTGATGCAGTTCCTATAAAAAATACGTGCAAATGAAGAGGCTACTATGCAGCTGACCCCGGCCCCGATTATCGCAAGGGGAGCATGCTCCCTTGAGGAGCCACATCCGAAGTTGTCTCCACCGACTATTACGTCACCACGATGAACATTCTCTGTGAACCCAGGATCAAGGTCCTCCATGCAATGTCCACCCAAGGTCTGCGGGTCAGTGGTGGTGAGATACCTTGCAGCGATGATGATGTCTGTATCTATGTTCGCCCCATACTTCCAGGCGTTTCCTTGAAATAACATTTGTCTCCCTTGCTTACGCTGTGACTTTTGATGCGACTTGCGCCGGATGTGTGATTCTCCCGGTTACAGCTGATGCTGCTGCCACAGCCGGACTCGAGAGATACACCTCACTCTCCGGATGTCCCATACGACCGAGGAAATTTCGATTAGTTGTTGCAACCGCCCGCTCGCCAGCCGCCAGGATCCCCATGTGACCTCCAAGGCAAGGTCCACATGTTGGCGTCGACACAGCTGCGCCTGACTCGATGAAGGTCTCGAGTAGCCCCTCGTTCATCGCGTCGAGGTATATCTGCTGGGTCGCAGGGATAATGATGGTCCTGATCCTCGGATCGCATTTTTGACCCTTCAAAATCTTGGCGGCTACGCGCAGATCCTCTAGTCGCCCGTTTGTACAGGAACCGATAACCACTTGATCAATAGCGACGTCGACCTCGGATACCGGCTTTGTGTTGGAAGGTAGGTGCGGAAGTGCGATCACCGGCTCAAGCTGGCTGACATCGATATTGAGTGTCGACTCATACGTGGCGTCGTCATCGCTCTCGAATACCTGATAATCCCCATCATAGTGAGCGTCAAGATAATCCCGCGTCACTTGGTCGACCTGGAATATACCGTTTTTGGCCCCCGCTTCGATAGCCATGTTGGCCATAGTCATACGCTGATCCATAGACATCGTGTCCAGCGTACTTCCAGCGAACTCCATAGCCTTGTAGCGAGCACCCTCTACGCCGATGAGGCCGATAGTATGAAGAATCAGGTCTTTGCCGGA
>JAUVYG010000140.1 GCA_030603185.1 Actinomycetota bacterium | reverse complement strand
GCAGGATAACTTCGGCGCAGACGTATATTTTGGCCTACTTCACAAGCATCTCTGGACCTTCGATGGAATCGGCTATCTTGTTGCGCTTAGTGGGAATACTGCCTATTTCGCTGGTGAAGAGGGAATGACGGTAGTGGACCTGGAAGATGGAAGCACACTGTATCGGTGGCTGGGACCTGATGTCGGTGATTCGGGGCCTACTCGTTTTGGGTTAATCGCTCCGACCTCGTCGACCCTGGTGGTTCAGGTGGGCAATGAGCTCTTCGGGCTTAGGTAGTCTTTTTTACCGACGATCTGTTGCGGTCACATGTACCAATTCGCCCGATGAGCCATCAAGTCTTGCCCACAAATCCCCCCTGCGATCTACGACCATCGGGAAGAACTGGGGGATGATCGCTTTGTCGGGACTACCTTGGATGGATTCTCTCATCTTCTGCTCATCCCGAGCTCTTTGCGATGGGTCCGAGGGGCCAGATGAGAATCTCCCGTACATGGAAAACAGTTGATTCATTACGCCGCCTTGCTCGACGGAGAGATGGATCTGGTATCTCTCCGTGAGTATTCCGTCCAACGAGGAGCGAACAAAATAGGCTGAAAGATAATCAGGGTCGGGGATCTCGAACCGACTCTCTAGAGCTTCAGGAGACGTTCTGTCATCTAACATGAAGAACCAAATGACCTCACGGTTCGTATCGGCGACGAATCCACCCGATCGGAATCCCTCATCCGCACGAATCTGCAGCCCTGGGAAGGGAGTCTCTTTGGCAAACGGGGCAGTTCGAACAGGTTTGTTGTCAAAGTTGAAGACTGCGAGATTCGAGTTACCGGTCGGGGTGATAGCGGCGATTCTGCCCCGGCCCACAGAGGCAATGAATGGAAGGATCTTCTGCCTCAATCGGACCAAGCTTGAGGTGTTTAAGTCTACGACCGCGGACTGTTCATATTGCACTGAACCTCCGGCGGAACCATATGTCATGAAAAGCCTGTCCTCAGAGATGGGCTCGAAGTAAAGCGGGTATACGCCTTTCTCTGCGAGTGGCACTTGTCGCTCCATTGCCTTCGCGCTGTCGGGTTCAAAGATGGTCAAATGCTGCACCCCGACGCGACTTACCCATAGTCTGTCGTCGATCAGGGTCGCACCCCATATCCCAGGCACTAGGTCCCCACCCTTTGCGGGCACCTCTGGTAGCTCGAGTAGCTGGAATTCAGTATCAGTTGGACGTTTTTTGGCCACCGTCGAGCTGTACGCTAACCACACCGTTCCGTCGCTGCCCACTTGCATTCCTCCGGACCAGCGGTTCCCTGAGCTATTGGTGCCTGGAACCTCGTAGGTAGTCACCGATTCGTTTGGGATCGAGTATTGATAGATCATCCGGCGGCTTGGTTCTAGCACCTGTGCCATCCAGATGGAGTCGGTCTTTGCATCATAAGCCATTCGGTCTAACTCCCCGGTCAGTAACTGTCCATTGGGTAGTCTTGGCTGCACGTACTCTATGTTGCCGGTTACAACTGGCGGAGGGGGACTCCCCAGAGGTCCAGGTTCGGGTAGGTCAGTAATCAGTTCTGGTTCAGTCTTATCGACTGCGGCAGACAAATCGGGTGGGGTGTTCATGGGGTTGAGAAATGTGAGCCAGGCTCCAATAGCCAAAGCAATAATTGCCACCGCGAGCCTGGTCAACGCTTGGGTCCCCTCCCATAGGTCATTTTCCATAAATACTAAGGGTCGGCTTGCTCAACAGCAAATCCCGATAAAGATGAGGTTGATTGGTGCTGGATTATGAATAAATGGTCGATACAAGGGAATAATCGGACAATGTACATGGGGCAAACCACGGAGGATTAAATTGGCAGATCAAGAGACACCCGGCACTGTGCCACCAGCACCGGCCGCACCCAACACTTCAGGGCAAGGCGCGGCAGCGGTAGTTCCCGATGAGATAAAGAGGTGGAGCTGGGCCGCGTTCCTGATGAATTTCATATGGGGCATAGGTAACAAGACCTACATCGCTCTGCTCACACTCATCCCGGTAGTGGGAATTGTGATGATTTTTATACTTGGCGCCAAGGGTAACGAGTGGGCCTGGAGGAACAAGCAGTGGCCCAGCGTCGAAGAGTTCAAACGCGTCCAGAAGATATGGGCCTGGGTTGGGCTCGGTCTGCTAATCGTGGGATTCATTCTCAACGCATTGGTTCTTACTCTGGGAATCGGTCTGTTCATTGCATCTGAAGGCATAGAAACCGGGTTGGATGGTGCCTTTGATGATTTCGAGATGGAGTTTGACGAAGAATTCGGTGACGATTTCTAGGCGCTAGCTCTGCATCAGCTAACTAACTACGCGCTCAGATAGGATTATTCCAGGCTGAATACATGCCTACAGCTAGGCCGGTTACCACTAGAATCAGCCAGATATGCCAGCGTTTCATCGATTCCCCCTCGAAGATTGCAGTTGAGTCAGAGGATAATAAGATGTTGATAAGTTAGCAAATCGGGAATCATCCTGTTTATTCAACGGGTTGGGATCACAGAGAGAGGGATCACATGGCAAAAGTAGAGATACCACCGACTACTGCTGCGCTGCCAACGCCGCTTGCACTGGCAACATGCGGGGGCGCCGACAAGACTAATATCATCACCCTGGCCTGGGTGGGCAATGTCTGTAGCGAGCCTCCAATGATCGGCATCAGTGTCCGACCGTCTCGCTACTCCCATGACCTACTGAAAGAGAACGGCGAGTTCGTGGTCAACATTCCATCCGTTGACCTTGCGGAAGCAGTTGACTACTGCGGAATGGCCTCGGGACGAGACGTCGACAAGTTTGCGGAATGTGGACTGACTCAAACACCGGCAAGCAAGGTCCAGCCACCTCTGATCACAGAATGTCCGGTAAACATCGAGTGTATTGTTCGCGAGACGATCACTCTTGGGACACATGATCTCTTCATTGGCGAGGTCGTCGCGGTCCACGTTGATGAAGAGGTAAGAGTCGGCAAGGGTCGCATCGATATCGAGAAGGCCAATCCCCTGGCATTCGCACATTCAGAGTACTGGAGCTTGGGCGAAAAGGTGGGATCCT
>JAUVYG010000056.1 GCA_030603185.1 Actinomycetota bacterium | reverse complement strand
ACGCTCTGAGAAGCTCCAGGAGCACACGTTCCGCCTGGCAGCCGCGACTTTCTGCACCTATTCGGCAGAGAACGGCTTAGAGAGCGTCGAGAGCCGTGACTTTCTGGATGAGATCGAGATCTGGAACTGGACTGAGGAGCTGAGCCGAGAACACGACAAGCTGCTGATCGTCGCCCACAACATGGACTATGACGCCCGGGTATGCCGGGCGTTCTTCTATTTGCCCCGGTTGGGTTGGTCCCCGAGCTACTGTGTCATGTGCTCCTCTTGTACCCTGTTCGTGTTCGAGCGGGGGGAGCGCAAGATCACGCTGCTGGACAACATGAACCTGTGGAACTCCTCACTCGCGCAGCTCGGGGAAAGCGTGGGGCTGCCAAAGCTCCACGTGGACTTTGAGACGGCGCCAACCCGGCAGCTGCTCGAGTACTGCAGACGCGACGTGGAGATCCTGGTACGTCTGTGGCAGCAGTGGTTTCGCTTCCTGGATGAGCACGACCTGGGGAGCTTTGGGATCACGGCGGCAAAGCAGGCCTTCAACGCCTACCGGCACACGTTTATGCCGTGCCACATCGGAATCCACAACAACGCAGTGGCGGCCAGCCTGGCCCGGGCAGCACACCACGGCGGCCGGACAGAGTGCTTTTTCGTGGGCCAAGCACCTCCGGGGACTTACTACAAGGTGGACGCAAACGGCTTGTACGCGGCAATGATGTCCTGGTACCCGATGCCGCAGAAGCTGGTGAAGGTGATCCAGAACGTAACAACGGACTACCTGGACCATCTGCTGCAGCATTACCTGGTGGTCGCCGAGGTGGTGCTCGAGGCACGGCAGCCGATCTATGTGCGAAAGATCAGCGGGCGCAATGCGTACCCGACCGGGACCTTCTTCACAACACTGACGACGCCAGAGCTACAGGTTGCCCTGGTCAATGACGAGATTCGGGGCGTGGGCCGGGTTGTGCTGTATGAACCGGCCGACCTGTTCTCTGACTATGTGGCTTACTTCACTCCCCTGCGCCAGGAGTACCGGGAGCAAGGAGACCTAGCAAAGAGCCGGATGTGCAAGTTGCTGCGCAATGCACTGCAGGGTAAGTTTGGGCAGCTCGGGCATAAGCAGGAGGTCATCGGAGACGCCCCGCTTGATGAGATCGGGGTACGGCGCTGGCTAGACGCGGAGAGTGGGAGGTCTTGCGTGGACTGGACCTTTGGCGGGAAGGTGATCCGGCAGTTCTCAGAGGGGGAGCCGTGGGACTCTCTCCCGGCTATCCCAGCGCACGTGTCGGCTTACGGGCGGGTCTATATGTGGAGCCTGGTCACCCTGGCCGGGCGAGAACACGTGTTCTATGTGGACACGGACTCGCTGATCGTAGATGAGGAGGGGTACCGCAACCTGGCCGGGATGATAGACCCAAGCAAGCTCGGCTACCTGAAACTGGAGGGGACGGCGGCGGAACTGGAGATCGGGGCAAAGAAGGATTACAGGTTTGGAGACCTGCGGACGCTGAAAGGAATCAAGAGCAACGCGGTAGAGCTCGCGCCAAACTTATTCGAGCAGTGGCACTTTACTACGATCAAGTACGCCTTTGCTGCCCACGACCTGGACGGGGTAACGCTGCACCAGGTACAGAAGCAGGTGCGGCGTGGGCGGATTGCGGGGACTGTAGGGGACGACGGGTGGGTGCGCCCCCCTCACCTGCACCTGAAGCCAGACGACCTTTTCACCTACCTGGCGAACCAGGAGGCGGATCGAGTGTGGGTTTGGGAATTCGATGAGAGATGGGTCAAGCGCGTGGAGGCGCTGCAGCACCTTCACCAGCGGACGACTTACGAGCTTTCTCTTCTTCCGGGGAAGAAGGGGACTCCGACACCTCAACCACTGGCACTTGTACCGCTTTGAGCTTCTTGACTTGGAGCTCGAGCTGTTTCTTCAGGTCTGTCATTGTGTCTTTACTCCTCTGCTATTCCTACCCGGTACTGGACTGCCAAGCGTGACTTTTGCTCCCTCAACTCTGCCAGGTTGACGCGCAGCTCTGAGATCCGCCCAGTCATACTGGCCAGGTCGGCGCGCCAGTCTACCTCAATCTCCTCCACTGAGAGAATGCGAGCAGCTACTCGCACATCCACCGCCAGCCTTGTCTGGCGAGCGTGGATCTGACTACGTAGCTCGGCGATGGTCACCCGGGCGCCCGCGATGTCATCCTGGGCAATCTCAATACCCAGTTGACCCTCTTTGATCTGTACCACTGCGGCTTCCGCCGTGATGGTGGGGACCTCGAGAGCTGCACGCAACTTGACCTCGGCGATGAGCGTCTGCAGCGCATCAACTTGCTCATCCAGGAAGGCAATCGCCTCCTCCTGGTCACCGATCTGCGACTCCAGACTTGCAACCTCTACGGCTGCGACTTCCCGGAGCTCTGCTACCGAGACGACTTCACGGGCCAAGCGCGATTCATCCTGGTAGCGCAGTTGGCGAGCGCGCAGTGCCAGTTGCGTCTCAGAGATAGCCGTAGCAACCTCGGCAATGTCCACGTCGAGGGCAGCCTTAGCTACCTGGTAGTCGCTCTTGATGCGCCGCTTGCGAATGTCCTCTTGCTCAGTGCGAGCGCGTTCCTCCTCCTTGCGAGCTTCCTCGGTCTTGATCTGCAATATGGAACTTAGATACCAACCCACGTAACGCGGTTGGTAGCCCAGCGCGTCGAGACCATCCGTGTACTCGGCTTCTGCGATAACGTCCTGGCGGAAGAGCTTGTCGAGTGTAGCCCGGGAAGGTCTCTCCACTTTGGCGTCGCGGGCAATCTGCCACTCATCCAGAAGTTGAGTAATCTCCCCGGCTGGGACCCCAATCGAGGCCAGACGTGAACTGGCATCTGTGACCGTGATCTCCCCGTGGATGTAGAGATTGCGAATGTGTTTCGTCTGCTGATCCTGGCGCGCTTGCTCCACCTTCATCTGCTCCCGAGTGATCAGGTAAGCAGCCAGGTCCGCAGGATAGCCAATCGCCTGGAGCCAGTCCACGGCCTCATCCGCAGTCAGAGCGCCAACCTTGTAAAAGGACAGGATGTCGGTCTTGGTTGCCGCGCGGTCCTCCTCAGTCTCAAAGCGGACCGTGAACTCGGTCATGTGCTCGGCGTTGGTCTCATCATAGCCCAAGTCAAGGTAGCTGCGCTTTACAGCATCCCGATCCAGGACTCCCATGCCATACATCCGGCGCACGTCCACGCGGGTCAGAGGCCGATAGGCAGTGCGGGAGACATAGTTCCGCCAGGTCGCCGGGATGTCAGAGATGCGCAGGTAGGTGTCCAGGTCCTCTTTGGTGAACTCGGGGACGCGGTAGAGGATGTCAAGGACAGTACTCAGGCCGGGGAGGGTCCAGTGGGCGCGCCAATACTTTTGCGCCCAGTTGTCCACGTCACCCTGTTTTTGCATCCACTCGGCAAACGGCGCCGGAAAGTCAGCGTCGTAGCCCCACTCAGCGGCAACATCATCCCGCCAAGCCTCACGCACGGCCATACTGACCAAGTCGCTCGGCCCGGGGATGATCTGCGCCAGCGCTTGCATCTTGGCTATGTCGTCAGAGGTGTACCCACGCCTGGTCAGTTCTGCGGTGACCTCGGCCGGGCTGGCGCCAGTCCGGTACATGTGGCGAAAAAGGCTGCCTGGGTCTACCCGAGGCCGGACTGTTTCCTTCCACGCCTCGAGGATGGTCTCGTTCCACCCACCTTGCTTCATGTGCCTCATGAGCTCGGCGGCGTGCTCGGGAGTGCGCCAAGTCATCGACCAGGCCGAGGATGGGTCCGCACGGGCGGACTCGATTGCTGAGTCGACCCACTGTGCAATCACCTTCTGCACCGGCTGATAGATTCCCATTACCGTGCCCACGACCAGGGCCATAGCAATAGCGCCGAGAACCATAATCAGGGTGATTGGCTCAGTACCGGTCAGATTTCGTAGGGGTTTCTTGTACTTCTCAGGCAGATCTGGAGCATCAAGTATATCACTGATGATAGGCCCAACGGCAGCTTGCAGCGCCGCTATTGGTGGATCAAAGACGGCCCTGAACCATTCGCGGATGCGTTCACCAATGCCAAATGTGTTGAGGAAGTCTTCAATTGCTATTCGTAGCGGGCCTTTGCCAGTTGCCATCTCACTCTCTCCTAATTCAAGCCGATCACATCTACAGGATCTTTGTACTGGCCCTTGTACTTGACGACAAAGTGCAGGTGGGGCCCTGTGGACATTCCTGTGTCGTCTCCGCTGGCGATTCGCTGACCTGTTACGACGTGTTGTCCCTGGGCTACGTCCGCTCCCTGACAGTGGGCATACAGGGTCCACCAGTCACTGCCCCGGACAGTCACGTACAGTCCTAAACCAGCAGGTTGCCAACCTACCGTCTCAACCACTCCGCTATGACTAGCAAATACTGACTGCCCATTCACAAGCCCGAAGTCAACAGCCCTGTGGCCTGCTCTGAAGGTGTACCCCGAGATGTAAAGTGGTATCACCGGCTTGCCGATCTTGCCAGTTCCGGGAGGAAGTGGACTTGGATCAATGCCAGGGTCGCCTCCCGCCCCACCACCAAACGTGGGCCAGCTTGGTAACGTCGCCTCGACTGTACCGAGGCCATATGCTATCGCAAAGCAGAAGAACGTGATGAAGTACGACTTCAGGATTGCAAACACTGTCCCAATCGGGTCACGCATAAACGTCGTCAGTGTTGGGTAGTTGGTCCCTGTCAAGTCATCTACACGAGCCCGCTTGGTGCCTGTGAGCCAGTTCAGAACATCCGTGATCCACGGATACATCTGGACTATTGGCTTTGCCCAGTTGATGACTGCAGTCTTTGCCGACTCCACCCAGCCCCAGACAACACCTTTAGCCGTCTCTACCCAGCCCCAGGCAAGACCTTTAGCGTATTCCACCCAGCCCCAGACGAGGTTCTTCGCTGTTGTGACTATGGCACTGGCATAACCCTTCGCTGCTTCTGCCCAGCCCCAAGCCCAGGTCTTGGCTGTCTCAACCCAGTTCCAGATAACGTTCTTGGCTGTTTGGACTATGGCACGAGCATACGCTCTTATCCCGTCTTTCAGGGCAATAGCAAACGCCTGAGCGTATCCATAGTAGGCGGAGACCCTGGCAACAACCCGGGTCCAGATATTGTCTATGACGTCGATTGCGGCTGTGTACTTGTAGCCGAACCAAGCATAGACACGCAGGTACTTGCCCCATAGCCACTTCAGGAGATCCCACATCTACGTCTCCCTCGAGGGAACTACTGTCCCAGGGTAGCCAGGTTCTTACGATGCTCGATCAGAGCCCCAATGGCTGCCTTCGCAGCATCAGGGTCCAGGGTCGGAACCTTGACGTCGTGAAGCTCGTCAAACTCCGGCAGATACACAGTAAGGACGTAACCCGTGACGGGCTTGCCGCCTTTGTCGAGATACACTGTCGATTCAGCACGTTCAACTTTGTAGGGCATGTTATCCTCCTGCTTTCGCAATACGACCATTAAGAGCCTGTGCACTTGCGACGCCTGCCAAGATACCGATGGTAGCATACGCCAGTGACCAGGCTTGATCGGGAATGGGAGTGCCCGTGCCTGCCAGTACTCCAATCAGTGCCAGCTCACACAAGACCACCACACCCAAGACGAGTAATGCCAGTTTTGCTTTGTCCCACTTCATCTTGTTCACCTCCCCTGTTATGGTTCCATCCAAGTAACGATAACGTCGTCTATGTACACCAAGTCATTCACTTCATCGCGACCATGCAGCTCTATTTCTATGTAGACATGTGGAGTTACCCCTGTCTCAAACCTGGCAAGTTCATAAGTAGTCAAAGGATAGTTCACGGCATTCAATCTCATATGCGAATAGTATCCTGTGGTCAGGTCGAACACCACCTTGAAGGTGTTAAATGAGTATAGATAACGTGGCACTGCCTTAAAAGTGCTAAAGGGCGTGATCCCAGCAGTGTGATCATTGACTTGTAGTATATCACCCACATCCACGAATCGGATCTCGGCTGTGTGACGCCACTCTCCGTCATACACCCGAATTAGGAAACTGATGTACTGCACCTCATCTATCAGAGCAAATGCAGCACTGAAACCCATACGACCTGCAGGTAGCAGGCCACCCTTGAAGATCATCTCAGCAGTGTGAGGTACAGTATTTCCCGCAACCATCTTGACACAGTAACCTCCAGAAGCACAAGTTTCGGCCGTGAGACCTACGTCTCCAGCACCACCAAACCCCTCGGCTTGCCAGTGTTGCAGGCCATTCTCGAATGTTTCGATGAGGTACACCTGCCCACTTCGTTCGTAGCGAACGGGACTACCCAAACGTGCGGCTAGCTCCGATAGACCCACTGTACTAGTCTGTGCCCAGGCATCAACCGTATCATAAATAAATGCGTTGAGCTTGCCATCGTCGTCTACCTGCAGGGGCTTGTATTCAGAACCGTCCCAGCCTTTAAGGATTGTGGACAAGAACCCAGCGGCATCTACATCCAAATAGAAACCAGATTCACCACGAGGAACCATTATCATCTGGCCATCATCATCTACAGCCACGGCCTTCAGGACACCGAGGCCCTTATCGCCCATCATTATGGCCGCCAAGTTGCCAGCGCCATCCACAGCCATGTAGTTCCCAGATTCACCACGAGGGACCATAATGATCTGGCCATCACCATCCACAGCGACTACATGGAAAAGACCCTCATCATCTTCACCTCTGATGTAGATGTTGAGGTTGCCATCCACGTCCACGGCTATGACCTTATAGCCCGTGGCGGTCGCGCCCATCAGGGCCATTGCTCTTAGCCAATCAGGAAATCCAGTAGCCATGATAGTTTTCTCTCGTTACTCCGCGATCTTCATCTTGTAGCCAAAGATCGTTGCGTAAAGATCATCCCCCGCTACGCAGGTGTAGAAACTCACACAAACGCGATCCCCAGCAGCAAGAGGCAAAAACCCACTCCAGTTGACATATTCACTTAGCGCGACCGTCTCAAAGCTCACGATGTTAAAGTAATCAGGAGCTTCAAAAGTCCGAATGATGACACGTGAAGGCGCTGTGGTTTGATTCACTCCACAGATGCTATTGATCACCCACACCTCTCCCGTATCCACGATAGCCCCAAGAAGGTGGTTTGTATTAACAGCGGCCTCGGTGTTAACCACAACCTCTCTGATTATCCCTGAGTAACCCCAGGTAATCGGCAGCTTGCGCCACAAAGTGCCATCCCAACCCCAACCTCCATCTTTGAAGAACGGTTCTGCTGGATTAGTTATACCCGACATGTCAACACACCTCCGATTCTCACAAAAGCCCCAGCTCCTGAAGCAAATCTTCAGGTGGTGGGAGACCCTCGAGTGCAGCAGGAGCTGAGACCTCTATGCCCACCTGTATTGTGTGGGGATTCGCGGTGTCTTCATTGTACCCGAGGATCCTCACCAATCGAGGTTCCTCGCCAACTGGGTAGCGTGAGTAATCCCAGATGATGTGGTCGTCACCTCGAAGCCACTCGCCACGTTGCCAGGGGATTAGCTGGTGACCGGAAAGCCAGATTTGAACCCAGGCCAGGCCAGCGCAGCCAGCGGGGAAGAGCACAAAAGACCGCGTGATGGTCCCCACGCACAACTTCATCTCAGTTGTGGCAGGCGCGGCCTTTGTTTTACCTATGGAGATTAGAAGATCGGTCTTGAACAGCATCCCACCTCCTGCTGTTATTCAGGTCTACATTCACATCCGTAGACACTTGCTTCGCATAGGTCCGCTGCAGTTGTATCCGAGAACGTGACTCTTACAACAAAGTCGGAGGGTATCCGCACCGGCCCACGTGTCTTGTACCACCAGTCGGCAGTAACCATCTTGACCGTCCTGATGCCCAGGACAACCGGACCACTCACCAACTCAATAGACGCTACAGCGTTGGCCGTAGGCGTTCTGCAGGACACGATGTCGAAGGTCAGCACACCTCCAGGTCTACGAGGGTTTGATTCCAGCACCAGGTCACCTGCAGCGTCACTGACCCCTTTCAGGTTTTCGGTCAGGATCTGGTTCTGTTCATATTGCGGCATTAGACCTCCAGCGAGAGGGGGAAGGGGGCGAGAGTCCTCCCCCCTCTCAGGCATTGCTGATTACGGAAGTGTGGTAGGACGCTGGAGCAGGATGCCGAACGGAACGGCAGCCTCCCCCTGCGTCAGTTCCAACCTTACCTGGCCGTAGTTGCCGGCCTTGAACCAGGTCGCCGGTTCTTGCTGACGACCAAAGGGGTAGCACAGGATGGACCACGGTAGGTAGCCGCGCAGGTCGATCACTGAGGAAACGTCAGCAGCAGCACCACCCGCATCAGTCTTTGACAACTGCCAGTAGCGACCAGCAGAAGCGTGCCACGCATTGGCAAAGTACGCCAGGGTACCGGAGTTCACCGCACAGCCCTCGAGGTTGCCTACAAAGGCATCCTTCCACGTCCCATCGTCCATGCTGATAGTGGCGCCGTGGGACACGGCTGGGAACGCGTCCTTGACCAGGTCCAGGAATCCGTACTGGGACTTGTCGAAGACGATGAGCTTGCCCACGTCACAGTCCAGCTTGAGGTGGGTCAGCAACTCTGCCCAGAGACGGACAGTAACGTACGCACGGACGTACAGCTTGCGGTAGTTGAGGTCCACTGGAAGATCGGTGCTCTCGATGCCAGTGCCCGAAGACGTCCAGGACCTGACATTCTTGACCATCAGTGCTTTGGCAGGAGGCGTGACCCCCTGCATTGCCTTGACTCGCACACCGAGCTGGTAGCCGGTCGTAGTATGCAATGCGTTGCGCGACCAGGTGATTTTGAGCTGCGGGTTGAGCAACCGAGACGGCGAGAAAGCGTACTCCTCGTCGCCGATGTAGCGCCCGAACAGCAACGGGAGGTCGATGTTCTGCCCAGCACTGAGCCGCTCGTCGTACCACGCACTAGGCCACCTGTTGGTCTCGTAGACGTACGCAGCGAGTGCCTCTGGCCCAGTCGTGCTCCAGTAGACCTGGCCACCGTCCACGATCTCAATCTTGTCAATGCAGCCCTCGGGCGGTACAGCATCAGCCACAGCGGCACCGTTGACAGCCTTGAAGTACACGGCTAGACTGGTAAGAGGTTCAGTGACAGCAATATCGATGGTCTCAGTCCCGCTAGCGCCCACAGCCTTGACGGGAAGAAGGTCTACTTCACGATAGTTATCCATTCGCTTGTCCTCCTCGTAGACTTATGAGCGCCTAGCTGCGCTTGAACTCGGCGTTGCGCCGGATGTTATGCACAGCGCGAGCGATGTTGTCCTCGAGCGTGGTATCGGGCATGGCCTCGACCTCGGCCTGCACCCGATCCAGATGCGGGTAGAACTCACGGTTGAACTCTACGATCTTGCTCTCCGCTTGCTCGAGCCCCTGGGTGATCCGCGGAACACCCTTGTTGATCATGGCGCTTTGCCAGTCGCTCAAACTGACCCGGCGCAGCCCACGCTCAACCTTCCCGTCGTCAACCGACCTGATGAAGTTGGTGCGCATCTTGTCAATCTTCTGCGCAGCCATCTCAGTCGGCGCGACCTGGACCTTGCGGACCTGATCCGCAATGTGTGGAGCGGCCGCCCGTGCTCGGTCAATGAGCTTTCGGGCGCCTTCCTCCGGTGTCACTCTCGGCATAGCAAACCTCCCTCATAAATTATGTGCGAGCCCAGGCCCCCTCCTGCGCTGAGCAAATCCCCAAGTGGCAACACCTAAGTCACCAACCAACAGACCCCAGTGCGGGTCTCGTGAACAGATACCACTCTCTCTCCCAACTACATACATCATACCACGCTTTTGCCTTTGTGTCAAGTGTACACTTTCTCCCGCTACTTAGTGTCATCCGTACCATAAGCATGTACCCCATCCCCACCCACCTCTAAGCTCGCCGGAAAAGACCCCCGTTTTTGGAATCAGGGGAGCCCAAAAGGGGCATAACTCTCACCTCAACGGACCATCGCCCCCCAAAACACTTTCATAGAGCAGGTCACTTTTCCCGCAACACAGAATGTTGCCCCCCCCACATCCCGTATTGTAACAGGGCTTTTCCCGTGCAAAGGAACCCCCCATTACCTCAGACAGCCATACCCC
>JAUVYG010000079.1 GCA_030603185.1 Actinomycetota bacterium | reverse complement strand
AGGTCAAGGGCCGCCTGGTTGCAGTCTACGAAAGCGGCGGTCTCGTCTTGCAGAAGAATGGCGTCAGCGGATGCCTCGAGCAAGTTCCTGAATGTGGTCTCGCTCTCGCGAAGCTCGGCATCGATCCGTTTTCTTTCTGTGATATCTCGCCATGTGCAGTGGAGCATCTCTCGTCCCTTGACGGTGATCGGCATCAGAGAAACCTCGACCACGAACTCCCCACCCTCGAGATTCTTGCAGGTCCACTCGTAGCGGTGGAATCCTTTTTTGCCCAGAGCCGTCATCTCTAGTGCGTACTCTTCAGAGCGGCGCCCGTTCGGTTGGAACTCTACAGAGATCTGGTCCGGAGTCATGTTGATGAACTGCTCGCGAGTCATCTTCATCAGGTCAAGGGCCGCCTGGTTACAGTCTACGAAGGCGCCGGTCTCGTCTTGCAGGAGTACGGCATCAGTAGATGCCGCAAGCTCTTGACTAATTTTTAGAGTCTGCATTTGCCCGCACTCCCCGCAGGATCTATGAATGAATCGTTAATCACAACTTAATTCCCTAAATCCAGCAGCCATAATCTTGACTTTTGGATTGAGGATCTACAGGGAACGAACCACAGATGGAACAGAATAATGCGCAAAGCTCGCTAGTAACTGCATACGAGCAGCTTAAAGCTGTCACTTCACGCGCGCCTGTTGTGCTGTTCTCTTTACACCCTCTGATGGCCATGGCCTACAGTCGCTCGGCCTGGAACCTGGTCAAGTGGTCGGGCAATCGGCGTTCGATGTCTACGCGGCATATCCGGAAATTATAGAGTCATTGCACCGGGCCCTCAAGCAGACGGCACTCTGATTGATATTAATGAGGGATTTACCCTTGTGACCGGCTATGCCTCTAGTGAAGTGGTCGGAAAGCCGCCAATGGAGTGAAGCACGCGGGCTCATGCCAAGTACAGGTGTATAGACTCGATGGCTCGATGCAGATAAGAGTATCTGACCAAGGAAAGTAACATCGACGACATCCTTTCCCGGCGCCCTCTTCAGGGAAGAAGATGTCAGCTAGCGCAGTCGCATTGCGGTGAGACGGCGAGAATCGCAACGTCGTCCCCAAGGTCGCCGGTGGAGTAATTCTCTACAAGTTCATAGACCGCAGCCGGTAAGTCGGCTGTCCTTGTTTGAAGCAAATTTCGCAGCCCGGTCTCGAGACCCTCTTGGCCCAGAAGGCCCTCACTTCCTTTGCTCTCAGTGACTCCGTCCGTATACATCAAGAGCGAACTACCCATGCCAAGTTCGATCTCTTTCTCGTGAAACTCCATGTCCTTAAAGGCCCCGACTATCGGTGACCGGGTCAATGGCAGTGGCTGAACGCCCCGCTGGTTAACGATAATGGGGGGTGGATGACCGGCACAACAGTAAGTCAGTTTGCATGTCTTCTTATCAAAGATTCCCATGAAGACTGTCGCGAACATCGAGCCAGGCACGATTGGTAGTATCGCCAGGTTGCAGCTGGTCATTACCTCGGCGGGTGAAGTGTGTTCATAGCTGTAAGCTCGGATCGTGTGCCGAAGAAGACCGGTGAATCTGGCCGCCTCGACGCCTTTGCCTGATACATCCCCGATGACCAGTGCCACACGATTTGCGTCGAGGTCGAACGCATCATAGAAATCGCCCCCGACGCGAGCCATCTCGGTGGCCGATCTGTATATATGCCCAAGCTCAAGATCGGCGATCGGTGCAAGCTTGGGCTCAAGCGCTTCTTGAAGATTGGTGGCAATGTGACGTTCCCCGGCAAGTATATCTGCGTTGGCCAGTGCAAGTGACACTGATATCCCCAGCTTGCGGGCAAAATCCAGCTCCATATCACTGAACGCCTCTCGTTTCATGCTGTGATAGTAGAAATCGATCGTGCCGACGACTTTGTCACCCTTGGTGATCGGGGTGCTGAGCAATGACCCCACCCCAAAGGCATTGATCGGATCGTCAGATATTCTGTCCTCGTCAGCTATGGACTGTTGGGCGAAGAGGCCGCTGGTGCCCAGCATGATTCGTTGGTGGGTCATTGACGATGAAGAGAATCGTATTTCCTTAGTGTCGATGGGGACGTCTTCACTGAATGCGTAGTGCCACTCGTCATTCTCTAGTAGGGTCACTGCGCACGAATCGCTCCCCAGAACGCGGGATGCTTGGGAAGCGGCTGTCATCAGGATAGAGTCGGTGTCAAGGCTTGCCATGATACTTGGATTCAGGGCATTGAGTGCCTCGCTTAGCTGTGCAGCTCTTCTTCTTTGGGTGACGTCCTCGATAGTTCCGACGAAGTACTGAGGATTTCCCTTAGAGTCGCGTACCAGTGATGCTCGGACATGACCCCACATCTCGGCACCAGTTTTTGACAACAGTCTCTTTTCCAGCTCGTATCCGGGTGCGCCTCCTCCCAGGGTTTCGTCCACGAGGGTTTGATTGTGGGTCATGTCATCTGGGTGAGATAGCTCCGGGACCGTAAGCCCGCGGTACTCTTCAGCTGTGAATCCGAAAGTCTGTTGAAGGGCCGGATTGGAATCCAGAATCTTGAGCTCAGTGTCGGCAATGACTATTCCTACGGGAGACTGCTCGAATACCTTGCGGAACCGTTCCTCGCTAACAGCAAGCGCCTCTTGAGCTTTACGTAGTTCGGTCGCTTCATCGCTGACCTCTTCTATTCTGCTCTGGGCCTGAAACAATGAAGCGGCGTAAACGGCGAATGCCGTGAGAGAGATGAGTACAAGGAGGCGCATCCAAAGCTCGTGAAGCTGAGGGCGAAACAGCTGCTGTTCCAGGGTGCCGTCGCCTAGTACATACACATGGAAGAATGACTCGAACACCCAGAAGGCGAGTCCGAATGGTATTCCAACTCTGGCAGCTTTAAAGAATAGACTGGCCAACTCTATACCTCACCAAAACCGAGCTCATCGATTTCCCCTGCAGAACTATCATACACAAGCACAAGTTCAGTACGACCCGACTCAGTGAACAGGTACAGGTAGTCACATGAATCAAGCATTATTTGATAACCCGCACCAAGACTGTGGGCGGTCGAAAATCCCGCCATCAAGGTCGCCTTTGGAAGGACTGCAAAATCTATTCCAGGGCCTTTATCGACCACCGATATTTGAAGACGTCGGTAGGCCTCAAGGATGTCCAGTCGCAGATCATCCGGGTTTTCCAGAACCTGATCGATAACTCGATTAAATTCCGAAGCCCAAGAAATCTACAGATCGATATCTCGGCTGAAAAAGATAATCACACCTGGACCTTCAGGGTCAGCGACAACGGTACCGGCATCCATGAGGACGACCTTGAAAAGGTGTTCATGATCTTCCATCGGGGCAGAGATGCTGCTGCCGAGGGCACCGGTATCGGACTGGCTGTATCGCAAAGGATCATCGAGCGCCACGGGGGAAGGATCTGGGTCGAATCCAAGTTCGGACAAGGAACTGAGTTCTACTTCACGCTGCCAGGGGCTTGAGACCTGATTTCACCGTTATCGGCGTTAATCTGAAAAGTGGATAGGGCTTGTGGGTGCCACCGTGGTTTTGAGAGATCCCTTCTGAGGTCATTGGGCCAAAGTGAGAACCTTTCACCGGTCTGCAGAGCTATCGCCTCAAAGACATCGACTAATAGCATGCCGCCTATCTCTTCGACTATTCTCCCCTTGTAGTCCTGCCTGTTCGGATCATCCACCGTCGCCGGGGCATTGGCGTTTTCTGATTGAGGCAGGTCAGTACTCCAAAGAACCTTTCCGTTCCGGAAGGCTTTTATTGTATGAACCACCGGGCCTTCTTCCCACAGGTCCCATCCGCGGTGCTCGTAGGTATAGAAGGTCCCGGAGTGTCTGTTGGACTTGAGTATTTGTGTGAAGCCGGAACCATATGCCGAATTCTGGGGTTCGGTGAGGGCCTGGAACTCGCCGCGCTCGATATTGTAGAACCACAATCGGTCCGTGCGTTCCTCTAGGTTGTTGGGCTTGATCGACTCTAGGGTGCGGACTAATAGCTGCTCGTCGTCGAGGCACTCGATTACCTCGATCTCCATCTTGTAGTCGGGGCTTTCATGCGCCTTTGGAACCACTATCGTAGTCGAGCTACCGTCAATTCCGGACAGTGCGTATATCTCTGGTACCTCGAAAAATCCCCAAGGGTAGGGGGAGTAGATTCTTCCCCCGCAAGCAGAACTGTATCCTCCGGGATTGCCCTCGTATTCTCCTTGTCGGGTGATAGACGCTGTCTCGTGATCGATGACCACTGCTCGGAATTCGTCCTTTTTCGGAATGTTCACAAAAACCAGGGACCCGGGAACCGCTGATCCCATGTACCTCCATCCACTCTCATCAAGATCCACCTGTCCGAGCTTGTTGCCTTGGTCGTCGTAGACTGTGATCAGTCCGGTGGTTCTGTCCACTACGAAGCCGTCGGAATGAATTTCAATCTCGGGCTCTGCCGCAGGTGACTTAGGGGTAGGCGGCATGGCTTCGGGTGGAAGAAATTTGCGCGCGTGAGCTTTTGAACCGCTTGCCTGGGGGTCGGACCCGCCGTCGGCCACTGAATCGCCTGAAGCCATCTGCCACGAACTTTGGGATTCGTGGTTGGGATCAGGGAATGCGCTGACTTTCTTGAACGGATGCGTGTACACGACCCCGTCAGCAGAAACGCTTTTTAGCAGGATCATCCCCGCGCTGGTCCCCAGCGCCAACACCACGACTATCAAGACTTGCAGCTGTTTTTGGTTCATTGCTCCCCTTGGTTCTCGCCGGTTTCTGCGTCCAGTTGGAATACGCTGAGGGGAGCCGCATCGCCAGCGATATCATCCAGGCTACCGAAGAACTCGACCTGTATCACCCCGTCTTTTTCAGCTCCAATGCGTGCGTGATATCCAGCATCTGCCGACAACTCTTGGCTCCATTTGAGCTTGCCGTCTGAAAAGGCCTCGATCTTGTGGACGATCCCGCGCGTGTTGGGATCAATGATTCTTGTGCGGCGCTCGTAGGCAAAGAAGGTAGTCGAATCGGATGTTGAGGCCACGATGTGTTCGTAGCCCTCAAAGTTCTCGCTGGATTGCGGCTCGATGAGGTTTTTGAAGTCCCGAGCACCCGGTGCACGCAGCCAAAGAATCCCATACAGGATGTCTGTCCAATCCTCTTGGACACCTTCGAGGGCCCTGACGACTAAGTGGCCGTCTCCCAGGCATGCGGCTGCCTCCAGTATATGAGGGTATTCTGGGCCACCAGTGTATCTGGGTACTTCCAGCGGAATGGCGCTTCCGTCCTCTCCGGAGATGGCATAGATCTGCGAATCATCGTAGGTATCCCATGGGGAGGGGGAGTAGATCCTGCCCTGGCACGCCACGCTTTTGCCGCCAGGTGATCCTAGATGCTGCTCAATTGCAGATAATGTGGCGGTCTCGACATTGATCACCGCTGAGTGGTAGGAGCCAGGTTCTGGAGCCTGAATGAACACGAGAAGGTCCTGAACTGCAGAGCCCAAGTATTTCCAGCCGGCACCCTCAAGCTTTACGCTGCCTGACAATTTGCCATTCACGTCGAAGGTGCGGACGACTCCTGCTTTCGGATCGAAATCGAACCGGCTGGGATCTACGGGTACAGCATCGGGGCTGACGGGGATGATAGGTGTGGGCGGTGTAGGGTCTGGATCGTCACTCTCGATTGCATCCGGTGGCGTCGGATGAGGGAGAGGATCGTCCCCTGGTGGTTCCTTAGAGAGTCTCTCGATCGAATCTTCGAAGAAGTCGATGGCTCTTGCCTCGGCGGACAGTCGAGCCGACTCGTACCTCACCCCGGATACCACAAGGACAACGCTCAGAATCAGTGCAGCAGATATTACGGCGATGGTTCGAGACCGACTACTCAAGATTTGCGTCCCCCGATTCTCACAATTCCCTAATGACAACGATTGCACCAGGCCGAGATGTTAGCAAATCGCCAGGTCAGGACTTGAAGGGCTCCAGCGCTGCCTGGATTGTTTCGTAAAGTTCCGGGGTCCACTCGGGAGACGCGCTCATGTCTGTGACGGCGTCATGAGCGCGCATATCACTGGGTGCCACGATCACCTTGGTATTTTCTAGGCCTACGCGGTGGACCAAGGTGAACAGCTCTTCAATATCCGGATCATCAACCGCTAGGCAGCCGATCGAGGCTGCTCGACCAGCGGCGATATTCTTGCCGTGAATCATGATATCGCCGCCAAGATCTGTCCTGCCGTCGGCTGCTCCCATAGCTTGGTCGAATTCATTGGGATACCCGAGTCTTATCGAGAGATACGACTGGCTGTTGGGATTGAGGAAGGTCGTGGCGTATAGACCTTCGGGCACTTGTCGATCACCCTCCATCAGTTTTGGTCCAGGATCACCACTGGCAGCAAGAACCTTGTACGTATGCACCTGCGTCCAGGGGTCGTTCTTGGTGTTTCGCGCCCACATCTCGAGTACTCGCTCATCCTTGAGGCCTATGAGTGCAATCTCAGCCGGTGGGTATGAGACGTCCGCATCATCGAAGTAGGGTCTGAGTCGATCATCGGCGCCTTGACCAACATCCGCTATGGCACTAGCGAGGCTACGTTTGCCAGTCACTGTTTGATAGCTCCAATCGTAAAGTGGTTTGCTGAAGAGGATAGTAGAGGCTACGACCGCTACCAGCAGCACACCGCCGACCACCAAATTCCGTTTGTTCAATTCACACTCAGCGCGTTTGGAGTGGCAATCTCAGGTGACCACTCGCCGGTGAACACCTCAGTGTCGCCGGTGATCGGCTCCATCGATCCCATGACTTTGAGTAGTTGCTCTTGGGGGACGTCTCCCTCGATCTCTACCCGGATTCCGTCAATGTTCGCTCGAAGGTGGATGGTCTCACTCCCTCGGTTCATCCGGGGAATAGACTCATAGACTGTGATGCCATTGATAATGGTTCCCTTTTGGAGCTCACCTTCAGGTATGCGCCCTTTGGCGGGGTGCTGCTCTACTCGGATGACCTGGAACCTGTTCACGCGCTCGTACTCGATCCAGATTCCATAATCATCTGGGCGGTCACCGAGAAGTTCGACCCAGCTGAAAACTTGTCCACCCTCGAAAGTCTGGGGAAGTTCAGTGGGGAGTAAAGGTACCTCATTGTAGACTTCTTGAATCTCTTCGTACGAGGCTTGCGGTGTCCCTTCTTCGAAATCTATGTCGCCGAGTGGACCGGCTATCAGAAAGAATATGAGCGCGGCCAATGTAACAACGGCAACTATCGTTCCCACAACAATGCCAATGATGAATTGAGGGATGAGCACGGCCAGTGCAGCCCTGCCCCAAGAGGTGTCGTGCAGGATCTTCACTCCTGCCATCAGCAGGAAGATTACCCAGCCCGCAGTGAGTAGGCTTAGTCCAGGGACGAAGAACGAGAAGATAAACAAAACCGTCGACGGGATCGCGAGCAGGCCGGACACATAGAAGTAGATCTTCCATGAGAGGTGGAAGCCCTTGTTGTCGGCGCTGGCAAAGATGAGTATTCCGAGATGCAGGAGGCCAACCGAGGCAAGCATTGAAATCGGAGCAAAAAGCACGCCCATCGCGATCACTACTGGCAGCACCCAACCGGGGATATTTAGATCCGATAGCTCCTGGGGAATCCCGAACACCAGGGCAGCGATTGCAATGAGAGCTGCCACCCCAAGCAAGGCGAGGGTTCCGAGTACAAGGTAGTAGATGACAGAGGGCCAGTACTTCTTTTCTCGCGATAGATCCTCGAAGAAGCCATAGGATCGTGCGGTAAGACCCGCCGTTACATGCCACAACGAAGCAAAGAATTTTCTCGGTTGGAACTCTGTGTTTTGAGACTCTTCGCTCATCGTATGCGCCCCCTCCCGTTTACGGACCTAGTGAAGGTGCCCGCTCCCATGTTCGAGACCGTCGAAGAGACGGCTATCCGCGGTGATAGGCTCCATCGAAACCACCATTTCCTGCAGCTCCTTCACGGAAATAGTTGAACTTGCCTCGA
>JAUVYG010000020.1 GCA_030603185.1 Actinomycetota bacterium | reverse complement strand
GCAGACCTCTGCCTAACCACTCGGCCACGTCGCCAAAAAGAGTACAGACTCAATATCGGTCAATATTTGAGCGGAAGACGAGACTCGAACTCGCGACCTCCACCTTGGCAAGGTGATGCTCTACCAACTGAGCTACTTCCGCATGACCTGCTCGAGGCAGAATATTAGCATTCAAGTGGGATACATGCAAAGTACCTACGATAGTTCGACCTCTTTAATATTCGGATTGTTAGCGGTAGGGTTTGGGGTATTGTTCTACCAGGAATCTCAGCCCTTCGGCGATCCATACGGAGTGAGGAAATAATGACTGTAAGACTGCCAGACGGCACTGAGCTTAGTCTGCCTGCGGGAGCCACGGGGCTTGATGTGGCCATGGCCATCGGGCCACGCCTCGCAGAAGCAGCTGTTGCTGTGAAGATCGATGGGGAGCTGACTGACCTTGGATCTCCAGTGACCGAAGGCGCTGAAATCGCGATAGTGACACTATCAACACCCGAGGGAATCGAGATACTACGCCATTCCACCGCGCACCTAATGGCGCAGGCGGTGACCGAACTATTCCCCGATGCTTCACTGGCCATTGGTCCGTCCATTGAGGACGGCTTCTACTATGACTTTGATCTTCCACGCACTCTTACCCCCGATGACCTCCAGAAGGTCGAGAAGCGTATGAAAGAGATCGCGGGTCGAAACACCGAGATCATTCGAGAAGAACTTTCTCGTGAAAAAGCAGTCGAGATGTTCAAAGAGATGGGGCAGGACCTAAAGGTAGAGTTGATCGAGGACCTGCCAGAAGGCGAACTTATCACGGTCTATAGGCAAGGCGATTTCGTCGACCTGTGTCGTGGTCCGCACGTACCATCAACCGGTCGCCTCAAGGTGTACAAGCTGCTTTCCATCGCCGGAGCATACTGGCGCGGTGACGAGAGTCGACCGATGCTACAGCGCATATACGGCACCTCGTTCGCCGACAAAAAGGCTCTCAAACAGCACTTAGAGCGGTTGGAAGAGGCCGGAAAAAGGGATCATCGAAAGCTGGGTAAAGAGCTGGATCTGTACTCGATTCACGAGTCACTGGGCGCCGGACTTCCTATCTACCACCCCAAAGGTGCAACACTTCGTTTTGTGATCGAAGACTTCTTGCGACGTGAACATAGAAAACGTGGGTATGACCCGGTCATCTCACCCCACATCATGAAGACTGATGTATGGAAGACCTCCGGCCATTATCAGATGGGCTACCCCATGTATTTCTTTGATATCGATGAGCAAGAGTACGGTATCAAACCGATGAACTGTCCTGCTCACGTGTACGTATATAGTAGCCACACTCGCAGCTACCGTGACCTACCGCTGCGCCTATTCGAGTTGGGAACTGTTTATCGTCATGAGCGCAGTGGTGTCCTTCATGGGCTGCTACGTGTTCGAGGGTTCACCCAGGACGACGCGCACCTGTTCGTCACCCCAGCTGACCTTGATAAAGAGATCATCGATGTGCTGGACTTCGCTTTCTATTGTCTAAAGACCTTCGGTTTCGACGAATGGAAGGTAATGCTCTCGACTCGTCCTGAAAAGTCTGTAGGGACCGATGACAACTGGGACAAGGCGACGAAGTCCCTGATAACCGCCATGGAGCACCACGACATCGAGTACACGGTCGACGAGGGCGAAGGCGTTTTCTATGGTCCTAAGATCGACGTGAAGCTCAAGGACGCCATCGGCAGGTTGTGGCAGGGGCCTACCATCCAGGTGGACTTCAACCTTCCGGAGAGGTTCGATCTGAACTACATCGGAGCAGACAACGAGCAGCATCGGCCTGTGATGATCCACCGGGTGGTCCTCGGCTCGATGGAAAGATTCATTGGAGCCTTGATCGAGCATCATGGCGGTGCGTTCCCGGCATGGCTCTCGCCTGAGCAGATCGCCGTCGTTCCTGTTGCGGACCGTCACATCGAGTACGCCAACAAAGTGCGCGATCGATTCAACGAGATAGATGCCAGAATTTCCGTGGACGGTAGAAGTGAGTCAGTGTCCAAGAAGATTCGCGATCATCAGCTTCAGAAGGTCCCATACATGTTGGTGGTCGGGGATCAAGAAGAAGAGGCAGGGACCGTTGCGGTTCGCCAGAGGACGGGTGAGGATTGGGGCTCTATCGCGCTGGAAGAAGCAGTTGAGAGAATCTCCCCAGATCTGCGGATGCCGCGCTCCTAGTATTGACGGGTGCCCCCTCAGGGCATATACTTCTCCGGAATCTAATAAAGGTAAAGTAGCCGTTGCCGGCTCACCTAGCAGCAGGTCCTCAAAGTCCGAAAGGACTACGAGATAAAGGTCCCTAGCTCGTAAGGTTAAAAGATCGAAGATGTCTTACGAGGCGGCTTTCGATTGTGTTAAGGCGGCTTTGGCCGCCTTTTTTGTTGTCTATGCATCGCAGGAGGTGAAAGTAGAATTTCCGACGTTCGTGTAAACGAGAGGATTAGATCCCCAAAGGTTCGCCTGGTTGGTCAGGATGGGGGCCAGATCGGTGAGAAGACTCGAGAGGAAGCTCTTCGAATCGTCAACGATCTAGGTCTCGATCTCGTGGAAGTGGCTCCGAAAGCCAATCCGCCTGTATGCCGAATCATGGATTACGGCAAATACAAGTATGAGTTGGAGCAGAAGGCCAAGAAGGCCAGAAAGCACCAGACAACTATCACGATCAAAGAGATCAAGTTTAGGCCGAAAATAGATCCGCATGACTACGAGACCAAGAAGAAGCATGTGGTGAGGTTCCTGAAAAAAGGTGCCAAGGTCAAAGCAACAATCATGTTCCGTGGACGCGAGATGGTCCACACAGAGATTGGCAAAGAGATCTTGGATCGACTTGCCAATGACATCTCTGAGCTTGGCTC
Organism: Actinomycetota bacterium; assembly: GCA_030603185.1. Taxonomy (GTDB): domain Bacteria; phylum Actinomycetota; class JAUVYG01; order JAUVYG01; family JAUVYG01; genus JAUVYG01. The sequence goes on along the minus strand of JAUVYG010000020.1, from coordinate 18,636 downwards.
AGTTGAGTCACGTCCCAAGTTGGACGGTCGTAACATGGTTATGATGATCGCCCCGGATCCCGCGATAGTAGCGGCGAAAAGGGCTGAGAAGTTTGATGACGGGGATGCTCCCAGTGAAACAGATGCGATTTTGGACAAAATGGGTGTTGAGTCCAACACCGAGGAAGAGTCCAAAGAGGACAAGTCCTAATCGCCACATAGGTCGGAAAGAGAGTCGTTATGCCAAAGATGAAAACTCATAGAGGCGCGGCAAAGCGCTTTAAGGTCACGGGTAATGGAAAAGTCCGTCGCCGTAAGGCATTTGCCAGCCACCTCATGGAGAAGAAGAGCCCTAAAAAGAAGAGAGGCTTCTCCAAGATGACAGTAGTAAGCCCAGCGGACGAACGTGCCGCTAAGAAGATGCTCGGCGTCTGATACAGACACCGACACGTTAGTCCGAATTAGGAGGTGAGCGTATATGGCTCGAGTAAAGAGAGCTATCCACGCTAAGAAGAAGAGAAAAAAGGTCCTGGGCTTAGCCCGAGGATATAGAGGCGCGAAAAGCCGCACATTCAGTGCCGCCAATGAGCAAGTCATGCACTCGCTCGCATATAGCTACCGAGACAGAAAAGCTCGGAAGCGTGATTTTCGTCGTCTATGGATCCGCCGCATCAATGCAGGCGCACGCCAGAACGGTTTGTCGTACAGCCTGCTTATCGCAGGATTGAAGGCGGCTGAGGTAGAGGTCAATCGCAAGATGCTATCTGAGCTTGCCGTCACAGATCCAGAAGGATTCGGCAAGCTTTGCGAACTCGCCAAGAAGAAGATCGAATCAGGTGAGGCCGGCGTGGCTTTCCCGAAGACGGTCGATCCTGTGGCACCGGTAACGGGCTCAGGCAGGGTCGCGGTAAAATAGTTGAACGGGTGAGCTGCTAATGATCCGCGATTGGCAGCGCATTACGAGCGTTCATAACCATATAGTCAAAGAGGCACAGAAGCTCCACCAGCGTAGGACCAGATCGGAATCCGGTCTCTTCCTGGTAGAGGGCGAGACCTCTGTCATTGAGGCGCTCGGCTCTGGAAGGGTCGAGCGCCTTTTGGTGCGAGAAGACGCGGTTGAACGGTTCGAGTCAGTCATGGATTCCGCTTTTGCCTACGGAGCAGCTCATATTCCGGAGGTCAACGTTCTCTCATTTGAGCCCATGGCCAGGGTGTGCACGACTGAATCGCCAGCACCCGCCTGTGCGATCGTGCGACAGATCGAGCAGGACATGAAGACCCTTAAGCGCGCGGCTCGCAGAGTCGCCAGGGAAGCCGAGGCCGAGGATTCTCCTAAGAATGCCGAGGGTCTTTCTGATGTCTTTCTTGGCTGCATAGAGGTTCATGACCCGGGCAATCTGGGAACCATCGTCAGAACGGCTGAGGCTTTCGGCGTCGGAGGAGTTCTGACGTCTCCGGGGACCGTTGATGTGTATAACCCCAAAGTAGTCAGATCAACCATGGGCTCACTACTGAGGGTCCCGTTCGGGACTGGACTGAATATTGAAGGTCAGTTGGATTTTGCCCAGACTGCCGGTCTAAAAGTCGTGACCACTGTTGTCGAGGGCGGGGAGCCTTTGACCGACGTGGACCTGACACAGCCCTCTTTGTTCCTTGTGGGGGCTGAGATTTCCGGGGTTCCGGGTATTGGCATAGAGGCCGCAGATATCAGGGTAACGATTCCAATGCTGGGTTCAGTGGAATCGTTGAACGTGGGTGTAGCCTGTTCATTAGTTCTGTATGAGGCTTTTAGGCAAAGGCACACCACCTAGTCACTGTCTGTTCTTTGGATCGACAGAGCCTGACCCTTACAATAAGGGATGCACCTGGCACAGTAGCTGCACAGATCCTTTTGTAGTGTGACTGGCTCCTCGGGATCGATCTTCATCAACGCCCAGGAAGGGCAGTGTTGGTTCGCATAACACTTGTCGCACATTGCTTTCGAGCAGAGCTCTCTATCGATTATTAAATCTAGACTCATGGTTTTGTTAGGATGCGCTCGGCCGCGAAAAGGTTTCCTCTCTAAGCGTGAGTCAGCTGTCCGTAGTTCTCCTGCAGTATCTCTTGCCGACTCATGTGCTCTGATCGCACATGGTAATGATTGTCGTGGAATCTAAGGTAGTACGCGAGTTCACAGTGTGAACAGTATGCCGGGTGGCCGTTGTCGACCGAGTGGAGTTCGATATTCTTGCCGCATTCGCAGGTGAGACTTAATGAGAACGCCTCCGAGGAGTTCGTCGGATTACCGACCTGGTCGACTTTGACACTACTTATCAATGGATGCCTCCGCATGATAGCTAGCCGTACTCATTTCGTTATACCCCGTGAGGCTGTCATTATCGCCAGTTTTCAGGAAGAAAGCTCTGCTCGCCGCTGGAGCCTACCGGAAAGTTCCTGATAGAGCTCAGAATCAGGCTTCATGGCGAGGGCTAATTTGATGTGTTTCAGTGCGTTCATGACTCTACCTAGACGGTAATTGCTCATTGCTAGACAGAAGTGACCGTAGTCGTCAGAGGGGTAGAGATCCACTGCCTTCGCGAAATGTTCATGCGCCGGTTCAGTCTGGCCATAGTTGAAGTAGGCCCTACCAAGTGCTTCGTGTATCGAGGCTTTTTCCGGCTCTAGCAGACTGGCTTTTTCAAGCAAAATCGCAGCCTGAGCGGGATTGCCGGACTCAAGCAGCTCACAGCCTCTTTGGAAAAGTGAGTAGGCAGATTCTTTCACTGAAGCCTCCAATCGGGCTGGGTCCCTGCAGCATCATCAGCCCTCTAATGATTGTAGTACCTGAAAGGAGAGTTTGCCTGAGCTGCTAGACTCAAGGAATGAAGATCGTGGTTGCGATGAGCGGGGGAGTGGACTCCTCGGTAGTCGCCTATTTAGCAAAAGAACAAGGCTATGACGTTATAGGTATAACGATGAATGTCTGGCCTCATGATGACACCTCTGAGCAGCAATCGGACAAGAATTGTTGTGCGCTTGGGGCGGTTGAGGACGCCAAGAAGGTATCTGGCATTCTGGGTATCCCTCATTACGTTCTCAACTATCGTGATGTGTTCTCTCGCACGGTCGTCGAGGAATTTGGGCGAGAGTATCTAGCCGGCCGCACCCCGAACCCGTGCATCAGATGTAACCAATGGATAAAGTTCGGGGTTCTTCTTACCCAGGCCGAGGCTTTAGGGGCCGAGAAGGTTGCGACCGGACACTATGCCCAGGTCGTAAAGGCCCCCGGTTCCGGTAGGTACTCACTGCGGCGCGGACTGGACCCTACAAAAGATCAGTCGTATGCGCTTTATCCTTTGACCCAGTGGCAGCTAGAGCGGGCTTGGCTCCCTTTGGGAGGGATGACAAAAGAGAGGACCAGAGAGATCGCGCGTGAGATCGGGCTGCCGGTGGCCGACAAAGCTGATAGTCAGGACATCTGCTTTGTGGACGGAGGCGACTACGTCTCTTTCGTGAAGAGTCACTTTGGCGCTAAAGACTCACCCGGCGATGTTGTGAACACTGAGGGCACGGTCCTCGGAGCACACGATGGCCTGTTTGCCTATACGGTCGGACAACGAAAAGGCCTCCCGGTCTCGCGCCAGAGCCCTTCGTATGTGGTGGCGATCGATCATGACACCAATCAGTTGATTATCGGGGATAAAGAACACCTCAACACCAGACAGTTTTCGGCAGATGACTGTAATTGGATCGACGTTGAGAAACCAGTCGCCGGAATGGCCACTTTGGCTCAGACCAGATATCGGGGGGAGCTATACCAAGTGACACTGGAGAGTGTCTCGGATGATGGCTCTAGTGTCTCGGTAAGTTCCAAAGAAGACATCCAGGCGATCGCCCCTGGTCAGTCAGTCGTGTTCTACGAGGGTGATTCAGTACTAGGCGGGGGGATTCTATCGTGAGCGGTATTTGCGCTTGCCACTGCCGCGGCCCATTGCGTAGGCAACGACTACGATAACAGCGACCCCGATCACCAAATTTCGGACCACTTCGGCCTTGGGCTCAGTGACGTGTGCTTTGACATGCTCACTTAACTCATCGATCTTAGATCCGATGTCATTCGGAGTCACATTCTGTGGTGTCATTTTCTCCCCAGTATTATGACTGCCGCGCCGATGCCGGCAAGAAGAAGACCCACCAAGCCCAGGGCGATCCATGCAGGAATGAATTCCAGTAGCAAAAGAAAGACCGCGACAGCCAGGAAGATTGCGGCAAGGCCAAGTATGCCGGCCGCGAGAATGCTCGAAAAGAAGATCTTGGCTGCACTTTTAATCGGAGCCGAGACCTTTGTCTCAATGATGAGCTCGGCCTGTTCACGCGTATATGTCGAGATCATGTCCAGCAGTTCAGAAACCTTGCCGCCTAGAGACTGATCATTTTGCTCGGAACCGGAATCGTTCAATTCGTAACCTCACGTCCGATGGGCTGACGGTGTAATTATACGTGAATACTTGCCCATAACCAGCAACTGGAAAAGCTGGCATTACCTCGGTTACAATTCAGCTGAAGCCTAAGCCTATGTGGAGAAGCAATGTCTAGGACACTTGTCCTCAATGCTACCTATCAACCGATGAACTTCGTCTCGGTGAAAAGGGCCCTCCTGCTTGTCCTTCGGGATAGAGCGGAAATCGTCGAGCAGCACGTCTCTGCGCGTCTTCACTCAGTCGATCAAGAGTTTCCCTATCCCATCGTGATCAGGTTGGTCACTTATGTGAGGATTCCACGTCGAATGCGCAGTGTGATCACGAACAAGATCCTGTTCGCCAGGGACGATCACACCTGCCAGTACTGTGGTCGCCCGGAGCATGGGCTAAAGAAGAGCGAGCGGCTGACCCGCGAGCACGTGATACCGATGTCTAGGGGTGGTCTTACCCGCTGGGACAATGTGACCACTGCATGTAGTAGCTGCAACCTCAAGAAGGCTGATCGACTATTGTCCGAAGTGGGCATCAGAATTCTTTCTCGTCCATTCGAACCAAAATACATCGCTCTAGTCCTTCTTCAGCAGTGCAGTGAAGAGGTCCAGCGGAAGTATATTCACGCCTACTCCCCGAGCCGATGAGGGAGAACCTTTTACTTCTGCCTCTAAGTCGAAGGGCGGCTGCTGCCGTAGTAGACTGTACACGGGTGTAGATAGCTACGGAGGAATCCGCTTAGTGCGAATACTGATTGTCGGACTGAAGAAGCGCGACACGAGCTCTCTCGAGAAGAGGTTCAAGTCGCAGGGGTTTACTACCGTATTGGGTGATCTGTCCGACTCATCGATGGACGACGCGAAGCTGCGTGATATCGACCTCGCTATCGTCGATTCGGTGGGACTTGAGAACGCTAATCTTGACACGCTCCGTGAGCTCGGAGCCTATAACGTTGGCCTCCCCGTACTTTATGTGTCCGATCCGGGAATGGATGGACAAGCGGTGTTTCGGGACGCCGGTATGGTGCCTCATCAGATCGAACGTCCTTACACTCTGGACCACCTTTCGGGCAAGCTTCGAACTCTACTACCCGTAGTGCCGCAAGACGGTGCCAAGATTCTTCGAGCCGGGGACATGTCGGTAGACCTTGAGACTAGGACGGTCCTGTTCGGCGGCAGCGAAGTCTCACTTACTCCAAAAGAGATGGCGCTGTTCGAGTATTTCTTGGCCAACCCCAATCATGTCCTGACCCGAGCGAAGCTGCTAGCGGGTGTATGGGGACTAGATTTTGATCCTGAGAGCAACATTGTTGATGTCTACATCAGATACCTGCGTGAAAAACTTGGGACTATCGGCAAGAAGGACCTGGTCGAGACGGTTCGAGGAGCCGGCTACAGAGTCATGATCCTGAGCGAGGCGCAGACGGAACGAAAGCGTCAGCTTGAGATGTCTGTAGTCACCTTTACGGCGGCTATCGCTTCCATACTGCTGATCGCCGGGCTGTTCATCACCTATTTAGCCGGCACAGCGGCAGTACAGGACTCGCAGGGCCCGAATTTCGAACAGATAGCCATGCAGACCGCACAGAAGACCGACTCGGCGCTGGCCAGGCAGACCTCGATCGTAAAGAATCTCGCAATCTCTCCTGACGTACGTGAGCTGTTCATTGATGGCGGCTCCGACTTGGACCGGGATGGAGTGGCAGATCATTTTGCGGAGTCCATGAAACTCGGCGACGGTGTGCTGTCGCGAATCCAACTCGCCGGGGTGGACCGATCGATGGTCACCTCGACAGTAGATGACCCTGGGGACCCGGCTCCCTGGGTGGACAAGGCCATTAGGTCGGACTCGGGTCAAATAAGTTTTGGCGACATCAGCTATCCTGACGGCCGCCCGGTCATCGACCTTACCGCGCCGGTGCAGGTCGACGGGAAGACGGTCGGAGCTCTTCGTGCTCGGATGGAGCTGCAAGGTATGTTGGCTTCCATCACCGGAGTCGATGTCGGCGAGACCGGGCATACGATGCTGGTCGATTCCGATGGAGCCGTGGTCATTTGTCCGGTCTTTGCTCCCAACACCCATCAGGTGGAGCAGGATCTTCTGCATGCTGTTGTGGGCACATCCTCTGGGTGGGCGATAACGGATTACAATCCTCACGGTGGTAGCAACTCAGTTGCCGGATACGCTTCTGTGAAGCTGAGCGATGTCGGTGATAGCGATGATTTCGGTGGAAAGACCTGGCATATCCTGCTCACCCAGAGTCCCGAAGAGACGTATGGATCCGTGTATTCATCGCTGTTACGGGCCGGAATACTGGGAGTAGTCGCGACCATTTTCGCCACTCTGCTCGCGTACAAGCTAGGACGTAGGATCATCAATCCAGCCGCCCGCCAGGGAATGGGCCGACTCTAGTCTCGCGCAGAACCTTTCATTCCACCTGGAAAAACGTATAATTGCTGGCACAACATGAATAGTTGATGCAACGACGGAGAGAGTAAGTCTGAACCACCGTTCCTAGAGAGTCGTCATCGTAGGCTGAGAGTGACGTGATGGCAGGCAGACCGAAGTTCACTTCCGAGCACCCCTGGTGAATGCCGCAAGGCACGTAGTCAGAGGCGGTGGGGCCCGATACAGCTCGATCAAGTGGTCCGGACCAAGGTTCGGGCAAACTGGGTGGTACCACGGAGAGTTCGCGCTTTTCGTCCCAATGGGGCGAGAGGCGCTTTTTTATTTGTGAAAAAGGAAAGGATCCGAATGAACATAGAGAGCATGGAGCCGGAGGCGAGGGCTGCGATCGAAGCGGCCGACTCGATCGCAGCCCTCGAGGACCTTCGCATCAGCTGGCTGGGGCGAAAGGGCCGGATCACCGGAGTCCTTCGAACCTTGGGGCAGCTACCACCCGAGGATCGCAAGTCCGTAGGCCAGAAGGCAAATTCCGTGAGAGAAGCTGTTGAGCAACTGTTGACCGAGCGCACTGACCATCTGAAGCGGGCAGAAGCCGATGTTGCGCTAGCCACCGAGAAGGTTGATGTGACTCTTCCCGGAAGGCGGCCGACCCTCGGGGGTGAGCATCTGATCACTCGGGTCAACCGCGAGATCGCCGAGGTGTTTCTTGGTCTTGGTTACGAGATTGCGGACGGCCCCGAGGTCGAGCTGGACTATTTCAACTTCACGGCGCTGAACACTCCTCCGGGGCACCCCGCCCGGTCTACCCAGGACACATTCTATGTAGAAGGCGGGGACGATCTTCTTTTGCGCACCCATACTTCTCCGGTTCAGATAAGAGTGATGAAGGAGCGCAAGCCTCCCCTGTATGTCATCTCCCCAGGAAGGGTTTTTCGCAGGGATACACCTGACCCCAGCCATATGCCCGTGTTCCATCAAGTAGAAGGATTTGCGGTCGACAAAGGCCTTACATTCGCCGATCTGCGCGGGACACTCGAGTTCTTCGTCCATCAGATCTTTGGAGAGAAGAGGCGTACCAGATTTCGCCCGCATTTCTTTGCCTTCACCGAACCGAGCGCCGAGATCGATGTTTCATGTCACGCGTGCGACGGCAAGGGCTGCAGGTTCTGTGGGCAAGAGGGATGGCTCGAGATCCTCGGTGCTGGCGTGATCGATCCGAACGTACTAAGAGAGGTTGGATTTGACCCCGAAGAGTACTCCGGTATTGCGTTTGGCTGCGGAGTCGAGCGGATCGCTGCACTCAAATACGGTGTGGACGATATTCGTAACTTCCTAGACAGCGATATGAGATTCCTCGAGCAGTTCTGGAGGGTCTCGTAATGAAGATGTCTTTGAAATGGCTACGAGACTATGTAGCGGTGGACCTAGGTACTGAGGAGCTAGAGGAAAGACTGGTGCTCTCGGGAACAGCGGTTGAGACAGTTGAGAGCGTCGGCACCGGAGCCAAAAAGGTGTTCACGGGCCAGATACTTGGGATTCGCCCCCATCCCAACGCGGACAAACTGGTTCTTTGCGATGTGACTTTAGGCGACAAGACAAATGAGATCGCGGACACTGATCAGTTAGAGATCGTCTGCGGTGCCAAGAACATGGGTGTGGGCGACAAAGTCCCAGTTGCCTTGATCGGCGGGGAGCTCCCCAACGGTCTTGTCTTAGAGGCCCGCAAGCTTCGTGGAGTCTTGTCGCAGGGAATGTTGTGCTCCACAACTGAGCTTGGACTAGGTGAGGACGCTGACGGCCTAATGATCCTGCCTGAGGACACGGAGCTTGGGATCACCATAGACGCAGCCCTGGGTCTAGAGGACACAGTTCTAGAGCTAGAGATTACTCCTAATCGACCGGACTGCATGAGCATGCTCGGTATGGCACGTGAGGTAAGAGCCATCGTCGGTGGCGATATCGATGTACCGGGCGCTGCAGTCTCTGAGGGCCCGGAAGAGGTTGAAGCGTTAGCCGATATCGAGGTGCGGGATGTCATAAGGTGCCCTCGCTACATGGCGCGAGTCATCCGTGGTGTAAAGATCGGACCGAGCCCCGATTGGATGCAGGCAAGGCTGTCGGCTGCCGGCATGCGGCCGATAAACAATATCGTCGATATCACCAATTTCGTGATGCTCGAGACCGGGCAGCCACTGCACGCGTTTGATCAGCATCGCTTGGTGGGCGGAAAGATTATCGTTCGAAGGGCGGACGCGGGCGAAAAGATCACAACCCTGGACGGGGTCGAGAGGTCCCTGACCGTCGAGGATCTGGTCATAGCGGACGGCGAGAAGCCGATGGCTCTCGCAGGGGTCATGGGTAGCGCTCCAGCAGAGGTCTCTGACGACACGATCGACATAGTTCTAGAGTCCGCGTACTTCAAGCCGGAAGAGATCATGGCCACAGCTCGTGGCCTCAACCTGATCACCGAGTCCTCGGCTCGCTTCGAGAGGGGAACGGACCCTTCGATGGTCGAGTACGCATGTGATCGGGCGGCCGCGCTCATGTGTGAGCTGGCAGGTGGGCTGGTCTCGCGCGGTCGGGTCGACATCTACCCTCAGGTGAAGTTGCCCTGGGATGTCGAGTTCCGGACTCAGAGGTGTCGAGACATCATCGGTGTCGATATATCGGACGACGAGATAGCCGGTCTTCTTCAGTCACTCGAGCTATCTGTTCGTCCGGGAGATCAAGGAAAGTTCCTGGTCACTGTCCCCACCTTTAGACGCGACCTTGAACGTGAGATAGACCTGATCGAAGAGGTCGCCCGCTCATTTGGCTACAACAATATTCCCGCTACGATGCCGCGTCACAGCTCGGAACAGGGTGGATACACCGATTATCAAAGGCGTGAACTCTCGGTGCGGCAGCTTCTGATGGGGTTGGGCTTAGCCGAAGCCTTGAGCAACACCTTGGTCGCCGAGCGTGATTTCAAGGCCCTGGGGGTCGCGGATGATTCTGAGTATATGAACCTGGTGTCACTACGAAATCCTCTGGGTGAAGAGTATGCGAAACTGCGCAGTTCTCTGGTGCCGGGACTTCTTACCATCCTCAAGCGAAATATCAATTGGGGCGCCGAGGGAGTCTCGATGTTCGAGATAGGTCGTAGTTTTGCTCCTGCGCGTGAAGGCGCAGAGAATCCACAACCACGTGAGACGCGACGCCTCACTATTTTGATGTGGGGTGACGCATCCAAAGCTAGATGGAACACTCAGTCCAGAGAGTTCGATCTATTCGATCTGAAGGGTGTCCTTGAGGAGCTATGGGAGCGGATGCTAGCCACTGACCTGGTCGCATCAAAGCTTGAGCATCCGCTTCTTCACCCGGGCGCGGCATTTAAGGCCGCGCCACTACCGGGTCGGAAGGGCGGCGCCGGTTGGGCGGGCAGGGTTCACCCAAGCGTGGCAGAGAGGTTTGACGTAGAAGGACCTGTCTTCATGGCAGAACTGGATCTGGACGTCATCCTGAATGCTGAGAGCCCTGGGGTCGAGTACTCCGGATTGCCACGCTATCCGGGAGTCAGCATGGATCTATCTCTCGAGCTAGACGAGGCAGTACCTTCCGCTGACGTTGAAAAGGTGATTCGCAAAGCCGGAGGAGAATTGCTGGCGGACGTCACTCTTTTTGATACCTACTCGGGGGACCAAATAGCCGAGGGCAGCAAGAGTCTAGCATTCGCATTGTTGTACCGATCTTTTGACAGGACTCTTACGGACGAAGAAGTGCAAAAGGTGCAGGCGCGCGTTGTGAAGAAGCTATCAAAACAGGGGATCGAGGTCAGGTCCGGCTAGTCCGTTTGGCCGTCGTTTATCTTGCGGTGGATCAACATCTTATGCGCATAGCTGCGGATGTCCTCAAGCTTTTGAGTCGCGAGGGCGTCCTTGATGCGGCGAATGTGAAGGTCGACGGTGGATATGTGCATCGACTCGGCCTCAGCGATGGTCGTGCGGATCAAGCCCTCACCAAGCAATAGGAAGACCTTTTGAGTCTCGGGGCTCCATCTTTGGTAGGCGATCTTCGCCTTTATCAGCTCGGGATCGTCGCTAAGATCATCGATCGTCTCACGGATGTTGGCCCTTTCCGCCGCGATGGCGGGGCCTAGGAATAGGCTATCGATAGCCTTAGAGATACGGCTTGTATTGCTGTAGTAGACGATTCCGACAGTGGATATGAGTACCAGGCTGAGTCGACTGACTTCGCCGCCTTCCCCGATGAATAGGGCGATGATGGCGACCATCGTGAATCCTGTGACCACGGTCACCGAGCGATAGAAGTCCGGAGCGACGTTCTTTTCGCTGACGAGGACGTCGTGTCTTGAGACTACCAGGCCGACAATGAGGCCACCCATCCCCAGAAGTACCTGGCCAGCGGCCTCGGGCATGACGATGCCGAAAGCGATAGCGATGGTCAGCATGGCGCCCGATGCCAAAAGGAAGAAGTTCGCGACAATGAGCCAGATGTACTTGTTGCGCATCGCAAGGGACCTGGAACGCTCGGTCGAGACGACTATGGCCGATGCTTTCCCTTGTGCTCGCTTTGCAAGCTTAGCGAGCTGTCGAGTGCTCATTCCTAGGGCGAACAACAGAACTAATGTGTAGCCGATATAGAGCGGCCCTGTATCCCCCCGGAAACTGGTCCATAGGCAAAAGGGCCACTCGGCAGCTCCGAAGCTGGCAGTATCGAAAACCAATCCGCTAATGCCCATTGGTCCCAGGGCTCCAAGCACTCCGATAGTCAGACTGAATATATATAGGACCGCAAGAATACCCTTGTGTATCGAGGGTAAAGGTTTCTTGGGATCATCCTCGTCCTCTTCAACTCCGAATAGTAGGGCCATGTGAAGCCAGAAAGGGGTGGTCATGGCTGACCCGATGAAGCCGATCGCGAAAACGATCTGGTAGGTGAGAAGGTCGAGGTTGTCGTAGAGGATCACGGTCATGCCGACGTAGAGAGCCAGGAAGAACATGGCGGCGGAGGCGACTCTGCCGGACCTCTTAGAGCCGGCTCGTCTGAAGATGAAGAATGAGAAGAAGAGGAACAAGCCGAATACGGCCAAGCCTGTAAGGTAAAAGAATTCTAAGGGAACTAAGCTGGCCACAATGGGAGGGCCTTCACATACCATCGGTTTTCTCGCACCTCCCCGAACTTTTTCGGAACTCTACTGTATTGGAGTGTACCCCTTCCCTATTTCTGTGGGAACAAGCCCATGGAACTCAAGTATTACTCGCTTGGCCTGGGTGAACCTTGCGCATAGCCTTTGACATATATGCCGGTCGTATGCTATTCCTAGTAAATCGGTCGGAATTGTCAAATTTGCCAGTAGAACCTGGCCTGAGCTAGTAGGAGAGACGTTTGGCAGTCGAGGTAAGAATACCGACGATTTTCCAGAAGCTCGTAGGCGACGAGAAAACCGTCGCTAGCGAGGGTGCGAACATCATCGAAGTACTGGACAAGCTTGACTCCGATTATCCCGGATTCAAGGAGCGCTTGACCAATGAGGATGGCGAGATTCATCGCTTCGTGAATATTTACGTGAACAACGAGGACATCCGCTACCTAGACCAGCTGGAAACGGCTTTGTCTGACGGGGATGTAATCACTATTCTGCCGGCAGTCGCCGGAGGATCTATCTGATCAATAGCGGCGTGGGTGCCCAGGCACCTGCTCCCCCAACACTAAAGGTCGACCAGTATGAGCCTGGCTTCGGGACTACCCAATAAGAGCGACGGTTCTCCACAGATAGACACATCCGCGCTGCGCCCCAGAAATGTGGTGTACAAGAACATAGTGGATGCTATCGGCAACACTCCCTTGATCGAGCTTAGTGAGCTCAGCCCAAAACCTTCCGTGAAGATATTCGCAAAGCTCGAGGGTCAGAACCCCACCGGCAGCGTTAAGGACCGCATAGCGAAATTCATGCTGGAAGACGCTCTGGAAAGTGGCGCGCTTAAGCCCGGGCAGACGATTCTTGAGTCAACATCCGGCAACACTGGAATCGCTCTAGCAATGATCGGTCGTCGTCTGGGATTCAAGTTAAAGGCAGTAATGCCCGAGAACGTCTCGGAAGAGCGTGTAAAGCTGCTTAAGATATTCGGTGCTGAAATCGTGTACTCACCGGGCGACCAGGGAACTAATGGCGCCGTGGTCGTCGCCAACAAGATCGCTGAAGAGGACACAGAGGGTAAGTACTTTGCGCCCTACCAATATGGAAATCCTGCCAATCCGCGGGCTCACTATGAGGGTACTGGCATAGAATTAGTCGAGGCCCTCCCCGAGATCACTCATTTTGTTGCTGGTCTGGGTACCGGCGGAACGCTGACCGGTTGTGGTCGCAGACTAAAGGAACACAATCCAGACTGTCAGATCATCGCAGTCGAGCCACACCCCGGCGAGAATGTCGCCGGACTTCGAAGTATTGACGAGGGTTTCATCCCTCCTGTTCTGGATCAGACTGTTCTAGACAGAAGGTTCGTAGTCGAGAGCCGTCAGGCCTTTTGTGCGACTCAGATGCTCACCGAGAAAGAGGGAGTCTTCGCTGGGATATCATCCGGTGCGGTCGTTCATACCGCGCTAATGCTGGCCCAACGTCTAGACAAAGGCAACATAGTTATCCTGTTCCCGGATGGTGGATGGAAGTACATGAGCACTGACCTATGGACGACCGACCTCACCAAGCTCGAGAACCTTGAGAATATGATGTGGTGGTAGGGCTTTGGCTCTGCACATCAAGGACTCCGATCAGCAAGCGGTCTTCGAACATTCGAGGTCTGGTTACCCCCACGAGGCATGCGGTCTCTTCGGTGGCAACGAAGGCTTCGTAAAGACCTTCTATCCGATGACCAACGTAGCGGCCAGCGGCACAGTATACTTGTTAGACTCGCGAGAGCAGCTTGAAGTGATGCAGGCCATGGACGATGCGGGGGAAGATCTGATCGGAATTTACCATTCCCACGTAGCAAGCGAAGCATTTCCTTCCCCGACCGACATCAAGCAGGCGTTTTATCCGGACTCCGCCTATGTGATCGTTTCGCTGGATGACATGGAGAAACCGGATATGAGAGCGTTCATGATAGTCGACGGCAAGATAGGCGTCGAAGAGATAAAAGTAATTGAGGGCGAATAATGACAGAGATACAGATAGATCAAGAGCTCGATATACGGGGAGAGGTCTGTCCTTTCACTTTTGTGAAATCAAAACTGGCGCTTGAGTCCATGGACTCGGCCAAGGTGCTCCGCATCATAACGGACTATGAGCCGGCTACTGATAATGTGCCCCGCTCAATGCAGGCCGAGGGCCATGAGGTCATATCGATAGCGGACAATAATGACGGTGAATGGACGATCGTTGTGAGAAAGAAATAGGACGAAAATGAATCTTACAGAGGAACAAATACAGAGATACAGCAGACATATAATCCTTCCCCAGGTGGGTGGTATTGGTCAGCAGAAACTGATGGACGCCAAGGTATTGCTGATCGGCGCTGGGGGCCTCGGTTCACCAGCGGCCCTATATCTTGCGGCCGCTGGAATCGGCAAGATCGGCATCGTTGATTTTGACAAGGTCGACATCTCGAATCTACAGCGCCAGATCGCACACGGTAACGAGGATATCGGTAGATGGAAGACTGAGTCGGCCAAGAACACTATTAATGGTATGAACCCCGACGTTGAAGTCGTTGAGTACCGTGTGCCGATCAATGCTGAGAATGCCATGGATATCGTCTCGCAATATGACGTTGTCGTGGATGGAACGGATAACTTTCCCTCGCGCTATCTGATGAACGACGTGACAGTGTGGCTGGATAAGCCCCTAGTCTACGGCTCTATATTCCAGTTCGATGGGCAGATATCGGTGTTCAAGAAGGGCGATGGCCCCTGCTACAGGTGCCTCTATCCCTTCCCACCGCCTCCTGGGTCGGTTCCCAGCTGCCATGAGGCTGGGGTTATCGGTGTGCTACCGGGAATTGTCGGCTCGATCCAGGCGGCTGAGGCCATTAAGATCGTGCTCGGCATTGGGGACCCACTCATTGGTCGTTTGATGATTTTCGAGGCACTGGAAATGAAGTTCCACGAGATGAAGATCCGCAAGAATCCGGAGTGTCCGGTTTGCGGCGACAGCCCAACCATTACTGAGCCGATCGATTATGAAGAGTTCTGCGGAGTGCAGGTAGGAGTTTAGGACTTAGGTCCAAGGGAGGAAATGATGGAAGCTACAGACGCCGATCTAGTTGTTGATTGCACGGGATTACAGTGCCCCATGCCTATCGTTGAGATGGCAAAGGGTATACGCAAGCTTGCTGTAGGTAACATTCTTCGCATCGATACAGACGCTGAGGCCCTACAGTCAGATGTCCCTTCATGGTGCAAGACCACCGGACATGAGCTTGTGGGGGAAGAGACTAAAGCCGACACGACAAGCTACTTCATAAGGAAAGCCAGTGAGTGAGATCGCGGCTGCGTCTAAGCCGAAAAAGACGACCATTGTAGTATTTTCCGGTGACTGGGACAAAGCGCTTGCTGTATTCAACATAGCGAATGCAGCTGCAGCTTCGGGACATCAGGTGACCCTGTTCTTTTGTTTGTGGGGCACAGTGCTGCTAAAGAAGCCTGCCCGATTCAAGGGTCCGAACATACTGACCAAGTTGTTCAGTGTACTTAGGCCTGGCGGTCCTGCCGGAATATCTCGGTTGGACATGGGCCGCACCGGTAGGTGGATGTTCAAGAAGCTCCTCCGGGACACTGGCGCAGCTACCCTCGAAGAGCTCATGGAGAGTGCGAGAGATCTCGGGGTAGAATTCATCGTTTGCGATCTTTCCCTGAACGTACTCGGCATCAAGAAAGAGGATCTCAGGTGGTGTGATGAAGTAGTCGGGGCGGGGACATATGTCGCACACGCTACCGAGTCTCAAGTGAACCTCTTCATCTAGGGCGGATTCGGCCAATAATCTCACTCTTATTACTGCTATTCAGTTTCGGTAACGCAGCTGAGGGTATCTAAATAGTGGAAGCGTCGAGACGCAACAAGAATTGAATAGCCAAACCCAGGATCACTGATAAGGCAGTCAAACCGTCTAGTCGTTCCGGTCTTTTAACGGTCTGAAAGACCACGATAAAGTTTGATTGACCAGGCAAAAGCCGCCTGATAAAGACGGGGCTTTCTAAGATGGCCCTCAGCAGACCCCCCTTAGGGGGTTCAAGCGGCGGTGCGAAAGCGGTTCTGGGTTTTCTTGTGCTACGCACCGATTGTCGGTTTATTCGCAACCACATCTGGCAATGGTCTAGATAGGGCACATTGTAGATCCTGACGAAAGGACTGGCACCCCGAATGGCACCGAAAAAGCAGGGCCGAGGTAGACCCACCCTCATTCCACAGACAGAAAAAGCGCTCACACAGATAATTCGAAAGCGCGGAGAGATTCAGGACTCCCTTGAGGAGCTTGCCCATAAGACCGGTCGTTCAAGATCCGTAGTCGCTGCAGCGCTCAAGGGCCTCGAAGAAAAGGGTATCATCGCGGTGGTCTCTACCAGGCCTAAGCGCTACATCTATCGAACCGATGACTCTCCCGTAATTGTAGGTATGTCAGGAAAGTCCGCAGGATACAGAAGACGTGTGGTCGAGGTGAGTCCTGGCACCGAACTCATAATCAGGGTCCGAAAGAACTGACTTGTTGCGTATGTATGACTGGATTGATAAGCTGACGCAAGTTCCTTTTAAGACAGCACTGAGAGGCTGACAAGGGCGCGCAAGTGGATATACGCTGCTTTTTCATGTGCCTGCCTCTCGTGCCAGGCACTTTTTTTGTGGAGGAAAGTGGCAGAAAAGATCAGCACAACAGGTCAGGGCCGAGAGGTTCTTGGAGCCGATGACATCCGAAGGATGATCACTCGGATCTCCCATGAGATAGTCGAGCAGAACAAGGGTACTGCCAATCTTGCTTTGATCGGTATTCAGACTCGTGGAGTCAATGTTGCTGAGCGTATCGCGGAGTGCATTCAAAGCTTCGAAGGTACATCCATCCAGGTGGGCAGGTTAGACGTCACTCTCTATCGTGACGATGTAGCCACCAAACCGCACCTTTCACCACGGCCCACAGACCTTCCGTTCGGCGTGGATGATATGACGATAATCCTCGTAGACGATGTACTCTTCACCGGAAGGACCATCAGGGCCGCCCTCGACGCTATCGTCGACTTTGGAAGACCGCGCAAGGTCAAGCTGGCAGTTCTGGTGGACCGAGGTCATCGTGAGCTTCCTATTCGACCTGATTTCATCGGTAAAAGCGTCCCAACCAATCTGGACGACGAGATATCAGTTCGAATAGTTGAAGTCGACGGAGAAGACCTTGTCGTACTGAAGGGGGCAAAATGAGTCAGGTAACTCAGATGATCACTCCGCAGAGGAAGACTCTGGGGGTACGACACCTGCTTTCCGTAGACGATCTATCGGATGCTGATATCCAAATGATCATGGACTCGGCTGACAGCTTCTTGGAAATATCAGAACGGCCCATCAAGAAGGTGCCAGCTCTCCGCGGAAAGACGGTCGGGGTGCTGTTTTTTGAGCCCTCGACCAGGACCAGGATATCTTTCGAGCTGGCCGCCAAGCGCTTGTCAGCAGATGTTGTCTCTGTCTCGAGCAGCGGGAGTTCAGTAGAAAAGGGCGAGTCCTTGAAGGACACCGTTCGCACTCTCGAATGCATGGGGGTCGACGCACTTGTAGTACGCCACCCATCCCCGGGGGCGCCATACCAGGTCACGACCTGGTCGGACTCGGCAGTTCTCAACGCCGGGGATGGAGCCCACCAGCACCCGACTCAAGCCCTGCTTGACCTTCACGCCATCAGGGGCCGGGTCCAAGACCTTAAGGGTAAAAGGCTTCTGGTGGTAGGAGACATCAGGTTCAGCAGGGTGGCGAGATCCACCATATCCTTATTGCAAAGAATGGGGATGGACGTGGTAGTCTGCGGGCCGCCCACTCTTTTGCCGCCCGATGCGGAAGCGGGAATGGGCTGCCGGGTCTCGTACAGGCTTGACGATGAGCTACCTGAAGCTGACGTAGTTTACCTGCTAAGAATGCAGTTCGAGCGACAAGACAAGTCGTTCATTCCCACTCTTGCCGAATACAAGAGACTGTTCTCTTTGACCACAGAGAGACAAAAGGCTATGAAGGACGACGCCGTTATTCTTCACCCAGGTCCGATGAACCGGGGGATCGAGATAGGTTCTGAAGTGGTCGATCACCCCCGGACCTTGATCGAGGACCAAGTTAGATCTGGTCTCGCGGTCAGAATGTCCCTTTTGTATCTAATGCTCGGGGGTGAAGAGCATGCCGCTTCTCATTAAGGGTGGGAGACTCATCGATCCGGCCTCGGGCACTGATGAGATAAAGGACGTGCTCATTGATGGTGGTGTTATCACCGAGATCGGCAATATCGATGTGGGTGGCGCTTCTGAAATTATTGATGCGACAGGGATGGTGGTCGCGCCAGGCCTGATCGATATACATACGCACCTTAGAGAGCCCGGGCGCGAGGATGAAGAGACCGTTGCCTCCGCGTCCGCCGCCGCAGTTCGCGGCGGCTTCACGACCATCACGGCAATGCCGAATACGGATCCCGTTCCTGATTCGGGAGGAATCGTTCGAATGATCATCGAGATGGGTGAGAAGGCTGGACTAGCTCGTGTTGAAGTAGTAGGAGCCATAACCAAGTCACTGGCAGGTGACGAGATCACCCCATTCGATGAGCTGGTGGAATCCGGAGCG
>JAUVYG010000021.1 GCA_030603185.1 Actinomycetota bacterium | reverse complement strand
AAGCCGAGCTCGGCCCGCTGACGCAGATAACCTTCCGCAGTCGCCCTGGCCATCGCTCTGACTCGGGCTATGTACCCCGTTCGCTCGGTGACCGAGATGGCCTGTCTAGCGTCCAGTAGATTGAAAAGATGTGATGACTTAAGAGTGTAGTCGTATGCGGGCAGAACTAGGCCTTGCTCGAGGCAACGCTTACTCTCGTCCTCGCACGATGTGAAGTTCCGCAGCAAAAGGTCGACATCGGCGACCTCAAAGTTGTAACCGGACCATTCCTTTTCCCGCTGGTGGAATATCTCTCCGTACTTGAGTCCGTCCACATACTCGAGGTCATAGACCGAGTCCACACCCTGTATGTACAGGGCGAGGCGCTCTAGGCCGTAAGTCAATTCAGCGGAAACAGGTCGCAGGTCGATGCTTCCGACCTGTTGGAAGTAGGTGAACTGGGTTATCTCCATGCCGTCCAGCCAGACCTCCCAACCAAGGCCCCAGGCACCAAGTGTCGGGGACTCCCAGTCGTCTTCGACGAACCGGATGTCGTGCTTGTGGGGATCGATACCGATGGCGTATAGGCTGTTCAGGTAAAGCTGCTGAACATCTTTTGGAGAAGGCTTCAGGATTACCTGAAACTGATGGTGTTGTTCTAAGCGATTCGGATTTTCACCGTATCGACCGTCTGTCGGTCGGCGGGAAGGTTCTACGTACGCCACTTTCCACGGCTCAGGCCCAAGAGACCTAAGAAAAGTGTGTGGGTTGAAGGTTCCGGCCCCTACCTCACTAGCGTAGGGCTGAGCCATCACACATCCGTGCTTAGCCCAGTAGTCCTGAAGTGTCAGGATTATTCGTTGGAATTCCAAAGCGCGCTATTACTCCAAACCATTTAACGAGCCTGTGCGCCCGCCTGTAAATACCCTGTTGGGGGCATGAAAGATTAATACAGACCTGGTCGGGGTCGTCAAGCTAACCGGGTCTTAATGAAAGTAAATATTTTTGAGTTTTCCCATTCCAAATAGAGGATATTCGGCTTCGTTAGAGAACACATCAGTAGGGTAAGTTCACCAAGTGTTAATGAGGGTAGCTACTTGGGGTGTTCAGATTGCCGATGAACAGTAGACCTGATCTGCTAGTTGAGGGTGCTTTGGGAAACGAAAACAAGACCACCGGTAATGCCGGTGGTCTTGTGCTGTCCGAGGACCAGAAGAAGGCGTCTGGCCCAGAAGACCTGGCTCTGATCAGCGGTATCGTATCGCAGCTCAATCGATCCACCGACCTGTACTCGATAATGACCCGGGCCCTATCTCAGATGGGAGCCCATCTTGCGCTGGACGGGGCAGCTCTGTTCCTAATGTCCGAGACCGCCGATCACCTCGAGCTCAAATCCAACTTTCAGGTCCCCGAGCTTCTCCTTTCCGGTCTCAACGCTTCCCCCAAAGACCTCATGTCCTCACCCGGTTGGCGCGGCGCCCTTTCAGGCAAACCAACGCGAGCCACAACCCATGATCATGAGCTCTGGCCTCAACCAGATGGAGGCCTCAGTCCATGCTGTTTCTACCCTCTGGACGCCGGTGAGGGTCCCGTAGGAATCCTCCTGTTGATGACGAATTCGAAGTCCGAGTGTTCGCACGAGTTGGCCACCATATCTCAGATCTGCAAAGAGCTAGCGGTCGCTATCGAGAAGACCAAGCGATATGAGCGAACCTACCAAAAGGCCCAGGTGATGGAACGTCTGTATCTTGCTTCCGTTGACCTTAGCGCATGCCTTACAAGTGAATCAGTGGCCAAAAAGACTTTGTCCCACGCCATGCGAATGTCCGGAGCGGAACGCGGATCTCTCTTCCTGGCGAACAGAAGTGGGTCGTTAGACCTCCTCAAAGCAGAGCCCGTCGAGTTCCACCAAATGATTCCGACCAAGGTCTCACCCCAGGGTGCTGCCGGATGGATTCTGGGGAGTAGGTGCGCAACTCGTGTGAACAACCCAGCCACTGAAGTGACCGAGACATCGTTACCTTCCTGGCATGAAGGATCCAGTAACTACCTCGGGGTTCCACTGATATCACGGGGACGCACCATCGGCATCCTAGAGCTTGCGGGCAAGAAGACCGAGTTCACCTTGGACGATCAGAAGTTGATCGAGACTCTTGCACACCAGGTGGCTGTAACACTCGAGAACATGCTTCTTCTTGAAGAAAGAAGCAACATTGCCGACATCCTGCAGCGAAGTCTACTGCCACACACACCCAAAGCTAAGGGTCTGGATATCGGCACTTGTTACGCCTCGGCCACGGCTACTGCTGCCATCGGCGGCGATTTCTATGACTTTCTCGAGGTGGACAATGACAGGATAGCCATGGTCTGCGGAGATGTCTGTGGCAAAGGAGTCGAGGCTGCGGCGACAACGGCCATGGTCAGATACCTCCTCCGCAGCCTTGCGTCAAACAATCCGACCCCGGCGTCGGTCACCTATCACCTCAATCGTGCGCTGTGTGCCCAGCTCAAGAACTCACAGTTCGTCACCATGCACTATGCTCTCTACGACCGTCGCTCAGAAAAGCTCGAGTACACGAGCTGCGGTCACCCTCCCGCACTTCTCTGGGGGGCTCACAAGGAGACCGAAAAACTGGCGACAGGGGACTTGCCATTGGGCCTCTTCCGAGATCATCAGTTCAAGCAGAATCAAACAAACTTCGAGCTAGGCGATTCATTGCTTCTATATACGGATGGGGTGACTGAAGCGAAACAAGACAATGAACTATTCGGAGAGGACCGCCTGCTCGAAACATACCAGGAAGCTGTAGGTCACAAGACCGCCAACGCCGTAGCTAGATCCATATACCTAGCTGCCAACCGCTTTAGTGGTGGCTCCCTATCCGACGACCTCGCTATTGTTGCCGTTTGCCGGCAAAGTTGAGGTACCTGGCTAGGAACCTGTAGCTCTTGATATTCAACTCAAGATGGAACGAGAGAAACATCTGCAGGGCTGATCGCACCTCCCGAACTTGAGCGTCTGTCAGGCTGAGCCGGTCCAGTTGGGCCAGGGGCTTCTCTGTAAGATTGGTTATCACCCTCGCAGACGCCTGACTCAGGTCGACGACTGTGTTGCCCATCGGGACACCTTTCGCACAGGAACCACAGATCATTCCGGCTTGTTCAAGGTCGAACCGGATCGAGCCCTTGACCGAGGTCTGAGCTTCACCACATGAAACACAGTGGCCGAATGACGGTCTATGGCCAAGGACCGCCGCTACCTTCAGCTCAAATGCCGACAAAAGCACCAGAGGGTCATGCCCTTTTTTACTGCCCGTGGCAGGACTATCCAGTCGCCGAAGAGCCGCCACCAGAAGTGGGAGCATTTGGCCCGGGTCCGCCTCGTGCTCAGAGACTCTCTCGACCAAGCTGAGCATCGCGCTACCAACCGCAATAGAATTCAGATCGTGTTTGAGTTTGTCATGAGCATCCAGAAGCTCCACCTGAGAGACGATGTGAAGACTCTTGCCGGTAGCCATAAGCGCGTTCACGTGGCAGAAGGGTTCAAGTCGACCGGTGAAGCGACTCTTGGGCTTACGACTTCCCTTGGCGACCGCGCGCACCATGCCGCGGTCGCTGTAAATGTGAAGGATTCGATCACTCTCGCCCAGTTTGTATCGAGCACAGACAACGCCTTCGATACGATAGGCGGCCGCCATTCTACTGCTTCCTGAGGGAAGCGGCGGCCTCCTGCATGATGTGGTCCCCAACGCTGGTACCGACCCTGTCTGCTCCGGCCTTGGCCATGGCTAGAAATGTCGCGAGGTCCTTGATCCCGCCGGATGCCTTAACACCTATTCGGTCATTAGCTGCCTCCGCCAGAATTCGAACATCCTCGACCGTGGCTCCTCCGTCTGAAAAGCCGGTCGACGTCTTTACCATGGCAGCTCCGCCATCGACCACGCATTCAACCGCTACCAGCTTTTCTTCGGTGGTCAAAAGGGAGGTCTCGATTATCACTTTTACCGGTACAGGCGCTACGGCTTGAACCACTGCCCCTATATCCGCTGTGACGGTGCGATCATCGCCACCCTTGAGGGTTCCGATGTCCATAACCATGTCGATCTCAGTCGCACCATCCGAGACGGCAGTCTTCGCCTCGAGCACCTTGATGGAGGTCATGCTATTCCCGAGAGGGAATCCGACGACTGCGCAGACCCCGACCGAGGATCCACCCGCCTCGCGGGCCGCCGTCGCCACATTGAGCCCCGACACACAAACATGGCCGATCTGATGGGCCTTAGCCTCGCCACAGAGATCGGCGATCTGTAGTTTAGTGGCACCAGGTGCCAGAAGGGTGTGATCGATCATTGAGGCTATCTGAGCCAGAGATCGGCCGTCTGTATCCGTCATTACTAGTCCTCGAGTCCGAGACGCTGCAGGAATGCAGCGTCCTTTCGCCAGTTCTTCCTGACTTTTACCCTTAGACTCAAAAATATCCTAGTGCCTAGAAGTGCCTCGAGCTCAGTCCGCGCAAGCGTCCCCACCTGCTTTAGGTTCGCTCCGTGCTTGCCGATAACGATGCCTTTTTGGGACTCTCTCTCCACAAACACAAAGGCCTCGATGTCGACAAGATCAGTCTTCTTGCGCTGAGCCATTGATTCGATCTCGACCGCCACACTGTGCGGCACCTCGTCCCGAGTCAGGCCTAGTATCTTCTCGCGGATCAACTCTGCCACGATCACCTGCTCTGGCTGGTCCGTCTCCATGCCTTCGGGGTAGTACCTAGGACCCTCGGGCATCAGCTTCGACAGCTCTTCCATCAACTTGTCCAGGTTCTCGCCTGACTTACCTGAAACCGGAATTATCGCCTCGAAGTCTCCGAGCCGTCCCGCCTCAGCTATCTCTTCCATTCTCTGGGCTGGTGGAGCCGCGTCTATCTTGTTCGGACACAAAACGATCGGAGTATCTATCTCAGTCATCATCTCGGCCAGGAACTGATCCCCGGTTCCGACGCCGGACTCGACGTCCACGATGAATACGATGGCGTCCACCTCGCGCAGAGCCTTCTCGACCACACTGTTCAGTTGTTCACCGAGAAGATGGTGCGGCTTATGGTAGCCCGGAGTGTCCATCAGGATCATTTGAGCGCCGGGAATGTTCAGTACCGCCCTGATGGCATGCCGGGTGGTCTGCGGCTTGTCCGATACGATAGCGACTTTGCTGTGCATTAAGTTGTTGACCAGTGTGGATTTTCCTGTGTTCGGTCTGCCCACAATAGCCACGAATCCTGATTTGAATCCTTCTTCGGCCTCGCCCATCTTCATTCAGTCACCACCGTTTGTGTCTTTGTTGTCCAATTCAAAAGGATGAGGGAACAACTCATCCATTGTCATCTCAATCGCATCATCGCCGCTCTCAAGAATAACTTTGATGTGGGATGCGAACTCCGAGATTACCTGTCTACAGGCACCGCAGGGATACGCGGCAGTTCCAGGATCTCCGGCGATCGCAATCTCTACCATTCCGTGATCGCCGGAGGGGGTGCCTCGTTCAGCGATTAGCTTGAACACGGCGGAGCGCTCAGCGCACATACTTAGACCGTATGACGCGTTCTCTACGTTGGCGGCACTAACCGTTGTTCCATCGGTCAGACGGATAGCCGCGCCGACCGCGAACCCTGAGTAAGGTGAGTAAGACCGCTCTCTGGCGGCGCGAGCAATATCAAGAAGATCACTCACTGCCGGAACTCCCATTTTTAGCTCTTTCGACCACACTATCGGTTGCCCGCTCGACTAGTACACGATGGACCCGGCGTCCGAGAACCCGTTCGACCACCAATCGAAGTCCTTCCCAAATAATCTCGTCTCCGGGGCGTGGCACACGGCCTATTTCGCTGAACACCAGGCCACCAACGGAATCAATCTCGCCCTCGGTGGGCAGCTCGACCCCCAGTAGTTTCGGCAGGTCATCGAGTGGATATCTTGCGTCCAGTCGGTACGTTCCCTCTTTGACCCGCTCGATCAACGATTCCTCAGAGTCAAATTCGTCGAAAATCTCGCCAACGATCTCTTCCAGCAAATCCTCAATGGTAATCAGGCCAGCAGTTCCGCCGTACTCGTCGACCGTGATCGCTAGGTGGATCTTCTTGGCTTGAAGCTCACGAAAAAGATCGTCTACCTTCTTGGTCTCAGGGATAAAGTGGGCCGGGCGCGCAAGCTCCCTTAATGCTATCTCTTTCTCGCCTTTGCCCACAAACTTCAGGAGATCCTTGGCGTACAAAACGCCTACTATGCTGTCGAGATCAGTCTCGTACATCGGGACTCGTGAATAGCCTCCGCCTATCATCACATCAAGAATCTCATCGAGAGTCGCGTCCACCGAAACACATTTCATATCAGGCCGTGGGACCATGACCTCGCGAGCCATGGTGTCTCCGAGCTCGAATATCGAGTTGATCATCTTCTGCTCGTTGATGGTATCAATGTCGTCATCTTCACCGGCGGTCACCGCTCCGGCCTCGGCCAAGGGAAATATTCGAGCGTCGCCCTTTCCGTTTCCCTTTCCAGCGATCGCCCGGCTAATGCCGACGAACAGCGCGGTCACCGGTCTGCCGACCCTGTCCAGGATGTAGAGAAAGCCCAGCAGCCTCATTCGACTGGCTTCAGTGGATCTTCTGGTGGTCAGCCTCGGAAGCATCTTGGTGAACACGAGAATAAGAAATATCGAGACTACGAAACCGATCATGCCAGGAATAGCTATATTCCAATCGTTCGCATCGGTGAGCCGGAACAGGACAAGCATGACTGCCACGACGATGCCCGCGACCGATATCGTCTTACCCACTGCGATGCTGGATAGAAGGTGATCGGGATCGCGCTCCCACAGTTCGAGCGCATTCTTTTGAGCGGGGTATTCCTCTGCAAGTCCGGGTATCTTGTGCCGCCCAAGAGTCATGAGCGCAGCATCAGCGGCAGCGTTCAGCCACCCCAGCCCGATCATGAGCACAAGAAGTGCGACGAATAAAAGAGATTCCAAATAATTCCTCTGTGTCTAGCTTAGCGCATCAGCTGAAAGACGATAACGGTGATCAGCCCACCAAGCAATGCTCCGGCGATAACTTGCGCTGTGGAATGGATACCGGCCTCGACGCGGGACTCCATCACCAACAAGGTCATAAGTAGCGAAAGTCCAGCTACCAGGGGGTTGCCGGTGATGAAGATAATGGCTACTGCAGCGGAGGCGGCAAGACCCGCATGAATACTCGGCATGCCGCCTTGAAGTGTGGCCCGACCGGTGGTGGCCTTGATGCCCAGTGTGATCAAAAACACCAGAAGCAAGGCTATGAATGTGAGGTGGACCGGAGCGCGGCGGATCGAAGTCAACGCATCCAGAGTCGTCTGATTCAGATGATCCACGAACAAGAAGTAGCCGATCATAACAGCAGCCGTGGCCGCCACCAATACAGCAGCGGCAGCTACATCCTTAGCGATCTTGGCTAGGGGATTGTGCTTGTCGACGATCAGGTCGATCGTCGCTTCGACAGAGGTGTTGATAAGCTCGGTGACCATTACCATAGCTACCAACATCAAGAGAATCACGATCTCGATCCTGCTCAGCCCCAACAACAATGCTGCAGTCAAGACGATGATCGCGACCATGATATGGATCCGCATGTTGCGCTGAGTGCGAAGAACATGCAACACACCCTCGAATGCGGCGTTGAAACTGAGTAGTAAGCCCCGTTTTCTCAAGCAGAGGCCCCAGATAAAATGAGCTCAACAAGTCCCTGCTGTCTTTGATCCATTTCGTCAGCTCGTTTCAAAGACTCATCGTCCTCGCCCTCGTGGACATAACCCACAAGGTGCAAGATCCCGTGGGCCAGGAGCAGGGCAAGTTCCTCGGTAAAATCAACGGACTCCTCTTCGGCTTGTGCCTCTGCAACAGAAAGACAGATGGCGACGTCACCGAGCAACAATGGCTCGGCCTCTCCGAGACAATCTGCCTCGCCTACTGCCTCCTCTTTGGTAGCAAACAAGGGAAATGACAGCACATCTGTGGCCTTATCAATACCACGATGTTCACTGTTCAATTGTCTAATGCGCTCGGAATCCACTAGGTGCACCCCGAGCTCAGTGCAGATCGGCATCTCTTCGGCCTTGAGCACTGCGGTGGCCCAATCGCGCACCATGCCGCCCCATCTTGAATCCACTTCGTCCGTAAGAATCACTCTCATGACCCACCGCCTCGATTAGTAGGGAATGGAATCGTTGTTCCTGAGCCATTGTCCTCGTCATCGTCTTCCTCGGGAAGCTCAGGATACTCAATGCGCGAGTGATATACCCCCGCTAGAACCTGAGCGAACGAGCTAGCGACCGAATTAAGGTTACCCAGAGTCAAATCGCTCTCATTTAGTTGTCCATCTTTTACTTTTCCATCGATGATCTTTCTGACCATCTTGCGAAATCCCTCCTGGGTAGGTTCTTCCAACGATCTGCCCGCTGCCTCACAAGAGTCCGCGAGCATCACCAAAGCCGCCTCTTTGCTGCGAGGAAGTCTGCCAGAATACCTGAACTCGTCCGCGTTGACCTTGCGGCCGTCCGCCTCTTTCATCGCTCGATCATAGAAGTATGCAATGAGACTATTCCCGTGATGCTCCTCCAGGATGTCCACTACCTCTTTTGGCAGCTTGTGCTCCTTTGCCATCTCGGAGCCCTCGGACACATGGGACGTGATGATGGATCTGCTGGCATGGGGTTTGATCTTGTCATGGCCGTTGCTCTGATCTGGGTTATTCTCGATGAAATACATCGGCCGACGCATCTTACCAACGTCATGATAGTAGGCACCGGCCCTTGCTAGGAGCGGATTGGCTCCAACCGCTTCCGCAGCAGCCTCGGCAAGATTGGCGGCCATTATCGAATGACTGTATGTTCCCGGTGCCTTGAGCATCAGCTCTTTGAGAAGTGGCTGGTTCGGATTGGCCAACTCGATCAGCCTCAGGTCAGAGGTGATTCCGAATGCTGCCTCTATCAAAAACAGTAGCCCGACCCCGATGGCAGCCGAACCGAGTCCACCTAAGACCCCCCAGCCACCCTCTCGAAGAGCAGATAGTACAGAGTCACCACCGATCAAGGTGGTGGCGAAGGCGACGAAACCTACACCTACACCTAGCCAGGCTCCGGCGGCTGCCAGTTTTGTCCGGCTTCTCATGTCAGAGACAAGGTATACGGCGAACAAACCGCCCATGACGCCAACCAGGGTCCCCTCCAGGCTTCCGGTGATCGGAGCCACCAAGAAGGCCGCCGTCAAAACGGTGACAAGACCCAGCCCCGGAGAGAAAAGCATCGTGACCAGAAGTCCAACCGCTGGCACCGGCACCAAGTACGGCGACAGTGCCGGTGTTGTGACTTTCGCGATAAGCACTATCGATAGAAGGATCAAACCGAGTAGAAATGTGTGCTTGGAGTTGGTGTAGACATCTCGTTGCTGTCTCTTCAGATAAAGACTGAGGAGCAGGAGAACCGCGCCGATATAGATAAACGTTCCCATAATCTGCTGTGGCTCGATCCCCGAGCCCGCCAAACCCAGACGCCTCAGAACATCCATCTGCTCGGGGGTGACGATCTCGCCGTCACGGACGACGATCTCACCCGCTTGCTTGCTCACCAAGTACGGTTCTACCTCATCGGCCGCTATCGCTCTGGCACGCGCAGTGGCCTCCTCGTCAAGGGTCTGATTGGGCGTGACGACCAGCCACGAGCTAAGCGCATCTATGGGAGAGCTGACAACAGTTCCGGACTCAGAGCTCGGAGGTGAGGTTACCTCGGACAATCCGGCTGTATAGCGGGATTCCACTTCGCGTCGGACGTCTCTCTCTAACTGTGACAATGCACTGTCATTCATTGCGAGTACTGAGTCCAAAAGACCAGCGATCTGCCCCTCTTCAGCGCCAATGGCCGCGGCAGCATTTGTCCTGTCCGTGAACCTCTCGCCCTGTGTCAGATCCACTTCTTTAGCGGCTCGGACCGACGAGAAGAAATCGGTCATGCTTGCCACCGCATCCAACTCTACCTGGGAGTCCCGAATAGTGGTCGGCTCAATGCGGCCAGCTCGTTCCTGCCTAAGCTCCTCAGTCTTTGTATCATCAACGTACTCGATGCTTCTGGGTGCTTTTATCGTTTCAGGGCTCGGTGAGCCCGCAGTAAGGTCAGAGGCCACGAACGAAGGAAACGCGACTATCCCGAACAGACCGACGAAGAACGCGAGAAGTATTAGAGGCATGGTTCCTTAATCATCGTGCTCATCAAGTCCTACCGCATCCCAGAATTCAGACTCGAAGGGGTGATCGCTGCTCCTATCCCCTTCGCCTTCAAATTTATTGTAAGCATCGATGATGCGCTGGACCAAGTCATGTCGCACGACATCCTTGCCGCTGAGTCTCACGAAGGACATGTCCTGGATATCCTTAAAGATTCCTCCGACCTGACGAAGCCCGGATACCTGGTCCTTCGGTAGATCGACCTGCGTGATGTCACCTGTCACTACCAGTTTGGACCCAAAGCCTATGCGGGTAAGAAACATCTTCATCTGGGTCGGAGTGGTATTCTGAGCTTCATCGAGGATGATGAACGAGTCATTGAGCGTTCTGCCACGCATATAAGCAAGTGGGGCCACCTCGATGATCCCGCGATCCATCAGTCTTTGATACTGGTCAGGATCCATCATGTCGAGTAGAGCGTCGTACAGCGGCCTAAGATAGGGATCCACCTTTTCGTATAAATCACCTGGCAAAAAGCCGAGATTCTCGCCGGCTTCAACAACAGGCCTAGTAAGAATGATCCTGTTGACTTTCTTGTCCCGTAAATACTGAACAGCTTTGGCCATAGCCAAATAGGTTTTTCCGGTACCGGCTGGGCCGATAGCGAAGGTGGCTGTTGAGTTCTCGATCGCATCTAAATATCGCGCCTGTCCGTCGGTGCGCGGAGTGATCGTTTTGCCTCGGTGGACAGCAATACCTTTACTCAGTAGGTCTGATGGATTCTGAGAGTCAGCGCCGGTCGCCACATCGATGGCAGTCTTGATGTTCTGAGCCGATAGCTCTTGGCCTTTATCCAGTAGATATACCAACTCTTCGAACACTTTGGTCACTGCCTCGACCTCGTCGGGTTCGCCGTCGATAGTGATCTCGTTGCCACGCACCAAAATATCACTGTGAAATCGTTCTTCGATGATCCTTAGCAGTTCATCGCGATGCCCCAGCAAATCGACCATGGGCTGATGCCCAGGCACCAGAATCTTTACTTGCTTGGTCTCTGCCAAATCCCTTTAACTCTCCTCATCGATGGACTGTTCTCATTATATCATCGGCAACCATTAGGGTTGGCATACACAATACAGACATTCCGCAGGTACTGTGGTAAGTTGATGAGGTAAATTCGCCGATGTTGCAGGTGCGCGTGAGCTCCGTACAAATCTCTGAAAAACCAGGCAGTAACGGCAGCTCTTCGCTGGTCGACCAGCTGATGTGGAGCCTACGTGGTGGGCGGCCCACAGCCGGCAGGTCAGTCAGTATTCGCTATGGCGGGTTCTTCCGTCGTGCGGGCGGGCTGGTAATCGACCATGTAATCCTTATTGTGTTCAACCTGATCATGCTCGCGATATTCGTGATAGGCATGACTTTGGTCTCTGATGACTTCAGTATTCGAGCACTTCTACTTCACGAGATATTCGGAGCCTCAGTAGGGGCCTGGATGTGGACGGTCTTCGAACCGGGGATCGTCTCGGCCTACTTTCTCTTCCACTGGAGACTGTTCGGGGCAACGCCAGGCATGTGGCTCTTTGACATCCAAGTGACTTCACTGGACCTGAGCGAAATAGACTGGCCTCAGGCTTTCCTTCGCTATGTGGGCTACGTGTTCAGTATTGCGACTGCCGGTCTAGGATTCTTCTGGGCCTTATTCGACCCCAAACAGCAGGGGCTCCATGACAAACTTGCACGCACCATCGTGGTTCGCCGAAGTGAGCTTGAAGAGCTTGAGATGCTGGCTGAGGCCGAAGAAGAGCGGGCCCAGGAAGAGATCGAAGAACTCGAGCACGAGGTCGAAATCCATGAGCCAGAGGCTCTAACGCTCGACATCACCAAAGAGGACTAAGCGAGCTCTTCCTTCACGACGCGATTGACCATTGACCCGTCAGCCTTACCCTTGACCCTGGGCATTACCTGCCCCATGACTTTGCCCATATCGCCGGGGCCCTGTGCGCCCACTGAACCGACGACCTCTTTGACTATTGCCCTGACCTCGTCCTCGCCCATCTGTGGCGGCATGTAGGCCTCAAGTATCTTGGCCTCGGTCTCTTCGCTTTCAGCAAGATCATCTCTGCCTGCATTTCGATATTCTTTCGCGGCTTCCACCCGACGCTTCAGCTGGCGAGACACTGTTTCTACGATCTTCTCGTCGCTCAATTCACTCGCGTCCACCCGCTGCTCTACCGCAGTGTTTTTGATGTCAGTGATCAACAATCTTAGGGTCGACAGCTTA
Source organism: Actinomycetota bacterium (assembly GCA_030603185.1). Taxonomy (GTDB): domain Bacteria; phylum Actinomycetota; class JAUVYG01; order JAUVYG01; family JAUVYG01; genus JAUVYG01. The sequence goes on along the minus strand of JAUVYG010000021.1, from coordinate 8,655 downwards.
ACCTTGTCCCTGTCACGCATAGCCTGCTTTAAGTCTGTAGTCAGTGTGTCCATTGATACAGTCAATTCATCTGCTCCTTGGTCCCTGGGTGATCTGTTGAATCCCCATCATATCCCGTGACTACCGGTAAGTGACCATATTCCCGAGGGGAGCCCCACCAAGCAGGTGGTAATGCAGATGGAACACTTCCTGCCCGCCGTCTGCGCCCTTATTCATAATGACCCTGTAGCCCTTATCCGAGATGCCCTCTTGTCTAGCCATCTGGGCGATGACTAGATTGATGTGGCCCAGAAGCTCTTTGTGCTTCTCTTCAGCGGCGCCCAGATCAGCGATGTGTTCTCTTGGCACTATGAGAAGATGCACTGGCGCTCGTGGATTGATGTCCCGAAAGACCATGATCTGTTCGTCTTCATACAAAAATGATGTATTGATCTCGCCATTATTGATCTTGCAGAAGATGCAGTCTGCCATCTGTTAGCCTCCTAAGCTCAGCACTTCACTCCATAGTTTCCCAAATCTCCAAGATTATATCGAGAGCCGTCTACTGAAGTACCAGTTCACGCCCGCGCCCGGGCCCTAAGGTTGTCGCCTGGAAATCAACGGTCTCCCCGAGATCCCCGACATTCAGCGGGAATTCGCACCTCAGATAGTCGTCGGTCATGCCGCTGGTAACCTGTGTCTCGAGATCATGCTCTTCCACAAGGACCCTCAGAGGTCTCTTAAGAGCCGACCGGTAGTGAGCCCGCCGGAGGCTCATGTCGATCTCGCTGAGCGCCTCGGCACGGGCAGAGATCACCTCTTGCGACAATTGACCAGCCATCTTAGACGCAGCTGTTGGGGTGCGGGCTGAGAACTTGAAGACATGTAGCCTCGACAGCTCAGCTGCTTTGACCACCTCTACGGTTTGTGCAAAGTCCTCGTCTGTCTCCCCGGGGAATCCGACTATGACATCCGCTGCAAGCATTACTCCTGGTACCTCTGCCGCGAACGCCTTTGCAGACTCGACGTACTCGTCTCCCGAGTAGCGTCGCCCCATTCGCTTAAGTACTGAAGAGGAGCCTGACTGCAAGGGTAGGTGAAGATGCCTGCACAGCCTGCTCTCACCGCACATCAGCTCAAGTAGATCGCGACCGATCTCACCCTGCTCGAGAGAACTCAGACGTACTCTTGGGAGTCTCTCTTCATCGAAACGTTCAAACAGACCACCTATCAAGTCAACAAGATTATCGCCATTGTCGGACCCGTACTTGCCCAGGTGGGTTCCTGTAAGGACAAGCTCCCTGGCTCCAGAGTCGATGAATCTCTCGGCGTCCTTGATTATCCGCGTCAAAGGCATCGATCGCGGCTCACCTCTAGCGAACGGAACCACACAATAGGAGCAAAACTCGTCGCATCCCTCTTGCACCTTTAGGTCGGACCTCACTGCCACAGGACGCAGGCTCTCTTTGCCACTCTGCTCGAGATTCAGCACCTCGATTATCAGTCCGGGTAGATCGGAGGATGACTGGGACCCTAGTGCGATGTCCACTCCGTCGAGAGTCTTGATCCACTCAGCCTCAAGATCTGCAAAGCAACCCGTGACTACGACAAGTGCGCCAGGGTATTTTCTGGCCGCCCTTCGAATAGATTGGCGAGATTTCTTGTCACTTTTCTGCGTGACCGAGCAGGTATTGATGACCACGATGTCGGGGTCTATTCCTGTTTGCACCGGCTGAACACCGAAGCGCCCCAGCTCATCGACCAGACTGTCGCTGTCGTACTGATTGACCCTGCAGCCGAGTGTCTCAACCGCTAAATAATGAGATTTCATTGCTCCAATGATATCGCGAATTTATCGGCTAACAGAACGGTCAGTGCGGCCGATCACATTCTATGAGGAAGCGGGGGAGATAGAGACCGGAAAACGGACTTTCCACCCATGTCAGGAGGCCCCTCGGATCAAAAACTTGGATTCTTCCTAAGAAATGCCTTGAGCAGTTAGGGGGCAGCGTCAGAGTAGCCGCCTCACCAGCGCCGCAGCGCTCAGCAAACCCCAGATAATGCCGATAAATATATCAATGCATAATTTATAAACACACACCGGGCCTTGGGAGCTTGCTTATGCGACAGCACTTTTCACATCCAAATCCGAAGATCTCTAGCCTTGCTAATAGCCCAAAGGACATGGCCCTGTTGGCCGTGTTCGCGCTTGCGCTCGTGCTGTTGGGCAACAGCGAGATGATCATTCACTTCTCACCTGATGGTTCGTTCACCACAACCACCTGGTACCTGTTCTATGACAGCATTCACGACCTGCTAGCTCTAGGCATCGCACTGTATGCAGCCTATCGATGGACGAGCAGGATAGGCGAGATCTTTGTCCTCTTCTTCGTCATCATGCATGCCCCATACTTCTACCTGACATTCCCTATCCAGGTTGCCGACCACCTGATGCGAATATTCGAGGTAATGCTGGCCTTGGGAGGAATCCGCCTGATCGCTCGCCTGAAAAACGCTCTTGGCCTCGCTCACGAGCGGCTGGAGATGGCGCATGTGGCCGAAAAGCACTCGCAGTACCAGGCCACGCACGACCACATCACCGGTCTACCGAACAGGCTACTTCTTGGCGAACGTACTCAGCAGGCTGTTGCAGTCGCCCAAAGAACAGCTAGCCAGATCGTCTGTATGTTCATCGACCTCGACCACTTCAAGGACGTCAACGACAGTCTTGGGCATGAAGTCGGCGACAAAGTACTCAAGATAATCGGTGAGCGCATCAATGGCGCCATCAGAGAGAGCGACACTGTAGGTCGGATCGGCGGAGATGAGTTCGGGATCGTTGCCTCGAGCATCGAGGATCCCACTACAGCCGCCATACTCGCAGAGAGGGTCAAGGATGCAGTCAATCAGCAGATGGTGTTTGATGGGCACCGCGTCTCCCTCACATGCAGCATCGGGCTGGCGATGTTCCCCTCGGAAGAGCAGAGCAAGGCCAGCAGGCACGATGTCATGGCCGTGACTGACGAGTTGCTATCCCAGTCAGATATATCGGCCTATCGCGCAAAGAAGCAGGGCGGGGACTCGTTCCAGTTCTTCGACCCAAGCATGGCTGAGTCCACCTCCGCCAGACTCTCGATGCTGGCCGACCTACGCGATGCGGTGGACAACGATGAGCTCGTCCTTCACTACCAACCACTCATCGACGTCCGGTCCGGTGCCGTTTTTGGGGCCGAGGCTCTCGTTCGTTGGAATCGTCCGAATGTAGGTATGGTCCCTCCTCTTGATTTTATCCCTCTCGCAGAATCCAGTGGGTTGATCGTTCCAATAGGAGAATGGGTGATCAGAACCGCTTGCAAACAGGCAAAGGAGTGGTCTGACTCCGAACTTGGCCCAATAGTGATAAGCGTCAATCTATCTGCTATTCAGATCAGAAGAAGCGATATGTACGCAACCATCCGATCGGCATTGGATGAGGCAGACTGCCCCCCATCACTGATCGATCTTGAGCTGACTGAGAGCGTCTTAATGCAGGACACCGAAAAGGTTATCGAGATGCTTCGAGCGCTACGGGCGATGGGCATGACGATCTCGATAGATGACTTCGGAACCGGCTACTCGTCTTTGGCCTATCTGCAAAATTTCCCGGTAGACACGCTCAAGATCGATAGATCATTCATCAATAGCATTGCCACCGGCTCAGATGAGGAAGCGATCGCCCGGGCCATTCTGAACCTAGGTCACACGCTTGGAATGCATGTTCTAGCTGAAGGCGTTGAGAATATCGCCCAGGCCGAGCAACTGAAGACACTGACCTGCGATCGTGCCCAAGGGTTCCTGTTCTCGAGACCGCTAAAGGCCACCGAGTTCGAGGTGCTTCCGTTAGTGACTCAGTCTTCCAAGATGCGCAAGAACAAGACGGCTGGTGGGCCCCTGAGCGCGACTGTGCTGCCTGCGGAGTCGGTTAAACAGCTCTAGCCGCAGTCGCGTGACTCATGACAAGCGCAAGCGACGTGATGGCCGCTGTCTCTGCCCGTAAAATCGTAGGCCCCAAAGAAACCGTGGTGGCTCCGGCATCCTTCAGTAGGTCGATCTCTTGCTCTGCGAATCCGCCCTCTGGGCCGATGAATAGGCCGATGTCAGCGGAGCCGGCAAAAAGTGGCGGTGCCATCGGCTCCCCAGATACTGACTCTTCTTCCCACGGGACTATGATCTTATCCAGACCAAGATCGGATTGAGCGCCACAGGCCAACGCAAGTGTCATTACCGGTCGGATAACGGGGATATCCGCGCGCCTTGACTGCTTTGCCGCCTCTTCAGCCAGCCGCTGCCATCTCTCGACTTTCTTTCCGAATTTAGTCGAGTCCCCTTTGACCACCGTTCTTTCGGTAGATATTGGGACAATGGCGTCTACTCCGAGCTCCGTTGCCTTCTCGATCACAAGATCCATACGAGACCCTTTGATGAGCCCCTGGAACAAGGTGACCGTAAAACCCTTCGTTGGGACCACCAAGCGCTCGGTCACCGCGACCCTCACCTGCTTTTTATCAACTTTGGTGAGCTCGCATAGTGCTCTTTGACCGGATCCGTCATTCACCAGGATCCGGTCACCGACCACCAGCCTCAAGGGGCCGGACACATGGGAGGCATCCTTGGGGTCAAGCATGAAACTCTGCCCAGACATGGCCTGGGGGGAAACGAAAAAGGAGTGCATCTACCGGTTGAACAGTCGGCCGAGGATTCCCTCGCTCTTACCGCTTACAGGGTCTCCCAGGCTCTCAGCCAACTCTTCCAGTAGCTTTCTTTGATCGGCATCAATATCCGTCGGCGTGAGAGCCACCAGCTCGATTATCTGGTCTCCTCGGCCACGTCTTCCGAGATTCGGGATACCCATCCCTTTAAGCCTCATCTCGGTCCCGGGCTGAGTACCAGCCTCGATCTTGACCGGTTCCGTGCCCTCTAGTGTTTCGACTTCAAGCTCGGTGCCGAGGGCGAGTTGTGGGAAGCTGACCATCAGCTGGCAGTAGATGTCGTTGCCACGACGGTCGAATAGCTCATGCGAGCTGATGTGTAGAATGATATACAGGTCGCCCGGGTGGCCGCCGTTTCGACCAGCCTCACCCTTTTGGCTGACCCTAAGGGTCGAGTTCTCGGTGACGCCGGGAGGAATATCAACGGTGACGGTGTCCTTGGTCAAAACACGACCGTCACCACCACAGTTCTTGCAGGGATCACTGATCACTTCACCTGTTCCTGCGCACTTGGCGCAGGCGTATGCGGTGGTAAATGCCCCAAACATCGTCTGACGGCTGGTCCTTATCTCGCCAGTTCCACCGCAGTCCGGACAAATACCAGGCTGGCTTCCTTCTTCGGCGCCTGACCCCATGCATACGTCACACACCTCATGGCGATCGAGAGGAATCACTTTTTCAACGCCGAACGCGGCATCAGCGAACTCGAGCCTCAGGTCGGTTGTAAGATCGGCTCCTGGTTGCGATCGGCTCCGTCGTCTACCGCCACCTTGGCCTCCTTGTCCACCGAAGAAAAAGTCGAATACATCTGAAAAGTTTCCGATATCACTGAAGTCCGGATTGAAGCCCTTGACCTCGCCGTATTGGTCGTACTGCTGACGCTTCTGTGCATCGCTGAGCACCTCATAGGCCTCGGCCAGCTCCTTGAATTTGGCCTCTGCCTCTGGATTCTCTTTATTCACATCTGGATGGTGCTCTCGAGCAGCCTTGCGGAAGGCCTTCTTTACCTGTGCCTCGGAGGCGTCACGCTCGACGTCGAGAATCGCGTAGTAGTCCTTACCAGTCAATAATCTTCCTTTGGGTCTTTCGAGTGATCAGTAGGTCAAATCAATGCGGACAGCTCGTGGGCCACACATGAGACCGCCGAAACTGCCCGATCATAATTCATTCGTGTAGGGCCTACGATACCAAGAGCACCGACCCCTCCGCTAGGCAGACGATATGAGGCGCCGACAAAACTGCACTGAGCGGACACAGTGGCTATCTCGGAACCGATCTTCACCACCACTTGCTGAGCGTCCAGCACGTCGCGCAGGAGCTCCGAAACAAATGACTGCTCTTCGATCAAGGTAAAGATGCTGCGCGCACCTCCGGCGCGTGCGAACTCAGGCTGATCCAACATATTGTTGGCACCGTCCACAACCACCTTGTCCCGTGTGCTTCGAAGGATCTTGGAGACGATACCAACGGTCTCAGCGGCCAGTCTTCCGAGCAGTTCGCTTCGCAGTTCTAACCCGATATCAGCCTCAATGGTCCGCGAGAGCGCAGCCACTGTTGAAGAGTCCTGGCCGATGACCCGGTTACCGAGCGCGGCTTCGACCGCCTTGATGCTGATGGGATCGATCTCATACGGAGAGTTGATGAGCTCTTTTTCCACCTCACCGTCTGACATCACGATGACAACGAGAATGCGCCGAGAGTCTAAAGGCACCAGATCCACTCGCTTTAAAGTACGACCTTGATAGATCTGAGTACTGACGACCGCCATCAAGCTGGTGAGTCTGGACAGAATGCGTGACGTGTTCTGAGCTAGCTCTTCTACCTGGCGATCTATGTGATCCAGACGGCATCGGACATCCTCTTCCTCGTGCCCCGGAAGAGGTGAGCCGGCCATCAGAGAGTCAACATAGTAGCGGTATCCCTGTTCGGTAGGCACTCTACCGGCAGAGGTGTGTGGTTGCTCCAAGAAACCAAGATCCTCAAGGGCCGCCATCTCGTTGCGGATTGTCGCGCTTCCGGCCCCGAAATCGTAATCATCTACGAGAATACGAGAACCAACTGGTTCGGCTCTTAGAATGTGCTCACGCACGACAGCGCCGAGTATTCGTTTTTTTCTTTGATCAAGATCACTGTTCATGGACATCAGTTGATTATCGGAAGCCAAGGTACCCAGGTCAAGTCGGCCTCAATTCAGCCCATCGATGTTACACAGTCTGCCCCGGGGGAAAACTACTATTAGAGGGTAAAACGCCAAACGAGTGAAGCGAGACAGGGATCAGTTATGACTCTACTGGTTATTGGAGGCCTCAAATGGGGTCTCGAGGATTCTTTGAGTCCGACCTGGTCTCGAAAATCTTCGGTGGAGCAACAGAGACAGCTAGTCGTGTTGTCTGCGCCGCAGTCGGCCTATCAGCCCTGTACACCTTGACCCGTATGGCCGCTTAGCACCTATCAATTTAGGTTTAATGGCCCGGTGGACTGGTCGCTTCGATCAGGCCCACCGGGTTCTTTTTGTCCTAGAATGTACTTACTATGACTAATCACGAACTAGTACTCCCAGCAGCCGATCCCGAGAGGGCAAAATATGCGTTCCTATTCGGAGCAGATGCCTGCTACGGAGGTCCTGCGCGCTACTCACTGCGAAAAGCCGAAGTGGATTTTGATGTTCAGTCGCTCGGTGAGACCATCGATCTCGCTCATTCTTTGGGCAAGAAGTTCTACGTCACCATCAACATCTTCCCCAAAGACACGCAGATGGCAGGACTAGCAGAGACTGTCAGCACTATTGCCAACAGCAAGCCCGACGCGTTCATCGCGTCGGATCCCGGCGCTATCAATGTCATCAAAAGACAGGCGCCGGGCATCCCCATCCACCTCTCTACCCAGGCAAATACCACCAACTCGGAGTCTGTGAGATTCTGGGCGGACCAGGGGATCAAGCGCATAGTACTCGCACGGGAGCTCACCCTTTCCGAGATCTCGACGATTCACAAAGCGGCACCCGAGGTCGAGCTGGAATGTTTTGTCCACGGAGCGATGTGCATTGCCTACTCTGGTCGATGCCTACTTTCGGCAGCATTGACTGGACGTGAAGCCAACCAGGGCATGTGCGCACATACCTGTCGCTGGCAATACAACCTGGTCGAGCAGACCAGGCCCGGCGAGTACTTTCCGATCGAAGAGGACGAGACTGGGACCTACATAATGAACTCCAAGGACCTCTGCCTTTTACCTCACCTCGACCAACTGGCAGAGGCCGGCGTCACCAGTTTCAAGGTTGAGGGGCGAAACAAGACTGAATACTACGTATCCGTCATGGCCCGGGCCTACAAAGAGGCTGTCTCTTTGATAGGCAAGAACGACAAGGAGTCTGCGGAGCGAATCGCCGAGCTTATGGATGAGATCAGGACCACCAATCACCGGGGCCTCACCACTGGATTCCTCTTCGGAGATGCCCACAAGGGCGAGACTTTCGACCGAGCGGTTCCGATCAGGGGATATCAATATGTAGGAGTTGCCGCTAACGACACGACCTCACGGCCCGAAGGCCTGGCAGACTATCATGAAATCAAAGTTAAGAACAAAATGGTGGTTGGCGATACCTTAGAGATGATCACTCCACTGGCAACATCCTCATTCGAATTGGAAAAGATGTACAACCTGCGAGGTCACCCTGTATCCGATGCCAGCCCCGGCAATACTATGTCCCGAGTGTTCATGCAGCTGCCCGAGCCACGAACAGCGGGGACATCCGGCCCAATACTTCTCAGAAAGAAGGCGGATTAACTAAGTTGCACATAGTAATCGCCGGTACCAATTACCATCCCGCAATGGTCACTTCCGAAAAAGTGTTCTGGATGGAGCTAATACCGAATCTGGCGAAACAAGGTGTATCCGAGGTAACGATCGTCTCTGCACTGACAGGATT
>JAUVYG010000089.1 GCA_030603185.1 Actinomycetota bacterium | reverse complement strand
AAAGAAGAATAGAGTCATCAGGCCATCATTGATCCAATGATGGAGGGTGTTGTTCATCTCCCATCCGGCAATATTGAAGCCGATAGAGATGTGGAGCAGCTCCTCGTACTGGTGAGCCAGCCCACTATTAATCATCACTAGCGCTAGCAGAGCTGCCGCCATGAGCAGCAATCCACTTGTGGTTTCTTCTTTTACGAACTTTTCAAAGGGAGTGTAGACCTTGTCGAACTTCTTCTCCCAACGGGCTTGGTTCAGTCGCTCATCGTTGGGGACGAAGTCTTCTCGGCGATGGCCGCTCACGGAGAACTCACGAGAATGTTTTGAATCATAGTGAAAAACAATAACAAAGCGTTGCTCTTGCGGCTACGCTGGTGGGCGGCATGGCGACCCTCTGGGGCTAGGCTATATCGTCATCTTTGAAGAGACCGCGGGCGAGGATGTCGTCGAGGGTTCCTTCTTCTTCCTCTTTCTTGCCGCCGACCTCGAGCACAACAGTAGTACCCTCCGGGCCCGTTGATAGAAGTACTCTGTCGCAGATATCGAGAATCACGCTGAATCCCATGCCGAGAGATTTCTTGGTAGAGAAACCCGATAGTAGGGTGGCCTTAGGGAGGTTGCTGAAGTCTATACCGTGACCTTGATCGGAGACTCTTATCTGTAGAGCACCGTCTAGGCGATATACCTGTACCTGGCAGGAGTCGGCATGTTTGACACCGTTGGTGACTGTCTCGCCCGCAGCCAGGATCACATCACCGATCATCTCTTGGTCTGGGAGATTGGCGGCCATCACTTCCCGCAAGTATTGTCTTGAGTCGCCTAGCCGTTCGAATGATGGCACGACGTACTCTTCTGTGATGGGGCTACCCAAAGCTTTGGTGGCTTCCTCATGTGTGAGAATCATGAGCTTTTCATCAGTGACCGCGCTGAACACGTCTGAGTAGGCTTTTCGCATGTCTCGGTCTTTTTGCCGAACTGCCTCTTCGGCTTCTTTGCGCTCGGTGATGTCGAGCATTGTTCCGACCATGCGGATCGGATCACCCGCATCGTTGCGCTCAACTTCCCCTTGCTCATGCAGGAAACATTGTTCGCCGTCGGGCCGGATTATCCTATGTTCAATGCTATAAGGTGCATCCTCGTGAAAGGCCTTGTCGATTGCGAAATTCACCATATCCCGGTCGTCAGGGTGAACGCCATTGATGAAGGTCTCGAAGGTTGCTTCGACCTGTTGGGGCTCAAGGCCCCAAATAATGAATGCTTCGTCGGACCATTTGACCTTGTCCGTTACAACATTCCAGTCCCAACTGCCCAGGCGAGCGATGCGCTGTGCCTCAGAAAGACTAGCCTCGCTCTCGCGGAGCGCCCGGTCACTTCGCTTGCGTTCGACGATTACCCCCGATCGTTCGGCGATTGCGACTATCAGGGATCTTTCCTCTTTTAGGAATGGGCCTTCATCCATCTCAGGCTTGTCTTCGAGGTAGTAGACCTCTACTGATCCGCTCGGGACTCCTTTGATGGCGATGTCGGCTGTCTGCCCCCAAGCTGTTTCAGTGAAATTTGGAGTTTCAAATCGCTGCTGGTCAACTGATATTGAGGCGCAGGTTATTTCAGGGTATTGCCATCCGGGTGGTATGAGCTGAACAATTCCTTTGAGCGTCTCTTCCCATGACAGATCTGGGATCTGCGCGACTCTGCCAATCGCGGTTAGACATCCCAGCTCTTTAACGCGCTCCCCTAGATCATGAACAAGCTTGTCCCTTTCGGTCTCTGTGTGCTTCTTGTCGGTAATGTCTTTGGCTACCGCAATGAGACATTGATTCCCGTCAATCTCGAGTGCTTCGGCAGAGAAAAGGCAGTCACGCAACTCGCCCGACTTATGTCTTATTTTTATCTCCATATTGCTGAGGGAGCCATCGGCTCTAATCTTCTCGCTTATTTCCTTTCGCTGCAGAGGCTGAGCCCATACGTTGAGTTCAAAGATTGTTTTTTCGGCGACGTCGCTTGGCGTGTATCCAGTCACCAACGTGAAGCCCTCATTGATATCGATGATGGCCCCATCTTCCAGCGTAGTGATCTCCATGGCGTCAGGGCTTGAGCGGAAGGCCTTTGCGAACTTGTCCTCTGATGTGCGCAGCGCCTCCTCGGCTTTCTTGCGCCAAGTGACGTCGCGTACGATAGCTTGAAGGTATTGCTCATTCTTGTGTTCAAAGCGGTTGAGGCTTACCTCCGCCTCGAATGGAGTGCCGTCAAGCCTGATATGGCGCCAATCAAAGAACTCGGGATTGCCTGTGTATGCTGCCTCTATCTTTTCGAGAGCCTTCTCGCTCGAGTCTCGACCGTCCGGCTGTGTTGGCGGGGAAAACTCCATCGGCGTGTGCCCGATGATCTGCTCGTCTGTGACCCCGAATAGTTCGAGAGTACGGGTATTGCAGTCCACGAAGCGGTCGCTGGTCATAACAAAAATCGCATCCCCTGCCGTCTCAAATAGCATCCGAAATCTTTGTTCATTGTCTCGCATCGCCTCTTCTGCCTGACTTCTCTCGGTGACATCAGTGGCGACCCCGATAGTGCCAATGTTCTCACCCTGGGCATTTGTCATCGGAGCGTAATGGGTGTCGAAGATTTGGTCTCCCATATGCCCCACGATAGAGAAGCTCTCACCGCTGAGCGCGCGATGTACCGATTCGAGAATATCGGGAAAGTCCTTGTAGACCTCGAATGAGGACTGCCCAACGATCTCTCCCGGTTTGAGGCCCAGCGACTTAAGGCCGAGTCCCTCAGACAGTGTGAATACACCCTCCTTATCTATGGCAAATAGCACGATGGGCGCGTTATTAGTAACAGCTTGAAGTCGATCAGCAGTCTTCTTTAGCTCGTTTTCGGCCTTTTTGCGCTCAGTGATATCGTTTACCACCGTGATCATGTGGGTGTCGCCTTCCAGCTCGATGAGCTCGGCGGAGATTAGACAGGTACGGATTTCTCCGGACGAGGTTCGGAGTTTCATCATCTCTTCCCGAACAATGCCCCCTGTGCGCAGTAGTTCTGTGATTTCTTGACGCCTACCAGCTTGGGACCAGAGTCGCAGCTCAGAGGATGTCTTGCCGATGGCTTCCTCGCGGGGATATCCTGTCAAGTTGATGAAGCCCTCGTTTACCTCTACGAGTCGACCTTTTTCTAAAGTTGAGATCACGACCGGATTAGGGCTAGATAGAAAGGCTTTGTGGAACCGCTCTTCGGAGGCTTCGAGCTCATCCTCCATTTTCTTGCGTTCAGTTATGTCGTCGAATAAGGCGACAAAATGTCCCTCAAGAGGGGAGTAGGCATACACCTCGTACCAGCGCCCAAGTGATTCAGAGTACTGATTGAAATGAAGGCCACCGCCCTCGGCCACCAATTTGCCGTATTTATCAATCCAATCCGCGTCGTTGGTTTCAATCCCGGGGATGACCTCAGTGACGTGTTTTCCAACGATGTCCTTGCCTTTGAGTCCGGTTAGCTCTTTGAAAGCATCGTTGATCTCAAGAAAGATGTAATCAGTTGCCTTCCCGGTGTCGTCGAAGACTATTTTGTGCAAAGCGTAGCCTAGAGTCATGTTCTGGAAGAGCGAGCGGTATTTCTGCTCGCTCTGAGCCATCCGGCCCTCTAGCTTCGCTCGCTGTATCTCAGCAGATACCCTTTCGGAGTATCCAGTCATCATAGCCACTGCGAGCCGGGTGTCTGTCAAGGGTTTTGTGCTAAGCGCAACCATGATGCCCAGGGGCTCTCCTGTTGAACGGTAGAGTGGGATTGCTGCATAGCCATCCACCCCCATCTCAACAAGAAGATGGTCTTCCGGGAACAAGCTCTGAACCTCAGTTGGATAGGTGCACACCTCCTGCCCGACCACATTGGCGCATGGGGTTCCGTCGAGGTCATACTCGAGCGGCTCAAGTGGTGAGCCCCTGTTGATCCCCCCGATTACTCTGACGCTATGCTTGTCAGGAATGAGCTCACCGACGAACGCATACTCGATGTCTAGGACGTCCGCGATATGTCTGCATACTTCGGTGAAGAACTCAGCGCCATATATGGAGGCGAAGCGTGTTCCCAGGTTGTTCATGATCTCTTCGAAACGCTTGCGTTCAGTGATGTCTCTGGCGGCGGTGATCAATGTGGGCTTGTCGTGAAGCTTCGTGGTCTCGGAAGAGATGGCTACAGTTTTCGTTTGACCAGATTTAGTAGTTAGTTCCAACTCGTAATCACGTATCGAGTCCTCTGATTGCACCTCTTCAAGAAAGTCTTGATATCGTTCTTCGTCGGTCGCCCATAGGCCCAGTTCTATGGTGGAATGCCCGATTGCCTCTTCAGGGCTGTACTCAGTAATCTTGGTGAAACTTGGATTGACCTCAATCATTTTCAGCGACTCGAGGGAGGTGATCACCAGTGCATCCGGACTGGTAACGAATGCCTTTGAGAATTTCTCTTCCGATCTGCCTAGTCGTTCCTCGGCGAGCTTTCCTTCTGAGACATCCTGCATGGTTCCGATGAGAAGGCTCGCATCGCCGTATTCATCAAGTAGCACCTCGCCCTCTATTCGAACGGTACGTGTAGATCCATCAGGTGATACCAGGCGGATTTCCATCGGATTAGCCGACTTTTCAACTGCGGCAGTCTGCATAGTTTGAGTCACGAGATCTCTATCATCCGGATGGACCAGGTTCATGATCTCTTGGAATGGAAGGCCTTCTTCCTTGGCGGGCGTCCCAACTAGTCGGAAGGCTTCCTCGGAACCATGCATCCAAAGGGTTCTAAGATCCAGCGACCAATCGCTGACATGGGCTATTCGTTGGGAACGAGCGAGGCGCTCTTCGCTGTCCATAAGCTCTTTTTCGCGTTGCTTTCGCAGAGTAATGTCTCTCGAAATGCCAATCACCCCTACGACATCACCCGCTTCGTTTCTGTAGGGGGTCTTTTTGGAATGAAAGACAGATTTGGACGAGTCGATCAGAAGTTCTTCCTCGAATTCCATACTCTCGCCGCAGCGGATGACTTCGGCGTCCGCCTCTCGCATTTTCACTGCAGCATCATGAGCGAAGAGCTCAAAATCAGTTTTCCCAGGGATCTCTCCGGATTCGACCCCCATGATTCGAGCCGTGCAAAGATTGGCCTCAAGGTATCTGCCTTCGAGGTCCTTTACGTATATGGCATCCGAGCATTCGTTGAATACCTGCTTGATCAGATGGTCGTCTTGCTGGTTAGGATTCATACCGGCTTGATTCCCAATTATCAGCTTGCCGAAAAGTGGTTGCCTTGCATTGTTTTTCGTTGCCCGGTAGTCCTATCTCAACTAGGAAGCCGAATAAAGGTTAAGCTGTATAGGAGCAACGAATCCTCCCTCAGATCGGAAATGGCATGATCCATCCGCCAAAAACGCCTGTCAAACTGGACGCCAAAGATCACCCCATGAATCGAACTCTGGTTATTCGTGACGTGGGCGAGGTGCTCGACGACAAGGTGTGCAAGTTCTGCCTTCCCGATAAGCTCTGCGCGCTGCACAGCCCAAAGCCAGAGGAAAAGGCCTAGTCAGCCTGCCGCTCTGCCTCGAAATCCCAGTTGGCCCCATCGAACTTCTTTATCCATGCCCTTGCCCCGAAGAATATGGGAGCAAGCATAGCCAGCGAGTGACTTCTTCGGGGCGTTCCTTTATAGCCGGTGCGTCTGCGGACATCTGGTCCCTACTCGTTTCTTTTGAGGATCCTTCTCTGCAAGCCTGACAGTACGCTGTATACCGTCGGCACGACCACAAGTGTCAGGATCGTGGAGGTGATGAGGCCGCCGATAACGACCGTCGCCAGTTCGGCGGCGATGATCCCGCCTTCTGTGAATCCGAGTGACATCGGGAACAAGGCCATAATGGTCGCGATCGCTGTCATTACGACTGGCCTTATCCGTACTCGGCCACCTTCGATTATCGCGTCATACACACTGCGTCCGCGTTCCCGCAGCTGATTCACAAAGTCGATCAACACGATTCCGTTGGTGGCTACTATTCCGATTAGCATCAGGAAGCCGAACAGGGCTGGAAGGCTGAGCGCACGGCCCGTGATGGCTAGTGCTCCAAGGCCACCGATAGCGGCCAGTGGGATCGTCGTCATGATCGCGAACGGAGTGAGCAGTGAGCCCATCACAAAGACCATCACCAGGTAAACAAGGAACAGAGCGATGACCATGGTGATCAGCAGTCCGTTGAATGACTCTGCGAACTGCTGAAGGACTCCGCCATAGACCACCTCTATACCTGCGGGCGGATTCAAGTCCTCGATCAGACTCTGGACCTCTTCCTGAACGGCTCCGGTATCGTCGGCCGTAATAATGCCATTGATGGTGACCGACCTTTGTTCATCGAGGCGACTCACCTGTGAGGGAACCTCGACCTCGTGAACCGTGGCTATGTCGGCAACGGTAATAGTCGCAGCTGCGACTGGAGCGCTCTCGGCGGGAGGCGACGTGGCCTCACCGAAGCCTGCTGGAGGGGCACCTCCACCCTGTAGTCCAACGGGGGCACCGCCAGACAGCGCTAGGCTCTCGATTGCCTCGATGTTGCCGGCCTTCTCGGGATCGATGCGAAGGTTGATGTCGGCGCGTGATCCGTCTTCGAGGCGGATATTGCCGACTGTGGTTTCCGAGGTGAACTCACGTACGGCCTGCGCCACTTGTATTCCGGTAAGTCCGGCGCCCAAGGCCTTTTCCTGGTCAACATCGACAGCCACTTCGATCTGGGTTGCCGTGGTCGA
>JAUVYG010000055.1 GCA_030603185.1 Actinomycetota bacterium | reverse complement strand
AAAAAGTTTATCACGCCTAAAAAGGCAAGACCAAGCAGGCAGGCCAGACTAGTCTTTAATCTTCTTTCTCAGCGTATCGAGAGTCTTACGCAGCAGCCTGGATACGTGCATTTGGGATATTCCCAATTGCCGTGCGATTTCGGTTTGCGTCATGCCCTTGAAAAAGCGCAAGTAGATGATCCCGCGCTCTCTGGCAGTCAATACCTCCATTGCTTCGATCAGGCTGGTCCGGTCTTCTGTGGCATTGAGAATCTTGTCATCCTCGCCCAGGTAATCCATCAAAGAGAAAGATCGGTCGTCCCCGTCATTCACCGTGGTCGAGTTGAGCGAGATAGTGTTGTATGCCTCTCCGGTCTCCATTGCCTCAGCGATTTCTTCCGGAGTTGCTCCGAGCTCCTTCGCGATCTCTTCAATCGTCGGCGAACGGCCCAGTTTTTGAGTGATGTCACCAATTCGACCGTTTATCTGAAGATTAAGTTCTTGAAGCCTTCTTGGTACTCGAATCGACCAACCCTTGTCGCGGAAGTGTCTCTTGAGCTCACCCACGATGGTCGGGGTGGCATAGGTCGTGAACTCTACCCCCCGGTCGATGTCGTAGCGATCGATGGCCTTTATCAGACCAATAGTTCCCACCTGGATAAGATCATCAAGGGGCTCACCACGATTCTTGAACCTACGAGCGAGATACTCGACAAGATTTAGGTAGGAGCGGATAAGCTCCTCTCGAATCTCCGGATCTGGATATTCACGGTATTTCAGGAATAGTTCGCGGGTTCTCTCTCTGTCCCACTTAAGGGAGGAGGACCGCTTACGTACTGGTTGAGGCATAGGTTACTGAGCCTTCTCCTTGCTGAGATCCTTGATCATGCGCAGAGAAGTCTCTGAGCCAGTATTCTCGAATTTGACCTCGTCCATGACCCCTTTGATCAGGAAGAGACCCAGGGATTCATGATCGTCACTCTCTGCATGAGATGCGAGGTCGCCGATGGACTTGAACCGGACCTCAGCCGCATCTCCGGATACGTGGAAGTCGACTTCGACCCGGTCCTCACGGTTATGGCCTAGAGACAAAAGAAATGCCTCGTTGACTGCGAGCTTCAGATCCTCGACGTCATCGTATGTCATGTCCATTCTTAGCCCAATACCCGAGACAGTCAGACGTAGCAGATGCACGTATCTCTCGTCTGGCGGCATTAGAACCGATATGACATCACTGTTGTTTCCGCTCATTTAAAGGTGTGCCCCCTTCGTTGTTCCAAAGTCATTTATCGGATGACCGACTCTTACGTTTCCCAAACCTCGAACGCCCGGCTTCCGCCGCGAACGAGGCTATCTTTGCCAATGGGGACGAGAGAAGGTTGTTCGCGGTATTCGCCGCTGCGTGCAATCTCTCGTTCACCCCGTGTGCCGACTCTACGACACCTTCTACCCGTTTAAGTTGATCCTGCATAGAATCGACCACATCATCCGCTTTTTCAAGCAGTGGAGGCAAATCCTTCTCGAGCATATCAACCAGCCGCCCAACTCGTTTAGCCAGCAAGGCTAACTGAACGACCAAAACAGCGGCGACGATGGTCAGAATCACAAGGGAAGCGATGGCTATACTATCCACACTCCACCTCTGAATTTACATACTAACCCATGATCGACCTCATACGACCCCATCAGGATGTATCCCCTTTCGTGGCCGGACTCTTAGAGGTCCGGTCCCGGAACTGTTTGTACAAAGCTCTCTCCTCACCCTCGGTACCAGGTCGGTAAAAGGGAGCACCCTTCACACCTTTCGGCATGTACTCCTGCGCGACCCAGTGTGAACGACCATCGTGAGGGTACTTATACCCTTTCCCGTGGCCGAGCTTACGAGCTCCCGGATATGAAGCGTCCTTAAGGTGAACCGGCACATCCCAGTCCCTGTGCTCCGTGACAGATTTTTGGGCTAGCTTGATACCTTTGTATGCGGAGTTGCTTTTGGGGGCCAAAGCCATATACGTCGTGGCATGCGCGAGATTGATCCGAGCCTCCGGCAGGCCAACGTGGTCCACTGCTTGAGATGCGGCAACTGCGACAGATAAAGCCGAACTATCGGCAAGTCCGACATCTTCAGAGCTGAATATTATCAGTCGCCTAGCGATAAACCGGGGGTCCTCGCCTCCCTCGATCATTCTGGCCAGCCAATACAAGGCCGAGTCGGGATCCGAGCCCCTCATGCTCTTGATGAATGCTGAGATGATGTCGTAATGAACGTCACCGTCTTTGTCATAGTGGACAGCCGGGACCCGCGATGATCTTTCGACCGTCTCGAGGGTGATGCTCTTCTGTCCGGCGGCACTTGCGGCTTCGGCTGAAGCCTCTAAGATCGATAGAGCCACTCTTGCATCCCCCTTGGATACCCTGATCAGGTGAGACGTAGCCACGTCGTCAACGGTGAGGCCCAGATCACCCAGTCCATTCTCGTTGTCGGCCAGAGCATTCCGGACAATATGGGCTAGGTCGGCATCTGACAGAGCCTCCAGGCGAACTACCCGAGCCCTGGATAAAAGCGCCGAGTTGACCTCGAAGTATGGGTTCTCTGTGGTGGTGCCTATCAGGACGATTCTGCCGTCCTCCATGGCCGGTAGCAAGGCATCCTGCTGGGACTTGTTGAATCGGTGGATCTCATCGATGAGAAGCAAAGTCTTTAGACCGCTCTGTTCAAGCTCTTTGCCCGCTACATCGATGGCCTTGCGAAGGTCCGCCACACCCGAAGTGACTGCGGACAACCGCTCGACCCGGGCAGAAGTGGCGTTGGAAAGAACCCAAGCAACGGTGGTCTTGCCAGTCCCAGGCGGCCCCCAGATCACAACAGATGTTAGGGCACCTTCTGAAATCATTCGATAAAGGAGACTTCCCTGGCCGACCGCGTCCTCTTGACCGATGAATCCATTTAGGTCACCTGGTCTCATCCGCCAAGCTAGCGGGGCGAGCGGGTTAGAAGTCAATGAGCTCTCTGGTCGCCTGCTCGATGGTCTCGAGGTCGACAAAGCCCTCCCACCGCTGGACCTCCTCGCCGGACTCATCCAACAAGATCAGGGTCGGGAAGTATTTAACGTCGTGGCGGAACACTACATCCACCCAGTCATCTTCGTCGCCGAAGGCACGTATTACGATGATGTCATCGCTGTACCTGGACTCGAGGGTGTTAACGCTTGGTGCGACATCTTCATCGGTAGGAGCGGCGTCGGTCGTGAAGTAGATCAGAGTGATCTTGCCTTTGGCCATCGCATCTTCATAGACCGTAGGCGAGGTAAAATCCAAGCCCTCGATGTTTCGCGAAGGCGGAGCGGGTGGGGGTTCAGTGGTCGCGGTGATGCCCAATACATTACAGCCCTGTGCCAGCGCGGCAAGGACAATTATGGCCCCAATAAGTAGAATGCCTCGTCTCATACGGGTATTCTCGCACACTTTGAAAATTGAGCCAAAACTATCTCTCTATCTGCTAAGTGCTAGTCCATCTGATAAAATCATCGGCATGAATCCAAAAATACTAACTATGTCTTTACTCGTTCTCGCAATTATTGTGTTCTCTACCGGCTGCGAGACAATCGGAAAAGGTGCAAGCAACATATTTGGGGACGGCGAAACCTCCAACGAATCGAACGTACGACAGATGGACGGCAACACCGCGACCCAGTCAATCCTGGAAGCCTCCCAGGCGGACCACGAGCAGGCAATCGCCTTTGGACTATCGATGCATATTGAAAGTCTTCGATATTCCATCGAAAAAGGTGACAAAGAACGGATGGAAGCCAAGCTCAAGGGTCTACTTGTCGCCGGAGACGAAGCTGTTGACCGGCTTGATGGCATGACTCACCTTGAAGCCAAACAGATCCGTTCAGCCGTGGCCATCATCAGACAGGCCGGCCCGGCCTTTGACAGCGACGGACTAAAGATGGCAATGGCCTATCTTTCGAGAGTCCGAGACGGCTAGAGAAATATTAAAGGATCCGCCTTGCCGTTGACGCTCTTTTGATGAACCTGTATTAACAGGTGGGTGCCGACCACTCCGTTTTCGCAGTCCCCCACTAGAGAGGCGTGACGTCCACTTCGTGAGCCTTGCTCCCGATCAAAAGGTGTTGGTTCATCAAACTTTTGCTGTCCACGTACAAGGCAGACACCCTTTAATCGGATTTTAGCAGGTTTGCATGCTGCAAACAGCGCTGCAGACCCGAACTTTTACTCTGGCCTGATCGCCAGGTTGAGATCCCTGAGCTGTCGCTCACTCACAGTGGCTGGAGCCGAGGTCAGAGGCTCTATGGCCGCTTGAGTCTTTGGGAATGCGATGACATCCCTGATGCTGTCTTTGCCGGCCAAAAGCATTACCAGCCTGTCAACCCCAAGCGCGATTCCAGCATGCGGTGGTGGACCGTACTTGAACGCTTCTAACAGAAAACCGAAACGGTCCTCCGCCTCTTCCTTAGGCATACCGATGATCTCGAAAATCCTATTCTGCAGTTCAGCCTGATGGATACGGATACTGCCACTTCCAAGCTCGACACCGTTCATCACAAGGTCGTATGCGTCAGACATGACCTTTGCGGGCTCCGCCTCCAGAAGAGGTAGATCCTCTTCTTTGGGTGCCGTGAACGGATGGTGGCTGGAGTCCAGTCGCTTCTCTTCGGCGTTGTATAGGAATAGCGGGAAATCAACCACCCAGAGTAGCTCGGGATCCTTTCCTTCCGTGAGACCACGGGTAGCGGCAATCTCGTTGCGTACGTCACCGAGGACTTTGGCAGCTACCTCATGCTTGTCGGCAACGAATACCAGAAGGTCCTTGCCCGTCGCTCCCATGCGATCACGTATAGCTGCAAGCTGATCTTCCGAGAAAAACTTGGTGATAGAGGACTTCACCTCGTCACCGTCCACCTGCATCCATGCCAGACCCTTGGCGCCCGCACCTATGGCGAACTCGATCAGTGAGTCTATCTGTCGACGTGAGAAATCAAGGTCTGAGATGCAGAGTCCACGAACAACACCTGACTTGGCGGCAGCGTTGAACACTTTGAACTCGCATTCAGCTGCGATGTCAGAGATATCCTTGATAGTCATATCGAAGCGGGTGTCGGGCTTGTCTGTGCCGTAATTGTCCATCGCGTCCGTATAGGTCATGCGGAGCGGTTTCTTGAATGGGAATCCGACCGCCTTAAATACAGACTCGAGCATGCTGTCCATCATTTCGAGCAACTCGTCTTGACCCATGAATGAGACTTCTATGTCGATCTGGGAGAACTCTGGCTGTCTATCAGCGCGCAGGTCCTCGTCACGGAAGCATCGCGCTATCTGGTAGTATCGCTCGACCCCAGAGACCATGAGGATCTGCTTGTATAGCTGAGGCGACTGAGGAAGCGCATAAAAATGCGACATGTGCACTCGACTCGGTACAAGATAGTCGCGGGCACCTTCAGGTGTACTCTTGGTGAGATACGGAGTCTCGACTTCGAGGAAATCAAGATCGTCCAGGTGTGTCCTGGCCGCATGTACGACATCGTGGCGAAGTCTTAGGGTGTTGTACATCTCTGGTCTGCGCAGATCAAGGTAGCGATACTTTAAGCGTAGACTCTCGTCGACATTGTCAGCCTCTTCTATTCCGAAGGGCGGAGTCTCTGATGTGCTGTGCACGGAGGCCTTGGTGCAACTCATCTCGACTTCGCCAGTGGGTAGGCCAGGATTGACTGTACCTTCCGGTCTAGGCCCGATCTTACCTGTAACCTTCAGGCAATACTCTGGTCGCACTGACTCAAACAATGCGTGCACCTCGGGATCTACCTCTGGGTCCGAAACCACCTGGGCGAGCCCGGTCCGGTCACGAAGATCGAGGAATATGAGCCCCCCGTGGTCGCGTCGCCGCAGAACCCATCCTGACAGGGTTATCTCGTTACCAATATCTTCACTTCTAATCTCGCCGCACCAGCGAGTGCGGTGTATGGAACTATCCACTTAAGTCCTTTGTATCGAATGACATTCAGACGAGCATACCTTTTACAGCGCCAGCAAGGGAGTCTGTACTTACCTCTGTTTCGTCTCCTGACTCCATATTCCTCAGTTTGATCTTTCCCTGTTCGAACTCGTCCGGGCCGAGGAACAATACGGACTTGGCCGCCCGCTTGTTTGCTTGCTTCATCTGACTCTTGACCGAGCGGCCCGTGAAATCCATGTCACATGAGATGCCGGCCGCCCTCAGGGTCCGGGCGATCCGGAATGCATCTTTGCGCATCGTATGGTCTATCACCACGATGAATACGTCGAGGCCCGCCACTTCCCCCTTGATGTTGTCACCCAAGGCCAAGAGGATGCGCTCGCAGCCGACTGCAAAACCGATGGCCGGGGTCGGAGGGCCGCCGTACTGCTCTACCAGACCATCGTACCGTCCGCCTCCCCCGATCGCGTTCTGCGCCCCAAGATTGCCGGACTGCACCTCGAACGTTGTTCTCTGGTAATAATCGAACCCTCGCACCAACATCTCATCGTGTTCGGTCTGCACGCCTGCGTCTGCAAGTAGTTCCTTGACCGAGCCGAAATGACGCTCACAGCTCTCACAAAGGTTGTCACTGATCTTTGGTGCGTCTTTTAGTGTTTCATGGCATCCCGGCTGCTTGCAGTCGAAGATTCGAAGCGGGTTGGTCTTACGACGCCCTTCGCACTCGGGACATAGACCTTCAGCCGAATCCAGGAAGTCGGAGAGAAGTTTTATGTATGCCGGACGACATTCTGGGCAACCCATGCTGTTGATGAGTGTCACAAGCCCTTTGAGGCCGAGAGTCTCATAGAACTCGTTGAGCATCGAGATGACCTCTGCATCAAGAGTGGGATCATCTGAGCCCAAGACCTCGACTCCGAGCTGCCAGAACTCGCGGTACCTTCCGGCCTGGGGTCGCTCATACCGGAACATCTGGCCACCGTAGTACAGTTTTACCGGCAGTGGACCGGACGCGCCTAGGTTGTGCTCGACGTAGGCGCGTACAACGGATGCAGTCCCTTCTGGCCTTAGCGTCAGACTGCGTCCGCCTTTGTCCTGGAAGGTATACATCTGCTTTTGGACGATCTCTGACTCTTGCCCGATCGCGCGTTGGAATACATCGGTCAGCTCAAAGGTGGGTGTCACTATTCGGGAGTACCCATACCTTCCGAATATCTCTTGAGCAACGTTGTTCAGTAGCTCCCAGCGTTCACTCTCACCAGGAAGAATGTCTCGTGTACCTCTGGGGGCTTTCATGATATCGGCCATCAGCCGTCCCCGAGCGTAAGTCGCATCACATAGGGATTGTTCATCTTCTCGTGAGCCAATGAGGATGAGTCCCCGTGTCCTGGGTGGATAGCTAGGTCATCCCCAAGTGACAGTATCTGTTCTTTTATCGATGCCATGAGGGTGTTCGTGTCCCCACCAGGAAGGTCTGTGCGCCCGACCGAACCTGCAAAAAGCGTATCGCCAGTGATCATATCCTTCGCGTCAGCCCCATCGATGCTCACCAACAGGCACACCCCACCCTTGGTGTGTCCCGGGGTGTGTCTGACATCGATCGAGACTCCCCCGAACGTAAGCGTGTCACCGTCGGACATATGCTCTACCGGGGACTCCCCCGCGTAGGTTTGAACATCGCCAAACATTGGATTGCTGCTCTTTGGCTGATTCAGCATCTCTTCGTCATCTGCATGGATCATCACAGGTACCCCGAACTCGGCCGCGACGATGTCGTTCGCACCGATGTGGTCGAAGTGGCCGTGGGTGTTGATGACCGCTTTGACGCTCAGTCCGAGATCGCCGATGGTCGAAACGATACGTTTGCCGTCTCCGCCGGGATCTACCACTACCGCTGTCCCGTCCTTGTCAGCGAGCAAATAGCAGTTCACCTGCAGTGCGCCAACGATAAGCTGTCTGATCATGTCTCGCTCTCTCTTTTCATTAGTTAAAAGTCACGCTTACTGTCCAAGAGTATAGTCACTGGGCCGTCATTATCGATACGCACGGACATGTATGCGCCGAACAGTCCCATACCTACGGTGATGCCCTTCTCTTCAACCTGGGAGGCCACGGCTTCGTACAGCTCTTCGGCCTTTGCGGGC
Source organism: Actinomycetota bacterium (assembly GCA_030603185.1). Taxonomy (GTDB): domain Bacteria; phylum Actinomycetota; class JAUVYG01; order JAUVYG01; family JAUVYG01; genus JAUVYG01. The sequence continues at coordinate 2,221 of JAUVYG010000055.1, read as the reverse complement.
GGAGCCGCTGCGAAGAAATCGGGACGCCTGCCCTTTCGTGCGTCCCCCATCAAGGTGAACTGCGAAACTATAAGGATCTCTCCCCCGATGTCGGACAGCGAAAGGGTCATCTTGCCACTCTCATCGGGAAATATCCTTAGGTTCACCAGCTTGTCAGCGATGTACTTGCAGTCCTTCTCCTCATCACCCTCTGCGACTCCGAGAAGCACCACGAGCCCCTTACCGACAGAGGATATCTCTTCTCCTCCGACCTCGACTGATCCGCTGTTCGCCCGCTGTACTACCGCTCTCACTACTTATTGGCCCCCTGGGGAGTCAGTCGATAGGCATCGATCACTGAATCGACCCGTTTGATGTTTCCAAGAATAGTCTTGAGATGAGAAACGCTTCCGATCTCGAAAACAAATCGGAAGATCGCGAGCATGTCTTTGTTCGTGCCGACACTCGCATGCAGAATATTCACATTCGCCTCCGTTACAGCCATGGTGATGTCTCGCAAAAGACCTCGGCGATCGAGGCCCGTCACCTCGATCTCGACTGGGAAGGCCGAGGCCGTGTCAACATCCCAGCTGACATCGATATTTCGTTCAGGACTCTTCATCAGAGCGATCGCGTTCAAGCATGTCTGTCTATGCACAGAAATTCCTCGACCACGAGTCACAAATCCGATTATCTCGTCGCCGGGTACCGGATTGCAGCACTTGGCCAGTCGTACCAGGACATCATCCACTCCGCGAACTTTTACTCCCATTCGGGAACCGGTCCGGCTCTTCCTCTTGGTCGGAGTCGATAGCTGAGTGACCATCTCCTCGTCCTTGATGTCCACCTCTTTGGCCCTATTCGCAGCGTGAATGAGCTTAGTAACGACCTGATGGGCCGAGGTGTTCCCCGCTCCGATGGCGGCGTACAGATCCTCGGTGGTCTTTAGGTTGGATTGGGCGGCGACCTCGTCCAAAAAGCCCTGCCTGATAATATCCTCGATCGACAGGTGCTGCTTTCGGATAAGCTGCTGGACTAGTTCCCGACCGGATTGGACATTGTCCTGCCGGCTATGTTTCGAGAACCAGTGTCGCACCTTGTTGCGTGCCTTCGAGGTTTTGACTATCTGCAACCAATCCCGGCTCGGGCCACTGCTCTTCGAGGTCAACACCTCGACAATGTCCCCGTGATTCAGGTGGTATTCAAGTGGGACTATCCGGTTGTTCACCTTTGCTCCCACACACTGATGTCCGACATCAGTGTGGATCGAGTAGGCGAAATCTATCGGAGTCGAACCGCTGGGTAGGGATACGACCCTCCCCTTTGGGGTGAATACGAACACTTCATCCTGGAAAAGATCGATCTTCAGCGTCTCCATAAAGTCGCGCGGGTCCTTTAGGTCCCTCTGCCACTCGAGAATACCTCGGAGCCAACTGAGCCGCTCTTCCATCTGTGCGGTCTCGTCTACGCTCTTATACCGCCAGTGGGCTGCGATGCCATACTCAGCGATCATATCCATCTCTTTGGTGCGAATCTGCACCTCTAGGGGGCGTCCAGCCGGGCCGATCAGGGTAGTGTGCAAGGACTGATACATGTTGAATTTCGGCATCGCGATGTAGTCCTTGAATCGACCTGGGACCGGAGTCCAAAGCGAGTGGATCACACCAAGCGCAGCATAGGTGTCGTGAAGATCCTCAACAACGATGCGCATTCCTGAAAGGTCGTAGATCTCTGAGAACTCTTTACCGCGCTGGACCATCTTCTCGTAGATCGAGAAGTAGTGTTTCGGACGCCCGTGTATCTCGGCCTTAATGCCCTGTTGCTTCAGCTCCTTCTTGAGCTGCCTGCTGACCGTGGACAGATAGGCCTCGCGCTCCTCGCGCCGTTGAGAGACCATCTTTTGAATCTGTAGATATTTCTGGGGTTCCATGAAGTAGAAGGCCAGGTCCTCCAACTGCCACTTGAGCTGACTGATGCCCAACCGATGGGCCAGGGGAGCATAGATCTCGATTGTTTCCTTGGCCTTCTTCATTTGCTTTTCAGGAGGCAGAAATCTTAGCGTCTGCATGTTATGCAGCCTGTCAGCGAGCTTGATCAGAATGACCCTGATATCTCGAGCCATTGCGATGATCATCTTCCGAAGATTATCCACCTGCTCCTGCTGATGAGAGGCTGTTTTTATGGCGGAAAGCTTGGTAAGACCGTCGATGATCTCTGCGATCTCTGATCCGAATTTGTCTTT
>JAUVYG010000130.1 GCA_030603185.1 Actinomycetota bacterium | reverse complement strand
GCCCATTGTCAAGCACAGCTACCTTGTTACAGATGCTGCAGAGCTTCCGCAGATCATGAAGGAAGCTTTCCATATCGCAAGATCAGGCCGGCCAGGACCTGTAGTCATTGACATGCCGGCGGATATGTCTGCGGCTGAGTTCGAGTACAAGAAGCCTGAGAAGGTCGAACTCCCCGGCTACAGGCCGACGCGTCAGGGTAATGCCAAACAGATACGCGAGGCCGTCAAGTTGATCGATCAATCTGAGCGGCCCGTTCTTTTCGGAGGTGGCGGAGTAGTCGGCGCTGATGGCGCAGCGGACATGACTGAATTCGCTATAGCGGCACAGACCCCGGTCACCATGTCCCTGATGGGTAAAGGTGGATTTCCCGAGGACCACGAGTTGTCCCTTGGGATGCCGGGCATGCATGGGGCGAGGTATGCGAACTATGCTTTGCAGGATTGTGATCTTATTATCGCCCTGGGTGTCAGGTTCGACGACAGAGTCACTGGAAAGTTAGCGAGTTTCGCCCCGAAGGCCAAGATCATTCACGTTGATGTCGATCCGGCCGAGATCGGAAAGAACGTCACTGTTGATGTTCCCATCGTTGGGAACTCCAAGCAGATAATCCGTGCGATGGTCAGCGAGTGGAAGAAGAAGGACAGAGATACCGGCAAACGCAAGCCGTGGCTGGATCAGATAGCCGAGTGGAAACAGAAGTACCCTTTGCATTACAAGCAGGGCGAGCTCATCAAGACTGAGGCCGTCGTCAGCGAAATTTCAGATCTTCTGGCCAAAGAAGATGGGATCATTACAACGGGTGTTGGTCAGCATCAGATGTGGGCTGCTCAATGGTACAAGGCTCGCAATCCTCGGTCCTACGTCACCTCTGGTGGACTCGGCACGATGGGCTTTGGGCTACCTGCAGCAATAGGTGCTGCTGTTGGCCGTCCAGACAGTAAAGTCGTTCTGATTGATGGTGACGGTAGTTTTCAGATGGTCTCTCAAGAGCTGGCCACGGTTTCACAGCTTCAGATACCTATAACAATGGTCATTATTAACAATGGCTTTCTTGGCATGGTCAGGCAGTGGCAGGGGCTCTTCTATGAGCGTCGTTACTCATCCAGCTGCCTTGGCAGGACCGACCGTCCGGGTGAGTTCCCCAACTGCTCGCACTGTACGACCAAGCGGGTCGAGTGTAGCCAACCGGACTTCGTCAAGCTCGCAGAGGCTTATGGTATCAAGGGCGTTCGTGTTACTGACCCCAAGAAGGTCAAGGGTGCCCTTAAGGATGCTATCGACGCAGACCACGCTGTTCTTCTCGACATCAGCGTCTCGCCTGAAGATGATGTCTATCCAATGGTCGCACCTGGCTCATCCATCGGCGAGATGCTAGGCGGTGTTCCCGGGGGAGACCTCGATGACATGATCGACAATGATGTTGCCAAAGGCGACAAGAGGGACGGTGGTAACTGATGAAGCATATTCTGTCAGTACTTACCGAGAACCGCCCAGGCGTTCTCGCGCGTGTCTCCGGAATGTTCGCGCGTCGTGGTTTCAACATAGACAGCCTTGCAGTAGCTGCCACTGAAGACAAAGAGCTGTCTCGCATGACTATTGTCGTCAGCGCCGAAAACAAGCCGCTGGAGCAGATAACCAAGCAGCTTCACAAGCTGATCAACGTTATTCGCATCACCGAGCTCGGAGGACCCGACGCCATCGAGAGAGAGCTGATGCTCATCAAGCTTGCAATTGAAGCAGACCAGCGGGCAGAGGTTGCAGCTTTGGCCGAGGTCTTCAGGGCCAACATAGTCGACGTTGCGCAGGATACTGTTACCATCGAGGTGACCGGCACCAGCGACAAGCTGAGTGCTTTTGAATCGCTAGCAAAGCCGTACAGCATCACAGAGCTTGCTCGTACAGGAAAGATCGCCCTTTCACGAGGGACCAAGGAAGAGGAATAGCCGTCACAACCACGTGGCGCTACAGATAATAGGAGGAGCTTAAGTGGCTCAGGTTTACTACGAGAAGGACGCTGATCAGAATCTACTGAAAGGCAAGACCATAGCCGTCGTCGGATATGGAAGTCAGGGGCACGCCCATTCTCTCAACCTAAAAGAGAGTGGTCATGATGTTGTTGTCGGTATCCGCCAGGGCGGTTCCTGGGACAAGGCACAGGCTGACGGCCTGAAGGTCATGTCAGTCAACGAAGCTGCCAAGCAGGCAGATATAGTCATGATCTTAGCTCCCGATCAGGTGCAGGCCGAACTGTACTACGGAGAGATCGAGGCTGGACTGAATCCCGGCGACATCCTGATGTTTGCTCATGGGTTCAACATTCATTTCAATCAAATAGTTCCACCGGCTGACGTTGACGTCATTCTGGTTGCTCCAAAGGGTCCTGGGCACATGGTTCGTCGCCAGTACCAAGAGGGGATGGGCGTTCCGGCTATCTTCGCCATCTACCAGGATCACTCCGGCAAGGCCAAGGATTACTGTCTGGCCTACGCTGCGGGCATCGGTTCAGCCAGGGCTGGTGCTCTCGAGACCACATTCTCTGAAGAGACTGTGACCGATCTGTTCGGTGAGCAGGTCGTTTTGTGCGGTGGAACCAGCGAACTCATTCGCGCTGGATTCGACACACTTGTCGAGGCTGGATACCAGCCAGAGATCGCTTACTTCGAGTGCTTGCACGAGCTCAAGCTCATCGTCGACTTGATCTACGAGAACGGAATCAGTGGAATGCGCTACTCCATCAGTGAGACCGCTGAGTACGGCGACCTCACCCGTGGACGTCGCATTATCACCGACGAGACGCGCAAAGAAATGAAGAAGATCCTCGGTGAGATCCAGGACGGAAAATTCGCCAAAGAGTGGATCCTTGAGAACAAGGCCGGGCAGCCTGTCTATAACGCTGTTGGTCGTCGGGATTCTGAGCATCTTGTCGAGTCTGTCGGCAAAGAACTTCGCGGCATGATGCCGTGGATTCAGAGGAAGATGCAGTAAATGCGTAAAGAGTACCTGATGACACCGGGTCCGACCCCGGTGCCACCTTCTGTCCTTGCGGCAGAGGGGAGCCCGATGATTCATCATCGAGCTCCTGTTTACAGCGAGATATTCGCTCGCGTCATCGAAGACCTCAAGTATGTATTCCAAACAAAGAACGATGTCATCACATTCGCTGCATCAGGTACTGGCGCCATGGAGTCCGCGGTCGTGAACTGCTTCTCCAAAGGCGACAAGGTTGTCGTTGCCTACAACGGCAAGTTCGGACAGAGATTCGCCCAGCTGGGCAACACATACGAGCTAGACGTTATCGAGTTGTCTTACGAGTGGAACGAGGTCGTAAAGATCTCTGACATCGCTGATGCTCTCGCTGAGCACGGGGACTCGATCAAGGGTGTATTCATCACTCATTCTGAGACTTCGAGTGGAGTCCTGAATGACATCAAAGCAGCCGGGGAACTATTGCGAGATCATCCGGCCATACTTATCGTCGACTCCATCACCGGTATTGGTGCTGTTGAGTGCAAGACCGACGAGTGGGGTCTAGACGTGGTGATGAGCGGATCGCAGAAGGGCTTGATGATGCCTCCTGGACTGGCTTGCGTCGCAGTATCGGAAAAAGCATGGGCTGCTACTGAGCGCTCTGATCTTCCAAAATTCTACTTTAGCTGGGCCAAGGCCCGTAAAGCTTTGAAGGGCAAGGATCCTCAGACCCCATT
>JAUVYG010000093.1 GCA_030603185.1 Actinomycetota bacterium | reverse complement strand
TTAAGATTAACGCTTATATCGCTCTTCCATAGGCCAGCGAGGTCGACGGTGGTTTTGCCGGCTCCGAGCTTCATAGTAAGTTCATCCAGATCGGGCTCGCCTACGAGTTTGACGTTTATATCGCCGGCTCTCCCGTTAATTGATACGGTTCCTAATGTGAGATCGTTCAGGTTAATTCGGCTTTCGGTTGCTCCCAGCTGAAATTGGATGTCCATAGGAATGGTCTCAGAGAACTTGAGGTCCCACAGATTCTTGGTCTGACCAGAAAGGAAGAATGCGGTTCGCACCTTCGGCTGTTCGATCAACAGCTCCCCTTCGCTATTTTCTTCTGTGTATGTGACATCCGGGCGAAACGCAGCAACGTTGTATGTGAACTCGGTCTCGGCAAGGTCACTGGCTCCGCCAGCAACTACTAGCTTTCCGGCTCGCATCTCAACAGTGGCAGTTACAGTCGCTGCAGATTCGACCTCGACCGTACGGGTGTCCAGGTGGTCCGGGCCGGTGCTAATACATCCGGCTCCAAAACCGAATGTACCGAGTACTATTAGTAAACCCATGACGTTGCGTCGATATTGCTCCCACATGAGCAAATATTTTACCAGTTGGTCACACATTTATGCATTTCGCTGCTATTGCTCTGTTCCAAGGCTGACCGGAGTTCCTCCCTCACACAGACAATCGATCCCCGGTCGAGCGCCGGGCAACCTCGGTCACTAAAGTTATGGTTCGCTGATAACGGGTAAGTGAGCAAACGGAAGTTAGGGGGAAAGTCCAGCGGGAGGAACGGATGTCAGCACAACGGGGCAAGGGCGCAAATGAGACTCCGTTGCAGTGGACCGGCGTAGTTGTGGGCACTCGGCCAAAAAGCGAAGGACGAAGAACTTCAGGAGCGCAAGGCAGGCTAGGTCATGGTTAGCTTCTTCACTGTTCTGTTTGCTGCTGCTTCCGCTTTCTGGAGAGCACTGCTTGATGAGCAGTACCGTGCGCTGCTAATCATCACCGTCTTCATACTGTCTGCAGGAACGATTTTCTACATGAGGGTAGAGGGGTGGGGGATGATTGACAGTCTCTATTTCTGTGTGATAACTCTGACGACAGTCGGATACGGCGACTTAAGCCCCACCACCCCTTTGGCAAGGATATTCACGGCAGCATACGTCGTGATCGGAGTCGGTATCATGGCTACATTCGTTACACTAATCACCAAGAAGGTGGTCGCGCGCAACACCACCCTCAAAGGCAAAATCCAAGCCACCCCATTCATTTCAGAGCAGCAGGACGAAGATGTTTAAAGACCTAGTAATTGGGTCTTCTTGGATGTGAATTCCTCTTCCCATTGGTCCTAGGTTAGGCATCTTAAGCACTCCTTCGATGCTGAACTAACTGCGCCTCAGGTCACTCGCTTTTTTTCGAAGGCGTTGACTGCTTCTCGAACACTGGCATGTACGTGCTCTCTCCCGATTGCGTCGAGTGCTCCGAGTGATTTTAGTCTACGAAGAACAGATATTTTTACCCTGGCCAACTCAAGATCCACCCCGATCTCGGCCAGCTCTGACTTGAGTTCGATCAACATATCGGCCGCAGTGATGTCGACATCGTTCACGCCCTCCAAGCTAATAAGTACTGTTTTTCTCTCTCCGGAGGTGGCAGCCAGCAATTCGACGACCTTGTCACGCAGAGCCGTAGCGTTGGCGAAAAAGAGTCGTGCTTCAGGCCTGACCACCACCAACCCCTGAGTTCTGTGTCCTTCGGCAGATTCTGATTTGTCCGTGTATATATCGTGTGCGGGGTCATAGACGAGTTCTGGCATGTATGGAATGCTCATATTCACAATGAGTAGAATCAGGGAGAACGCGATTCCCACTCCAAGCCCTGGGAGCGCGCCCAGGGTAACTACTGATAGAGCAGTGACTAAGGCGGCCCAGAATTCGAGTCGCGCAGCTTTCCATAAGTGGATCCACATTGCTGGCTTAAGTAAAGGTAAGACTCCGTACACCACCAGGGCCCCTAGGGTGGCCTGGGCTAGATTGGTGAAGATAGGCGTCAGGAACAACAGAGTGATTAAGATCGCAAGACTGGTGATCAAAGTCGAGAGCTGAGTATTCGCGCCCGCGCGAAACTTTGCTGCCGAGCGTGAGAGGCTGCCATCAACTGCAAATCCTTGAGCCAGACCAGATCCAAGATTTGACCAACCCAGTGCGATGAACTCCTGGTTTGCGTTGATTCTATAATGCCGCTTCGAGGCAAAAGCGCGACCGCTTGATAGTGTTTCCGTGTAGGCTACGATCACAACTCCTAAGGCGCCAGGAATCAATGCTCCGATCAGGCCAAGATCTATAGTAGGGATCCCTAGAAGAGGTAGTCCCTCTGGAATCTGGCCGACTATGGCGATCCCCTGATCATCGAGCCCGGCGATCGACACCAAGAAAATGCTTGCAAGGACTACGATTAGGGCCATAGGGACCTTGGGAATTAGGATTCGTCCGGCTTGAAGCAATAAAATTGAGCCAGCTCCGATAACTAGGGCCAAATAGCTGATCGAATCGGCGCTAGCAATCAGTCCATATGCTTGGTCCCAGAAGTTTCCAGGTACCCCCTGTATCCCTAGCATTTTCGGGATTTGACCTACGGCGATCAACAGAGCGAGACCTGCGACAAATCCACTGATCACCGGTTTGGAAATGAATTCATTGAGGAATCCAAGTCTAGCGAATCCCGCAGCCAGGCATAGTGCCCCAACCATGATTGAGAGCGTAATCGTGGCTGCGATCCATTCTCCGCTTTGCGGAGCCAGGCCAAGAGCGGCAATCGTGGCCGCCGACATCAGGGCTATTGAAGACCCTGGGCCCACTGTGATCTCTCTGGATGATCCAAAGAGAAAGTATATGAACGTCGCTATTAGAGCAGAGTAGAGCCCAGTCTCAGCGGGCATACCTGCTATCGAGGCAAAAGCGATCCCGGCGGGGATAACCAGTGCCCAGGCGGTGAGTCCGGCACTGATATCTCCCCTTAGCCAGGATCGCTGGTACGACCCAAGCGATTTGATGAATGGGAAGTAATTACTGATTCGGTCAGCCTTCGCCTCCTAGGGCTGAGGTCCCTTGCTCAGAAAAACGGTAACCGTCGACCCCTCGGGGACAGAATTGGCGGCTGTCGGGGACTGCTTGGTAACGGTTCCCGCAGGGACCGTATCACTGTACTCTTCCTCTTCAACTGCCTTAAGCCCGGCCTGATTCAGTTTCGCAAGAGCCTCTGCCCGGGTCAGACCTATAAGACTTGGTACAACTACTTCGGCAGGCGGTGAAGTAGTCGAGGTTGTCGGGGCGGGTGAAGTTGTAGTGGGCGCGTTGGTGGTCGTGGTTGTTTCTACGGGCTCAGGACCCTGACTTAGCACAAGGTCTACTGGCGAATCCTTTGCAGCATTCCTGCCAGCCTTAGGACTCTGAGAGATGATCAGGCCCTTTGATACTGAGCTAGAGTACTCTTCGTCCACTTCACCAGTTGCCAGTCCTGCGTCTTGTATCGCCGTCGTGGCGGACGCAAACGTCTGTCCGGTGACGGTTGGTACTGCTATGTCCTCGGGGCCAACCGCAACAGCAACATCCACGGTTCCACCTTCTTCGATATCAGCTCCTGCCCTGGGTCTTTGCGACAGAATCTGCCCCAGGGGGGCTATATCATCGGGCTCATCAGAAATCTCACCCAGGAGAAGCCCGGCGTTCGTAAGCTCAGTTCTTGCATCGCCAAGCTGCAGGCCAACCAGATCTGGAGTGGCAACCGTCGGTCCATCTGGCCTTGTCATCGCGTAGGCGGTCAAGAGGCCTACCAGGATAGCTGCAGCCACGATCAAGATGACTAATCCTGCCTTTCTCCCACCCTTTTCTTCTTCCTTTGGCATTTCTCCGATGAAAGGCTGGAGAGACTTGGAGAGCGCATCTGCAGACATGAATCTGTTGCCAGGGTTCTTTTCTAGGCAGCGTAGCACCACATTTTCAAGGGCCACGCGCAGGTCGGGGACGTACTGGGTAGGTCGGATCGGATCTGCATCTATCTGTGCTCGAAGGACAGCGGACGGATCGGCTCCAACGAAGGGAAGATGGCCGGTTAGCATCTCATAGAGAATTATCCCTAGCGAATAAATATCACTCTGAGGGACCAGCGCCTTGCCCTCTGCCTTCTCAGGTGAGGCGTAAGTTGCGGCACCCAGAAGCATCCCTGATGGCTGGTCACTGGTCTGAGCTATCGCGAAGTCAGTGACTTTTACATCCCCAGTCTTTCCGACCATGATGTTCTGTGGTCGAACGTCTTTGTGGATCACCCCATTCTTGTGTGCGTGATCGAGCGCCTTACATACTTGTATGGTGAGGCTCGACGCATCAGAGGAACGTAGTGGTCCGCGCTTATCGATAATGGTTCTGAGGCTTTGGCCCTCCAAAAGCTCCATGACAACATAGCTCTTGCCCTCATCTGTTCCAGAGTCGTATACCTGGACTATGTTGGGATGATTCAGACCAGCTGCCGACTGTACTTCTTGATGAAATTGCTCTGAAAATGCTCGGTTTCCTTCGCTGGTTTGGCGGAGCACCTTTACAGCAACAGTTCTATTTAGTTCTTTGTCGTGAGCCTTGTAAGTGTCGGCTGACTCGCCAGAACCGATCTTATCGCCTAGAACATAGCGATCAGCAAAAATCATATCGCCCAAGTGCGTTTCCTCCCCATCGTCGCTCCCGCAGCTCCCGAACATCTATACCCGACAGTTCCGAACTGTTAACTACTCGGTCTCATCTGTACTGACATACCTGATCTGAACCGACACCTCGTTCTCAAGCGCCTCAGAGATTCCGTCATCTATCTCTTTTGCCAAACCGGGAATGATCTGACCATCTGGCGTTCCGACCGTGAAGATAACCCGAGGGATCTCGCCGAAAAAGACGACGTTCGCTACCTTAAAATCGAAATTTGTCTCAAGTAGCTCAGCGCCCTGGTATTCTGGTTTTCCTAGAAACTCTGCCACACCTTCACGTACCTTCTGCTCTGTGGTGGCTGTCTTGTTAGAGATGTAGGTTACAAAACCCAAGAAGAGCGCGAGAACAGCCAAAGCGATCCCGAAGGTCAGAGTCTTTGTACGAAACTTGGTCCTAGTTTCGACATCACCCTCGACCGGTTTGTACCCCAGATAGCGCAGCACTAGAAGGGCTGCGAGGTTGATAGAAAAGACATTGACCAACACGGAAACAGTGGCACCGAGTGCTGGCAAAGGTAGTCCCCAGGCGATGGCCATTCCAGCGCTGGCTGCCGGAGGAACTAGTGCGACTGCAATCATCGCTCCTACGATCACTGAACCCACCCCACGTGCCAAGCTGACTACAGCCGCAACTCCAGCGCCGAGGGCCAGAAGAAGAGCAAATAGATCCGGGGCGAGGCGACTCTGTATCTCGGGGATAGCTATGATGTCGATGTCTGGGGGGACTAGTACGCTTCCCCTAACTACGAGCCCAAAGAGGATGGCGGCCACAATGGCGGCAATAACACCCAATAACTGTAGTTTCACACCGCGTGAAACTAGCTCGCGGTTTCCCATTACTGTTCCAACACTTGCCGCGACCGCCGGCCACATCAGCGGCGCAATGACCATGGCACCAATGATCACCGCTGCCGAGTTCAACAATAATCCTGTTGCCGCGATCACCGTACTGACGACCACCATGATAAAGAATGTGGATTGGCTGGGGACCATCTCCTCAGCCCGCGATTCCAGCTCTTCACGTGGAATCTCTTCCTTGCTGTATCTTTCCTTGAGTTTTTCAATCCGCTTAGATACCACCGCTTCGGGTCGGCTAACGATGGTATACGAGTCATCCTCGATACCGAGGCTTCGAAGTCGGTCCAAAACCGGCTGAACGGCAGCGTCAGGCACAGGGAAGTGAACTATCGCCTCGAAGTTGCGCCGACCGGTTTCGTCAGACACAGCGAAATCGATACCTTCGCTGTCCAGTTGGTCCAGGACCGCCTCACGCTTTCCCTTTGGGACAAGAATTTGTACTAGTCGCAATTCGGCCGCATCCTACTGCTTGGCCATTGCTGCTCGGGCTGCTGTATCCGAGTCTCCGGCACTGTCATCGTCAACTTCAACGACCACTTTGTTCAATGTTCCCGTGAAATTGAATGGAGCCTCATAGCTCTCACTGACTGAGACCCCTTCATCACGACCGGCTAGCAGCCCTCCACCCGCTAGGGCGTACACCAGTGGTACTGTTCGCGGAATGTGGGCCTTTCCTACTTGTCGGTCATCGACAAAAAGGGATCCATCGCCCTCATGCTCACCTGTGCTGTTGAACTCGAATCGGAGCCTATGATGTCCCTCTGGGATCTCAACATCCGAGGATACTTTGTACTCTTCTATTCCCACATAGTTGTGGACGTAGTGGAGTCGGCCGTCCTGAACGAACATTGAATAGCCCGCAAAACGGTTACCTTGAGATAAAAGGACCCCTTCTGCACC
>JAUVYG010000065.1 GCA_030603185.1 Actinomycetota bacterium | reverse complement strand
CTCGGCCCGCACCGATATCACGGGATTCAATTGGTCGACTCGACCTGTTGTGCTCGCTGAAATTGGATTTCTATCGAACAGCACAGAGGATCAACTTCTCTCTACCGCGAATGGTCAACAGGATGTAGCTGACGGTATCGTGCAGGGGATAGTGGACTACCTGAACACGCTGTAGTGTCGAACTGTTCAAGGAGGAACAAACTCTGGCCTACTAGTACGGCTCCCCCCGGCCGATACTAGTTACAGGACAAAGAATTCCGGACTAATGGGCTCATCCGTGGGACTATTGCTCCAATGATTGTCAGACTCTACAAGGATCGAACAAAAAGTGACACCAAGACGCTCGCTAACGAAAGACATGAAGGCCATCGGCGGACGGGGATGGCTGGTTCTTTCGTTACCCCTGACTCTGTTCATGACCATCTGGATCTTCGCAGTCGGAGCTACAACCGCGTATACCGATCCTTTTCATTACAGCGTTGAAGCGTCTGTAGCCACCTCTGAATCTGCAATCGTCTTTGCGGATGTCAGGACAGAGAAGCGCGTGGTCGCGATGACTTTTGATGATGGACCGGACCCGCGCTGGACCCCATCTATTCTCGATGCTCTAATCGAGAGCGGTTCAACTGCCACTTTCTTCGTAATCGGCAGGAACGTGACGGCCAATCCGGCCATTACGCGTGACCTGGCCGCGAGCGGGATGGAGATCGCCAATCACACTCAGGACCATGTGGATTTCCATGATGCAAATCTTCCCGAGCAATTGGATCAAATCAGAAACTGCAGTCGCTCCATTAAAGAGGTTGGAGTCGAGGAGGCTGATTACTTTCGGCCTCCAAAAGGTGTCCTCCCCTTTGGGAGCGTGCAAGCCTTTCGTCAGGAAGGTCGCCCGACCGTCCTGTGGGATGTGTCGGTCGAGCGTCGTGACGAGTCAGACGATGAGATCGTAGAGAGGGTGCTGGCATCGGTTCATCCGGGCTCTATCATTCTGGCCCACGATGGCGGTATTCCCAATCGTGCGAAGACGGTAAGAGTGATCCCCCGAATACTTAAGGGACTCTCAGCCCTTGGCTACGAAGTCGTTTCAGTGAGTGAACTGCTCGACACCGAGTAGTCTCAGTGGTTTTTCTGGTATTTTGGATATTTCCAAAGTATTAGGAGTTATTTTTGATCAGAACGATAGTCAAGTGGTGCCTTGGGCACCGGTCCGTTGTGTTTCTCGGGGCGTTCTTGCTGCTTGTCGGCGGTATTTTCGCGGCCTCTCAGCTGAAAAGAGAGCTACTTCCACCAATCGACTTCCCGGTTATCATCATTTCGACCGTTGCTCCAGGCAATGACCCCGAAAGTGTTGCCAGAGATGTCACAGAGCCCATCGAGAACGCCATCGAAGGTTTGGCTGATGTCACCAGGTACCGGTCGTTCTCATCTGATGGATTCTCGACCGTACAGATCGAATATGACGTAGACGCAGACATCGACGAGAAGCAGACCGAGCTTGAGCGGGCTCTCGAAGGAGTCGTCTTGCCTGAGGGCACCCTGGCTCCTCGGATCAACAGGATCACAGCTACCGGCCAGGCAGAGGTGCTTCTAACCGTTATTGCAGAGAAGCGAGATCTGTCAGAGCTCGCGACTCTTGTTGAGGACGAGGTTATTCCGATACTGCGGACAGCAGACGGTGTTACCAAGATTGAACTTCGGGGAGGCGCGGAGCGCCGGGTAGAGATACGACTGGATCCTAAGAAGTTGGTGGACAAGGGGATATCCGCGGATCAGATCAACGGAGTTCTTCGAGCGAATAACCTGAGTCTACCTGCTGGTGGTATCACCGAAGGTGAGCAGACCGTACCGGTTCGTGTCGCAGGCGAACTCAGTAGTATTGATGAGCTTCGCGACCTTGTTGTCGGTGTCGAGGTGCCCGCCGCCGCTGCGGGAGCTGGCGGCGGCGGACCTCCCGCAGTGACCCCCGGTCAACTGGCCACACCAGCCAATCCCTCAACCGCTGATTCCAGCACCACCACAGACGCGCAAGCAACGCCGGACGCCGCGGCAACGCCACCTGCAGCTCCCGTAGTGACTCCGACTCCCGTTTTGCTGAGGGACGTGGCTACAGTCGGACTCGCTGATGCAGAGACCAGTGGAATTTCCCGCACGGGAGGCAAGCCCAGCCTCGACCTCTCTATCTTCAAAGATCCGGACGCCAACTCGGTCACCTTGTCTCGCGAGGTCAAGGAAGTACTTCCCGAGATCGAGGAGGTACTCGGCTTCGATCGCATCGAGTATGTGGTGGACAACGCCGACTTCATTCAAGAATCGATCAATAGCCTTCTTGAAAAGGCAGCCATCGGCTCCCTTGCGGTCATCGTTCTTGTTCTGCTGTGGTTAAGGTCGCTCCGGGCCACTCTGGTCACAGCTATCGCCATCCCGCTTTCTCTTCTTGCCGGTCTACTACTGTCGCTGTGGACCGACCTGTCGCTGAACATTCTTACCTTGAGTGGTCTGACCATCGCCGTCGGACGAGTGATCGACGACGCGATCGTCGTGCTCGAGAATATCTACTCTCATATGCAACGTGGCGAAGATGCTGAAACCGCTGCGCTGGAAGGTACTTCCGAGGTCTCTTCGGCAATCGCGTCATCCACCCTCACAGCAGTTGCAGTATTCATGCCGATAGGGCTCGTGGGCGGGGTTATATCCCAGTTCTTCCTGTCATTCAGCTTGATCGTGGCACTGTCGCTATTGTCGTCGTTCGTCATCGCCATCACCCTGGTCCCTGTTCTTGCCCGAACCCTACTCGGCAAAGCTAAGATCTTCGAGCCCGAGAAGGAGCCGGTGGTAAGGAGGACCTACTCCAAGATCCTCGGATGGGGCTTAAAGCATAGGTTGATCACCGTGTTCATTGGACTGGCGCTCTTTGTCGGGTCTCTTAGCCTGATTCCTCTAATACCTACGAACTTCATTGATTCGACTGATACCGATGTTGTGATCGCACAGATCGAGCTTCCTCCGGGGACCAGCCAGGACGAGACCAGCGAGCGGGTCGGGCCATTCGAGCATTTCCTTCAGGAAATGGACGAGATCAAGATCGCTACGATCCGTATCGGTGGCGAGTCGTTCTTCGGGCAGCCCGGATTCAACCAAGCCGCCAGCATGGCCACGACCTATATCGCCTTCAAAGAGGACTCAGACGCTGAGGTGCTGACCAAGCAGATAGAGGACGAGGGAATGCTGCTCTACGGGGATGGATTCAGCGTCAATCAAATATCTGGTGGCCCCGGATCAGGATCGTTTCAGCTGCTAGTCACGAACCAGGATGTAGATGCACTACGTGCTGCCAACACGATGATTCTCGCCGCTCTGGCCGAAGTTGATGACCTCAATGAGCTAAAGAGTGACTTTTCTGACGCCAAGCCAGAGGTTTCGGTGAAGGTAGATAGGACCAAAGCGTCAGCAAGTGGGCTGACCGCCCTCCAGGTCGGCTCCACCCTAAGGCTCTTTCTTCAGGGGCAGCCCGCCGGGAGTATCTCAGTAGACGGAGAGGACACACCAGTGTTCATGACGGCCCTGTCAGACGCCTCAGATGGTATTCAGTCGCTGCGAGACGTGCCTATCGCCAGCGGGGGCAAAACGCTAGAGGATATCGCCGAAGTGACCGAGGTTAACGGTCCTGTATCAGTCGGTAGGAGTGACGGCGAGCGTGCCGCCACCATTAATGCTGACATTGACTCACAAGACACGGGGTCGGTATCAGCTGCTGCCGAAGAGGCTGTCGCAGCCTTGGATCTACCAGAGGGTACCGCCTATACCCTGGCGGGAGAGTCTGAAGACATGGCGTCCAGCTTCCGAGACATGGGTATCGCGATCGGCGTGGCGATCATACTCGTCTACCTGATCCTGGTCCTGTTCTTTGGATCCCTGATGCATCCGGTCACGATAATGCTCAGCGTGCCTCTGTCGTTAATCGGTGCCCTGGGAGCCCTACTTCTAACAGGCAGGGCACTCGGACTGCCAGCCATGTTGGGGCTTTTGATGCTGATCGGTATCGTTGTCGCCAATGCGATCCTGTTGATAGATTTCGTTCAGAAAGCGCGTGCACGGGGCGAGACCAAGAAGGACGCCATCATGATGGCGGGCCGCCGACGTCTACGCCCTATCCTGATGACTGCCCTGGTTACCGTCGGCGCCCTAACGCCTTTGGCGATCGGCGCGAGCGGGGGAGTCATCATCTCGGCCTCACTGGCAACCGTTGTCATCGGAGGTCTACTGGCCTCGACACTGCTGACGTTGGTGATAGTACCGGCTGTCTACAGTCTGCTGTCCAGCCTCAAGGCACGTATCTTCAGATTGCCTCGGGAGCAAGAGGTTGGTGTGCCTGAGCCATCCGAGGTGGAAGAGCCGAAGGAGTAGGCTCGGCTAGGATTGCTGGCGGGACGCCTCTACCTCGAGGAATCGGGTGACGATCCTTGGGTCGAACTGCGTTCCGGCTGACTCTCTGATTTGATCGAGCGCAGCTTGGCGGCCTACGGGTCCACGGAATGGGCGACCTGATGTCAGCGAGTCGTATGCGTCTACAATGGCAAAGATACGCGCGGTTAGCGGGATTTCCTCACCTTTGATACCGCGTGGATAGCCTTGACCATCCCAACGCTCGTGATGGCAGTATGGAATGTCGAGAGCGGGGCGCAACGACCTGATGTGGGAAAGCGCGTTATATGTGAATTCGGGATGGGCTCGCATTAACTCCCACTCCTCTTTGGTGAGCGGACCGGTCTTCACATGTATCTCTTCTGGGCAGACCAGTTTGCCAAGGTCATGCAGCAGGGCCCCGCGTCGAACGTGCTTCATGTCCTGATCGGTGATTCCCATTGCGCGGGCGACCGCAACGGTCAGATCAAGCACCCGGCGGGAGTGACCCTCGGTCTCCTTGTCGCGAATGTCGAGTGCCTGGGCCCAAGCCTCAAGAGTCGTGTCGTAGGCCAGGCTAAGGTCTGAGTTCGAGACCTGTAGCTCTTGGAACAGAGCGGCATTGTCAATCGCGATCGCTGCCTGACCGGCCAGCGTCTCGAAGAAGCTTAGCCAGTTGCTGTCTGGCTTTAGTGGTGCCCGATGGTACACCTCGAGAACACCTTTGACCTCACCTTTTGCCATTAGCGGTGCTGCAAAACCGGCCACAAAACCCTCGGCCTCGATCCATGAGACCTGTCCAGGAGCGATATCCTCTCTGGATAGAGTTGATGAAGTGATTATCTTTCGCTCAAGAGCCGCGACACCAGCGTTTCCTTCTCCAACGTGAACAATGCATTCCTCAGGGTTTGACGAGGTAAATCCTCTTGTCTGTGCATATCTAAGCTCGTTGCTCTCGGGTCGCCTCAGAAGAATCGCAGAGGCGTCACAGTTGAGTTCGCCACTGACATGGTCGAGGATCACACGCAGAACCAGGGATAGATCAAGGCTGGATCCGATGGCGCGGTCGATAGAACGAAGGGCATCGACCTGTCTCATGTGTCTACGTGCACGCTCATCCGCCAGCCTTTGATCTTGGATGTCGCGTGACATCCGGATGAAACCATCCACTTCTTTTTCATGGTTGATGGTGGGTGTGAGGATGGATTCGAACCATCGGACGCCCTCGGTTGTACTGCTCTGATGCTTGAATCGAACCGGAGCCTTGGTGTCGAGGGACTGCTTCAAGGTGTTCTGGATGATCTCGTGATAATCCAGCTCTGCCAGCTCAGTACAGTGCATACCTTCAAGGTCGGCCTGGGTTAGCTCGTGTGCGTCGAGGCCGACAGGACTCATGTAGGTGAAGTTTCCATCGAGATCGATGTTGCAAATGCACTCAGATGACGACTCGATGAATGTTCGGAACTTTTTCTCGCTCTGGAACAAGGCACGTTCGGCGATGGCTCTCTCGGATATGTCTCTGGAGATCACCTGTATGACCGGCCGGCCTTCGATGGTGGTGACCTTGGCAGTCACTTCGGTCGGGAATGTACTTCCATCGGATCTTTTGTGGGTGCAGGGGAATGAGGCGTAACCCTGCGACATCAGGGCTGCGGCCTTTTCTTGAAACTGCTCTGGGGTATCGGAAGTAACATCATTGAGTGCTAGGCCGACCAATTGGCCCTCTTCGTATCCTAGCTTCTGCTCAGCTGTTTGATTTGCGTCCACTATTTTGAATGATTCGGCATCGACGACGAATATCGAGTCGCTCGCTTGATCGAACAACTCGCGGTACTTAGCTTCTGAGGATTTGACGTTGTCGGCTGCTTCGATTTGATCCTGTATGTTCCGAGAGATTCGCACCAGGCTGGTTATCTCACCCTGATCGTTGAGCACCGGAGACATCACGCTCTCGAACCAGAAGACTCCGTCGGTGGTTTCGCTCTCGTATCTGAACCTGCCGGTATTTCCAGCCATGCCTTGCTTGAACATGTCATCCAGCAGCTCGTGATAGGCAGGTTCAGCGATGTCGTTCGGGGTCAGCTTTTGTATGGATTGCAGGTCTTCGCCGTGGGCTTCTAAGCCACCAGGACTCATGTAGAGGAAGTGTCCATCAGGTCCGATGTTGCAAATGCATTCCTCGGTCGTCTCAACAAAAGAGCGAAACTTCTGCTCGCTTTCCGAGAGGAGCCTTTCGCTCTCGACCCTGTCTGAAATGTCTCTGGGGAAGATGACATTGAACATTTCCCCCTCGAATTCGACGATGTTGAGATGAATCTCAACCGGGAATACGGTGCCGTCCTTTTTGATGTGCTCGGTCTGGATGGTCATTGAGCCCTTGGAGACAAGGTCATCCCAGTGGTCTGCCCATTTGTCCTCGGTGTAGACCGGGTCGATGTCCCATACACGTTTACCGAGTAGGTCATTCATGTCTAATTCAAAGTGGTCGCAGGCCTGCGGGTTGGCAAACCTATAGGTTCCGCTCGAGTCTATCCAGGAAACTGCCCCGGGTAGTCGGTCCAGAGTGAACTGGCCCTGCTTCGCTCCTCGTTCAGCGGCCTTTCGCTCCCGAATGTCCCTAACGAAATGAAGGTACCCTGATTCTCCCTCGTGATCGATGACTCTGGTGTGCACCTCAATAGGGATGAGCTCTCCGGACTTGAGCTTGTGTTGGTATTCGAAGGTCGCCTCGCCCGTATGCTCGAGTGATTCCATGATGGGATCGAAGAAGCCTTTCGGTGCCCCGGGGTCGAATAGAGACATCCCACCCTGGAGCAGCTCTTCTTTTGTATAGCCGAGCTTCTGTGCTCCGAGTTCGTTCACGTCGAGTAGTCGTTTATCCGATTTTCTGACGATGAATGTCGGGTCACTGGCATTTTCAAAGAGATTTCGGTACTTCTCTTCATTTGCGACTGTCTCAAGTTCAGCAACACGACGTTCGGTGGTATCTCTTACTGAATGGATTATGGTGGGAACTGTGTCATTCTCGGCAATGGGGGAGGTGACGATAGTGGTCCACTTGTCCTCGATATCCCCAAAACGTTGGCACTTGGCCTTCTGGCCGGTCTCAAAGGTCTTCCTGGCAGGGCACTCGAAAATCGGACGATCTGACCCATGGAAAACCTCGTAGCATTTTTGGCCCACCATCTCGTCTCGGCTCTTGTCCAGCATCTGGCACAGACTCTCGTTGACGTCGAGGATGGTGTACTCGTTGTCATGAACGGAAGTGCCGTCACCTATTGAGTCGAAAATATTGCGCCACTCTGCTTGAGTGGTCGCGAAGGATTCATTATCCACCTGAAATTGCCCCCGATTAATGTCTTCCCCCGAATTTTTAGGGTAAGAACTCTATCGGCCGATTAGTCGGTTGCCTTAACTTCGGCTATACCAGCTGGCTGGCTGGACTCCAGCTCAAGGAAGATTTCTACTACCTTAGGGTCGAAGTGAGTGCCTGAGTCTTTCGTGATGGTCTCCATGACCCTGTCCCGCGGCCAAGCCTTGCGATATGGTCTGTCGGAGCTCAGAGCGTCCCACACGTCGACAATGGCGAATATACGAGCCGATAGCGGGATCTCTTCGGCTGCGAGTCCTCTGGGGTATCCTGATCCGTCCCATTTCTCGTGATGACCGTATGGGATGTCCAATGCGGGCCTCAGGTAAGTGATGTGGTTGAGCATGTTGTACGCATAGACAGGATGCAGGCGCATGATCTTCCATTGGTCATCGTCAAGTGCCCCGGGTTTGAGCAGAATTGCATCCGGGATTCCCAGCTTGCCCATATCGTGTAGAAGGGCACCTCGCTTGATGTGCACGAGCTCGGATTCGCTGAATCCCATTCGTCGAGCGATCTTTACAGTCATAGCTACGACCCGACGGGCGTGACCCTCGGTCTCTTCGTCTCTAAGATCAAGGGCCTTCGACCAACCCTCAAGGGTCGCGTCGTAGGCCAGTGATAACTCGGAGTTGCTGCGCTGGAGTTGCTCGAACAGGGTGGCATTATCTATAGCGATCGCCGCCTGACCGGCCAGAGTCTCGAAGAAATTGATCCAGTCTTTTCCAGGCTTCATGGGTTTTCTGGTGAAGACCTCGAGTACACCTTTTACCTGCCCCTTGGCGATAAGGGGAGCGGCGAAGTAGCCTACGAACTCTTCTTCAGAGAATATCTTAGAGTCTTTGGTCCCATTTGGGGGTTCCATTACAGGTGTGATAACGGTGCTGCGTTCCAGGACTGCCTGACCGGCATGGCACTCGTTCACACGGAACGAGGTGTTGTTCATGTCATCCCTGAACCCTCTAGTGTCCGCGTAGACCAGTGTCTGGTAATCGCTGTCCAGAAGCAGGATCGACGCGGCATCAGCTGAAAGCTCGCTGGATACATGATCCAGTAGGACCTTGAGAGTCAAGCGCATGTCGAGGCTGGAACCGATGGCGTGGTCGATGGATCGCAGGGCATCCAGTCTCCGCAGATGTCTATGTGACTTCTCGTCAGCGATCTTCTGTTCATGTACATCTCGGGATATTCGGGTGAAGGCCGTCACCTGCCCGCCATCTCCACTTAAAGGAGACAGGATGCACTCATGCCACCTTGGCCCCTCGACTGTATGGCTGAGGTACCGGTATCTCACCGCAGTGTTGGTTGTCTTGGCGGTATCAAGCTCCTTGATAAGCAGGTCTCTATACTCGGGCAGAGCGAACTCGGTGATGTTCATTCCGAGTACTTCTTGTTCCGCAAGTCCATAGGTGGTGAGGCCCGAAGGGCTCATGTATAGGATCCTGCCGTCTGCGTCCACTCTTGAGATGATCTCTTCTGTTGTCTCGACGATCGACCGGAATCGAGTCTCACTGTCGGCGAGGGTCTTCTCCGCCTTTTTACGTTCGCTGATGTTGTGAACTATATGAACTGAGCCGGTGATCTTCATGGATTTTCC
>JAUVYG010000034.1 GCA_030603185.1 Actinomycetota bacterium | reverse complement strand
CCGCCGCCACCTAGCCCTAAGGCCGGATTCCTTCACTGTTCTAGTATTTGGGGGAAGCAGAGGAGCAAGAAGGATAAATAGCGCCGTAATCGAGGCATGGTCTAATCTGTCCGTCAAAGGGATCCAGGTGCTATTCGTGACTGGTGAGGCGGAGTATCAGGGTGTATCGGAACAGATCGGCGACACTCGGCCCAATATGTACCCCTTCTATAAGGAGATCCAAGATCTGTACAGCGCGGCGGATCTTATCGTGTGTAGAGCGGGCGCGACTAGTATCGCCGAGATCACGGCTCTCGGTAAGCCAGCGATCTTAGTCCCCTATCCTTGGGCCACGGATGATCATCAGAAAAGTAACGCAGAGTCCCTAAGAGAGGTTGGAGCAGCTACAATCATCCTTGACTCAGAGATGAATGGCGAGACACTCACGATTGCTGTCACAGAGATGGTGGAGGACCCCTTGCTTGTTGACCGTATGGCAAGAGCATCGCTAGATTATGGTATGCCCGATTCGGGTATTCGCTTAGCTGAACTAGTTATTGACACCGCGAGGAGCGCTTAAATGGCAAAGCAATATCACTTCATAGGAATCGGCGGCGCGGGAATGAGCGCGATAGCCTCTGTCATGCTCCAACAAGGTCTTCCGGTCTCGGGGTCCGACCTTAAGGAATCCAGGTACACCCGAGTGCTTGCAGAGCAGGGAGCATCGATCCACATTGGGCATTCCGCCGACAACGTACTCGGCGCCGAGGTGGTTATCAGGTCGACAGCTATTCCGGACAGAAATCCGGAGTTGATCGCAGCCCAAGAAGCCGGCATCACCATCCTGAAGAGGGCAGAAATGCTTGGCAGGACTGCAGCCGGAAAACAGTTTCTAGCGATTGCCGGTACTCACGGAAAGACCACGACCTCCTCGATGGTCTCGCTGCTTTTGTCAGAGGTCGGCATGGATCCGACCTTTGTCATAGGTGGCGAATTGAACGATATCGGTACAAACGCCAGGGTAGGAAAGGGCGACTTGTTCGTTGCTGAGGCCGACGAAAGTGACGGATCCTTTTTGCTGCTAAGCCCCCACTCCGCAGTTATCACCAACATCGATTCAGATCACTTGGATCACTACGGTGATTTCAGCGCTGTGATCTCAGCGTTCGCTCAGTTTCTGACTAGCATCCCTGCCGAAGGTCGGGCTTACGTATGTGGGGACGACCACACAATCATGGATATCGTCTCAATGGCCTCATGTGCAGTTGCGACATACGGAACCACCGATGGCTGCCGAATTCGGGCTGAGGACATCGTTTGCCGGGGGCTGGGTTCTCAGTACACACTGGTCGACAACGGCAAGCGACTCGGAGTCGTACATCTGGCGGTGCCGGGTAGGCACAACGTTGTAAATTCCCTTGCCGCTTGC
Organism: Actinomycetota bacterium; assembly: GCA_030603185.1. Taxonomy (GTDB): domain Bacteria; phylum Actinomycetota; class JAUVYG01; order JAUVYG01; family JAUVYG01; genus JAUVYG01. The sequence goes on along the minus strand of JAUVYG010000034.1, from coordinate 14,998 downwards.
GGCGTGGCACTGGACCTTGGTCTGGATCCGGCCGTGGTGATTGCGGCTATATCAAAATTCACAGGCGTCAAGAGACGTTTTCAACTGACCGGAGAGATCAATGGTCTGACTGTTGTCGACGACTACGCCCATCACCCGACTGAGATAAAGGCGACTCTGGCCGCTGCGAAATGCGGTGAATGGGGGAGAGTCGTAGGTGTATTCCAGCCCCATAGATACTCGCGAACACAGGCCCTGATGGATGAGTTTGCCGGCGCTTTTATCGATGCAGACAAAGTCGTAATCACCGATGTGTATTCGGCAGGGGAGACACCGCTTCCGGGGGTCTCGGGTAAGACAGTCGTAAATGCAGTCCTGGAGACATATCCTAGCAAGGATGTCACGTATCTCCCCCGGCGAGATCAAGTAGCCGAGTACCTTATGAGTTCGTCCAGAAGAGGCGACATCGTTCTGACAATGGGGGCCGGTGACATAGCATCCGTAGGTGAGGAGCTGGTCAACAAGGCTTCCTCATAGGGATGGCTTCCTTCAGCTGGGCAACAGAAGCCGCCGCTACACTCGGTGATTCCCTATCTAAACCTCCAGTAGAGAGTGAGCCTTTAGATGTGCACACTACCTGGGGTGTAGGCGGGGTTGCGGCCTTGATGGTCGAGGCGACTACTGCCAATGAAGTCAAGGCAGTTACCGAGGCCTCCCATCGATTCAAAGTACCCATGCGCGTGATCGGATGTGGCTCCAATCTGTTGGTGTCTGAGCAAGGCTATGTTGGTATCGTGTTGCGTCTTAGCGGGGCGCTAAGAGACGTGGAGGTATTGCCCGAAGGTGTTGTCCGTGCAGGAGCTGGTGCTCGACTGCCAAGACTGTCAGACATTGCGGCAAAGGCCGGGCTCACAGGAGCAGAGTTCGGGTGCGGCATCCCTGGGACGGTGGGTGGTGCGGTGAAGATGAATGCCGGGGCTCATGGGGCGGACACCAAATCCATTCTTGCCTCCGCCACATGGATAGATGCAGAGACCTCGACGGTCCACACTGGTATTCCTGAGCTGGGGTATCGCAGCAGTAGCATCGGTACTGGCGATATTCTTATTGAGTCAACATTCCGCATGCAACAGGGCGACAAGGACGCTATTGAGGATACAATGGCTGAGTACTGTCGGATGCGGCGTGCGAGTCAACCATTGGGTCGGACTGCAGGCAGTGTATTTCGGAATCCTAGTGGAGATAGCGCTGGACGGCTGATAGAAGCTGTTGGCGCTAAGGGGCTGCGTATAGGTGGCGCCATTGTTTCGGACAAGCACGCTAATTTCTTCCTGAATACGGATGATGCCACACCGTCGGACATTGAATCTCTGATTAATGAAGTCAGTGATCGCGTGCATAGCGAGTTCGGGGTGCGTCTACAGCTAGAAGTGGAGTTGCTGGGTTTTTGAAGGACTTGCAAAAGAAGCGTGAAGAGCGAAGCTCTAAACGAGGTCAGATAAGGCGCAAGCGCAACTTCATCCTCCTGGGCGGCATCATAGGACTGATAGTCATCGTTTACGGTGTTATCCAGGTGTACAACTCTCCGCTGTTCAACATCAGGACGATCGATGTCACCGGAAACTCCATGGTTTCAGACACTGATATCATCGCGACCAGTGGTGTGTCTGTGGGGGACAATCTGCTGCGCGCGCCCGTGAGAGAGGCTGTTGAGCAGCTTGAACTCAATCCCTGGGTGAAGGATGTGAACCTAAAGAAGCTGCTTCCACAGAGGCTACTGATAGAGGTCACAGAGCGAGTGCCAATGGTATTGGTATCCACTGGGACAAAGAACTCGATTCTAGACAGCGAGGGTTTTGTTATCACCGAGAAGAGCACTACCAGTGATGCGACACTTCTGAACGTCACCCCAGACTCCGGTGTGCCGCAAGAGCTGCAGTTCTTCCCGGACCTTCCAATAGTGGAAGCTTTTGGACAAGAGGATCAGGTGGTGGGTGATATCGCTCAATCCCGGCTTATCAAAGACGCCGTACTTGTCCTGGACAGCCTTGATGGTGGCGTGAAGTCTCGAGTAGAGATGATGGTGGTCGGGGGCGAGGAAGAGCTGAGGTTCTACCTCAGTAGCGGCATCGAGGTCTACTATGGATCATCCAAAGAACTGCCGAAGAAGAACGGTTCTCTCGTGAGAATACTGGCTGACTATGCCAGTAGAGGAGAGGCACCCATCTATGTAGACGTAAGAACCCCCGACAACCCTGTTGCTAGAGACCTTCCTACAGACTAGCTGCAACTTCCACATTCGAAGCCCTCTAGCTGTGCCTCAAGCGTAGTAGCTGGCGCGCACCACCCTTCTTAGATAACAGTTGATTTGATAGTGCAATTAATGTAGTGTCTGTAAGTCTATCCTACAGGTTGAGGGTGGAAGGTTAAAGCTCAAGTTGAGCCTTAGGAAAGGATGGGGAGAGCGTGCAGGATGAAGCAGCTACTTACCTCGCAGTAATAAAGGTCGTAGGCGTCGGTGGCGGTGGATGCAATGCGTTGAACCGGATGATCGAAGCCGGTATCAAGGGCGTTGAGTTCATTGCGGTAAATACTGATGCACAGGCTCTGTTGAATTCAGAGGCTGATGTAAAAGTGCATATTGGATCCAAACTGACTAGAGGTCTTGGAGCCGGAGCCAATCCGGAAGTGGGTAAGGCCGCTGCCGAAGAAAGCTCAGAGCAACTCAAGGAAGTTCTCGCCGGAGCTGATATGGTTTTCGTAACTGCAGGCAAGGGCGGCGGTACTGGCACGGGAGCGGCTCCAATCATTGCCGGTATCTCTCGTGAACTCGGTGCACTGACCGTTGGAGTTGTGACCCGTCCGTTCGGGTTCGAGGGTCGCCGCAGGGCAACCCAAGCCGATGACGGTATTACTGAGCTCAAAGAAGCAGTAGACACCCTGATCACTATTCCTAACGATCGACTTCTTCAAGTCGCAGAGAAGCGCACCACTATGGTTGATGCTTTCAAGCAGGCTGACGATGTACTCAGACAGGGTGTTGGCGGTATCACGAACCTGATCACAGTCCCAGGTCTTATCAATCTTGACTTCGCGGACGTTCGTACAATTATGAATGATGCCGGTAGCGCCCTTATGGGTATCGGTGTCGGTAAAGGCGAGGACCGCGCTGTTGATGCGGCTAAGGGTGCTATCTCCAGTCCGTTGCTCGAAGCATCCGTGGAAGGTGCCAAGGGTGTGCTTATCAATCTCACCGGACCTTCCGACATTAGTCTACTTGAGGTCAACGATGCCGCCGAGGTCATCGCAAACTCAGCTCACCAGGATGCGAACATTATCTTCGGTTCCGTGGTTGATGAGTCTCTCGTAGACGAGTGTAGCGTTGTCGTTATTGCCACTGGTTTTGACAGTGTGCGCCGTCGCGACCGTGCCCGTGACGGCTCAGATCAGAGTGATACTGGATGGAAAGAATCCGGAAGTAGTGAAAACAACTCGGATAAGGGTCTAGACATCGTGCCGAAAAAGGAGACAATCACCTTAGGTGGCGATGAGATAGAAATACCTAGTTTCCTTCGCCACTAGGTAACATAAGGCGGCTTCACTAGAAGCTACATAGATCCAAGGGGATGATCAATGGCAGAACGCCATAAGGTGAAAGGCACCACATAGTGGAATACGCCCGACACTTCTCCCTCTGTACCGACCGCCAAAATGAATATGAACTACTGACCTCTCCTCGACTCCTCGGGGAGAGGTCACTTTTTGTGGCCTTCTCTAACCGCAGGGGAGGCGTCTCCCACTCACCCTATGATTCTCTGAATCTCAGCTGGAATACCGGCGATGTGGCTGGGGATGTGATCGACAATCGACGTCGATTGTTTGAGATCAGCGGTGCAGACCAAGATTCAGTCGTAGTCTCGAACCAGGTGCACGGACATAAGGTTCTAAGAGTCGGCCCGGAACATTCGGGAGTAGGCGTCACTCAGGATAGTGAACTTGAAGGTGCCGACGCTCTGGTCACCGATCAACCGGGCATGCGACTTCTTCTGCTCTTTGCAGATTGTGTTCCCGTTGCTCTAGCTGATATCTCGCAGACGGTGATCGCTGGTGTCCATTCCGGTAGGGCCGGCTGCCAGAAGAAAATATCTACGCGAACAATCGAGCACCTGCACGAGCATTTTGGGTCGGATGCAGCTAACGTCATTGCCTATATCGGTCCTTCGATCGGTCCCTGCTGCTACGAAGTTGATGAGAATACTGCACTATCCTTCGCAGAAGACTGCGGAGAGCAGTTCGTGCTTCGAGGTGACGGTAGGCCCCGGCTGGACCTTTGGTCCGCTGTGGAACATGAACTTTCGGATTGCGGCATTTCTGCCGGCAATATCGAGAATGTCCGTACTTGTACTTGCTGCAACAGCAACCAGTATTTTTCGCATAGGGCCGACGGTCCAAAGACCGGCCGCCAAGGTCTGATGGTAGGTGTCGCATGACAGCGATTGCCCAAAGAACTCGAATGGTCGAAGAGAGAGTCGCCAGGGCAGCCACCCAGAACGGTCGCGATCCGGCCGACATCCAGATAATCGCCGCGTCCAAGTATGCAGATCTCGCTGAGCTTAGCGATGCAATCGATGCTGGGATAGACGTTTTTGGTGAGAATCGTGCACAGGAACTTGTTCGCAAGTCTGAGCAAATGGACGAGTCGGTCCACTGGCATTTCATCGGTCACCTGCAAAGCAACAAGGTCCGAACGGTCGTCCCTAGGGTCGACTTGATACACTCCTTGGATTCTTTCGAACTTGCTCGAGAAGTAGACAAGAGGGCAGTCGGAGTGCCGAAAATACAGGATGTCCTGGTCGAGGTGAATGTATCGGGCGAACAGACCAAGCACGGTGTTAGCCCTGATGAACTAGAGGACGTTCTGCGCAAGGCAGCTGAGCTACCTAATCTTAGCGTGTTGGGACTTATGTGCATGGCCCCCCTGGGCTCGGATTTTCAAAGTCGCCAGGTCTTTCGTGAGCTTCGAGGCTTGGCTGAGCGCGCATCAGCAAAGGGACTGCTACCGGTTCCGTACGAGCTTTCTATGGGAATGACGAGCGATTTCGAAATAGCAATTGCAGAAGGAGCAACAATGATCAGGATCGGATCAGCGATATTCAAGGAGGAATCATGAGCGACATCTGGAACAAGTTCACTGGGTTGTTAGGACTCGCAGAAAGCGAATCCTCGAGAAGAAGTCCGAGGTACCTGGATGAGCCGGAGCCAGAGATCGAGGAAATGACTCCGAACATACGAAAGTTGACCAGGGGGGACTCCTCAAGGCCACAGATCGCAGCGGTAGCGAATCCCATGTCGAAACTCCACATAATAGAGCCGACCTCTTTTGATGATGCTCGACAGATTGTCGACAAGCTCAACACTGGCACCCCGGTCATCATGAATTTGCAATCCTTGAAACACGAGTTGTCCCAGCGGATAATGGATTTCGTGAGTGGTGCGGGATACTCGATGGGCGGTAGGGTCCAGCCGGTTGGCGACAAGGTGATGCTGATTACTCCGGCAAGTGTTGAAGTGTCCGCCGAAGAACGGCGTATCCTGCAAGAGAGTAGCTATATTTTCAACTCTCAGAGCAAGGGTTCGGCCCGTGGATCCGGACGGCAGGGAAGCAAGGGTAACGGACACCGCCGCGGAATGACCCATCGTCCGCGAATTTAACGTAGAATCACAAGTTAGAATCATGCCAGCAAACGTTCAGGTGGTTTAGTTGTTCCTAAGTATTATCGGTCTACTCTCGACTGTGGTTGGTCTATACACCTGGATACTCATTGCCAGAATCATCCTTAGTTGGTTCCCGTTACCCAGCGGGCCGACAGCACAAAAGATCTGGGACTTTATTTTCACGATGACTGAGCCGTTTCTCTCGATATTCAGGCGTTTTATCCCACCACTGATGGCCGGAGGCGTCGGAATAGACCTTTCGCCGATTTTCGCGATTCTGACGCTAACGCTTGGTTGGGACATAATCCAATCAATATTGATATCGATTGTCGGCTCTATATAGACGTGGTTATTTACAAAATGGATATTAGTAAGTTGAGGTACAGGTGAACATGGACTCGGAAGGAGTGCAGATGCGGATCTCCGCACAGGACATCCATAGCAAGAAGTTCCGTCAGGCTCGCATGAGAGGCTACAACGCCGATGATGTTGACGAGTTCCTAGATCAATTAGCCACCGCACTCGAATCGGATGAGGCCGAGATGTCCAAGCTTAAGCTACAAGTGGAAGAGATGGGCGAGAAGGTCACCACCTACTCTGGTATGGAGGGTACGCTTAACTCCGCTATCATCAGCGCTCAAAAGCTGGCGGACGATATCACCGCTACGGCTAAAGTTGACGTTGCTCAGATGAGGGACTCTGCGCAGCAAGAGGCAGACGAGCTCGTAAGGAGCGCCCGGGCCCAGTCAGCGCAAGAACAAGCCCAATCAGCGGATCGTCAGAGGGAACTTCTGGCCTCCATAGAAAGACTTGAGAAGGCTGAGTCCGATTTCAGGGATGGATTCAGGTCTATTCTTCGAGAGTACGAAGGCTTGATAGACCAAAAGACTACAGATCGTCCAACGGACCTACTTGCAGCTGAAACAACCCTAATACCGCAGGTTGCCCCTGTGGTATCCGAGCCAGTTCCCGTGGTGGAAGAGGTTCCTGAGGTGCATGAGCCTGTCGCCCCTGAGCCAGTAGCCTATCAGGATACTGAGCAGGTAGTGAATGATCCTACTATCCAGGAGCCACCCGCCTTCGAGGAACCAGTTGAGCCCCAGCCCGCGCATGAACCCACCCCGGAGCCAGTTGTGGTCGAAGAAGATGTGTATGCAAGCTATGTGGAGGCGTCAGAAGAGCAGGTTGAGGAGTCAACTCCTGAGCTGGTGCCCGGTGATTCTGGTCCTGCAGTAAGCGATGTGCCGCCCAAGAAGGGGCTACATATATCTGACGAGGACAGGTCTTCTCGAGAGATCGCGGAAGCGGTTGAGCGGATGAAGAGAATGCTCGGGGACAATGAAAGCGCGACGGAGGCTGCTCCCGAGCAGCCTGCCGCAGAGGAATCAGACCAGAACCTGTTCGAAGCCCCATCGACGGCTGAGGAGCCAACGGGATTCGGTGACCTTGGTGAGGGAGTCCCGGGTGTGCGCAAGCGCATGAGGCCGGATGAGTCCAACCCTGAATCAGAAGTCGACTAGCCGACTTCGAACCAGTTGATCCGGACCACCGACAAAGAGAACGGAACCGTTCTCGACCTATCTGTTCAGCCCAAGGCCAGCAGGGAAGCTGTGAAAGAAACCGATCTTGGGCTGAAGGTGTGGCTAACGGTCGCACCGGAAAGTGGCAAGGCCAATAAGCGACTTCTTAAGGTCCTGTCAAAGCCGCTCGGCCTACCTCAAACCGCCCTTGAGATTCGATATGGTGGTACCTCGAAGAAAAAGGGTGTCTATGTGCCTGGTCTTTCCGGAAAACAGGTCGTAGAAAAACTTAGTCAATACGTTGATAGTAGTAGGAATGATGAGTAAGAGATTTAGTGACGTAAAACCAGACTTGAACATCGTGGCTCTAGAAGAGGAAATTCTAGAGTTCTGGAAGTCCGAAGATATTTTTCATAAGAGCGTACAGGCCCGAGCGGGGTCACCAAAGTACGTGTTCTACGAGGGCCCTCCGACCGCCAACGGTCTACCCGGGGCACACCACATCCTTGCCAGAGTCTTCAAGGACATCGTGTGCAGGTACAAGTCGATGCAGGGGCATCTAGTCGAGCGAAAGGCCGGATGGGACACCCATGGTCTCCCTGTGGAGCTCGAGGTCGAGAAGAAGCTTGGTATTTCGAGCAAGCCTGAGATCGAGGCCTACGGAATCGATAAGTTCAATGAACAGTGCCGGGAGAGTGTTCTTCGCTACACAAAGGAATGGGAAGAGCTGACCCGGCGCATCGGATTCTGGGTCGACATCGACAAGGCGTATGTCACGTATGCTGATGAGTACATCGAGTCCTTGTGGTGGGTTCTCAAGCAGCTCTGGGACAAAGATCTTCTGTATCAAGGACACAAGGTGGTTCCATATTGCGCCCGCTGTGGCACGTCTCTTTCCAGTCACGAAGTCGCGCAAGGCTACCAAACAGTAAAAGACACCTCGATCTATGTGCGCTTTCGCCTAAAAGAAGATGAAGCTGATTTTCTGGTGTGGACGACCACGCCCTGGACACTCGCGGGCAACGTTGCCCTGGCGGTACACCCCGACGTCGACTATGTCCGGGTGAAGACCGAAAGTGATGGAGCCGACCTGATCCTTGCCGAAGCCCTGTTATCAGTGGCTCTTCCTCTCGATGAGGGAGACGAGGTACCTGCCCATGAGGTAGTGGAGCGCTTCAAGGGCTCCGATCTTGTCGGCAAGAAGTATGAGCCGATACTGCCCTATATGGATGGGGGCGATGAGGCATATCGAGTTATCGCCGCTGACTTTGTCACCACCGAGGACGGTACGGGTCTGGTACACATTGCTCCTGCCTATGGTGATGACGATATGAAGGTGGGGCGCAATGAGGGCCTCCCTTTGCTTCACCCAGTAGATCTAGAGGGCAGGTACATCCCGGAGGTGACACCCTGGGCCGGAATGTTCGTTAAAGATGCTGACCCGCACATAATCATTCACCTTCGAGAAGAGGGGAAACTCCACAAGTCACTACAGTACGAGCACACATACCCGTTCTGCTGGAGGTGTGACGCACCGCTTATCTACTATGCCAAGGCATCCTGGTTCATCAAGACTACTGCGATGCAAGATCGATTGGTCGAGCTGAATCAGACGATCAATTGGACTCCTGGCCACATCAAGGACGGACGCTTCGGGCAGTGGCTCGACAATTTGGTCGACTGGGCGCTTTCCAGAGAGAGGTATTGGGGGACTCCGCTACCCATCTGGAAGTGTGACTCCTGTGACCACATGGAGTGCATTGGCTCCAAACAAGAGTTGATCGACAAGGCCAAGTCCGTTCCAGAGCATTTCGAGCTACACCGCCCTTATGTTGACGACGTGAAGATCGCTTGCGACTGCGGTGGCGAGATGACCAGAGTCACAGAGGTCATCGATGCGTGGTTCGACTCCGGAGCAATGCCGGTGGCCCAATGGAACTACCCGTTCTCGAACAAAGAAGTATTTGAGGCTAATTTCCCCGCGGATTATATCTGCGAGGGAATCGATCAGACTAGAGGCTGGTTCTTCACGCTGCATGTACTTGCGACCTTGGTCTTTGACAGTGTTGCTTATAAGAACGTCATATCGCTAGGTCACATTCTGGACGAGAACGGCGAGAAGATGAGTAAGCACAAAGGGAACGTTGTTGAGCCCTGGTCTGTATTGAACAAGCAAGGTGCTGACGCATTCCGTTGGTATCTCTATACGATGAGTCCTCCGGGGAGCCCAAAGAAATTTGCTGAAGAGGGCGTAACAGAGGTCCTTCGAAAATTCATGCTCACTCTATGGAATACATACAGCTTCTATGTGACGTACTCGAACATCGATGGCTTTGATCCCACTGAGCATCAGCTCGACCCGAATGACCGACCACTGATCGACAAGTGGTTGATCTCGGCCAGAGAGACTCTTGTCAGAGACGTCACTGCGGATCTGGATGAGTACAACATCACATCCGCGGGCCGACGCATCGCTGCGTTTGTGGACAACCTAAGCAACTGGTACGTCAGACGCTGCAGAAGGCGTTTTTGGAAATCCGAAGAAGACACGGACAAGCTGGCAGCCTATCTTACTCTGCACGAGACTCTGGTTGCCTTGGTGAAACTGATGGCGCCGTTCACGCCGTTCTTTAGTGAGAACATATACCGCAACCTTGTTGGTTCTGTTGAATCCTCCTCACCACAGTCTGTCCACATGGCAGACTTCCCGGTAGCCGCAGAAGATTTGATCGATTCAGATCTTGAAGAAGAAATGGAGGCCGTCAGACAGATTGTCTCTTTGGCTCGCGCCGCTCGTACCAGGTCAAGGGTCAAGGTCCGTCAGCCGCTTTCGAAGATGTGGGTGACACTCTCAAGCTCTGCAGCCCGACGGGCCCTGGCGAGACTCGAGGATCAAATCCTGGAGGAGCTCAACGTTAAAGCTGTACTTGAGATGGAGAGTGTTGAGGAGTTTCTTGGTTTGCGTGTGATGCCGAATCTTGCACTGCTGGGTCCAAGAATGGGACAGAAGATCCCAATGCTCAGAGCAGCGCTTGAGGGCATGGACCCGTTCGAGCTAAGAGCCCAGCTATTAGATGGATCCGCTGAGTTCGAGTTGGACGGCGAGAATATGTCATTCAGTGGGGACGACCTGTTGTTCGAAGAGGTAGCCCACGACAAATTCGTAGTCGAAGCCGGCTCTGGATACTCGGTGGCTCTGTCCACTGAGTTATCTGCGGAGCTAAAGAGCGAAGGCCTGGCTCGCGAGATCGTTCATTTCGTACAGAACGTGCGTAAGGACGCTGGATTCCAGATTGAAGACAAGATAATCATGAGTGTCGATGCCATCGACAGTACTTTGGCCGAAGTTCTTGTAGTTCATAGGGACTATATTCTGGGAGAGACTCTTACAGAGAGCCTGATAGAGGACGGATCTGTCGATGGTTTCGCTGCCGAGCGGAGTCTAGACGGGATGGACCTCAAGATAACCCTGGCAACCGAGTAGGAACGCCCAGATTATGCAGATGAGCGCAGACCAGGCAATTCCCTCAGAACCTCCCAATCCCTGGCAGTTATGGCTGGGGATCATTGGATTCATCATTGCACTCGACCAGATCAGCAAGGCGATTGCCCGATCCGCGCTGGCTGAGGGTAACTCGGTCGGCCTCATCGGAGAATTTCTATCCCTCACCTTGACCTTTAACTCTGGGGCTTCATTCGGAATATTAGAGGGCGCCCTTCCATTGATTCTATTATTCTCGGTCTTCGCTGCTGCTGTAATTTTCTACTTTCTAATCGTTGATCCACCAAAACCCCTGCTGATGAGGGGTGCCATGGCTGTTGCCGCCGGTGGGGTCTTTGGGAATCTAGTGGACAGACTGCGGGTAGGTGAGGTAACGGACTTCATACATTTTTCGTTTTGGCCTGTGTTCAATGTCGCCGATATCGCCATTACTGTGGGCGTGGCGGTTATTGTCACGTTTCTGTTGATTGACGCCCGCAAACAGACCAGCGCGGCAGCCCGTGACTGAACACGAGACATTCAAGCTTGAAGTCCAGCAGGAGTCTGCCGGAAAACGTCTTGACGCATTGTTGTCCGAGTTCCCCCAAATAGGCTCCCGCTCCCAGGCAGAGAGGTTGATCAAACAGCTGTGTGTACTAGTCAACGGCGAGTACGCCGCTAAGAGCCACAGGATGGTCGAGGGGGACCTGGTAGAGCTTCTAATACCGGAGACCAAGCCCACTGAACTCCTGCCGGAAGAGATCGACTTCACCATCGTTTTTGAAGACGAACACCTGGCTGTTATTGATAAGCCAGCAGGTCTCGTGGTCCATCCCGCTCCGGGACACGAGAGTGGAACCCTTGTAAATGGCCTGGTCGCTCGCCTAAAGGACCTTAGTGGTGTCGGAGGAGAACTCAGACCCGGGATTGTTCACAGGTTGGATAAAGAGACCTCAGGCCTGCTCGTGGTCGCCAAGAGCGATGAGGCTCACAGGGAGTTGTCTCGCGCCCTGAAGGAGCGGGAGGTGCAAAGAGAATACATAGCCCTACTTCAGGGCTCCCTTCCCTGGAAGGATGGGGACATTAGCGCACCCATCGGGCGGGACCCAGGTGAGAGGAAGCGAATGGCAGTAGTCTCGGGGGGTAAGAATGCCCTCACTTATTTTGATGTTTCCAGGCGATACATCCACTATACGCTGGTCGATGTGAGACTAGCTACCGGCAGGACCCACCAGATAAGAGTTCACTTTTCTCACCTCGGATACCCCGTTGCCGGTGATGTTACATACGGGGCCAAAAGCCTGCCCGCACAGGGCAGTAGATTCTTCCTTCACGCAGCTAGGCTTCGATTCCGTCATCCAGTCAATGGAGAGTCGATGGAGTTCGAGCAGAAACTCCCTTCTGAGCTTACTGGCTTCCTTGACACCCTCCCTGAGCAGACCTAGGATTGATGCAAGGCACTAATGCTTTGCGAGGCCTTTTTGATTTATGTTGTTTGACCTGGTAAACAGGTTAGTTTTGTTTTTTGAGACTGGTTAGTGACATCTGTGGTTATGGCTATGGTGTCATTTGTGCCATTAAATCGAATTGCCCTCGCTAAGTCTGGTGCCGAGCTATATGCTCGGCATTTTGTTTTGTAGGAAACGAAAGGGGTGAACTCCGTGGAGCTAGTACTGATCGGTATAGTCGCTCTTGGTATCGGGGTTCTTGCCGGCTTTCTGATTCGCCGTTTCACAAGTGAGGCGAAACTAGAATCCGTTCGCGGCCAGGCTGGCCGGATTCTTCAGGATGCAGACAAGGACGCCCAGTCCAAGGTCAAAGAGGCTCTTCTAGAAGCCAAGGACGAGATTTATAAGACCCGCCAAGATGCGGAAGGCGACCTCAAACAACGTCGCGAAGAGGTTGCGCGGGTCGAGCAGCGGCTCGAAAAGCGTGACGAGACACTGGATCGTCGTGACCAGTCCGTGGGTGACAGAGAGAGAGATCTGACTTCTCGCGAAAAAGGTGTAGACGAACAGAAGGACGTCCTCAAGGAAAAGCAGCAGGAAGCGATTGAAGAGCTGGAGAAGATATCTAGCCTGTCTTCCATCGAGGCTAAGGAATTGATTCTCAAGCGAGTCGAGGACGAGACCCGGCACGAGACCGCCAAGATGGTGCGCGAAATAGAGACTAGAGCCCGAGAGGAAGCTGACTCCAAATCCAGGAACATTCTCACACTAGCTATTCAGAGATGTGCCTCTGATCACGTAGCTGAATCAACCGTATCTGTGGTCAGGCTTCCAAGCGACGACATGAAGGGCCGGATCATCGGACGCGAGGGACGAAACATCAGGGCCATAGAAACTCTGACGGGGGTCAATCTCATCATTGATGACACACCTGAAGCAATCCTGCTTTCTGGCTTTGACCCAGTACGGCGTGAAGTCGCAAGGCTGACCCTTGAAAAGCTCATTGCTGATGGACGAATTCACCCTAGCCGCATCGAAGAGACTTTCGAGAAGGCACAGGCGGATGTTGAGACCAAGATGCGAGAAGCCGGCGAGCAAGCTGCCTTCGATACTGGAGTCCACGGTGTGAACCCGGAGCTAATCAAAGTGCTTGGTCGACTTCGCTATAGGACCAGTTATGGTCAGAATGTACTTAAGCATTCCGTAGAGTGCTGTCATCTTGCAGGTTTGATGGCGGCAGAGCTCGGTGCTGATGAGAAGCTAGCCAAGAGAGCAGGGTTTCTTCATGACCTCGGAAAGGCCGTAGACCATGAGGTCGAAGGCTCACACGCATCGATCGGTGCAGATCTCGCCAGAAGGTACGGAGAGAGTGCCGCTGTCGTGCACGCGATTGAAGCCCACCATGCTGAGGTAGAGCCTCAGACCGTCGAGGCCGTTCTAGTTCAGGCATCTGACGCATTGAGTGCTTCAAGGCCTGGAGCACGACGAGAGAGCCTCGAAAACTACGTGAAGCGTCTTGAGGCACTAGAGGAGATAGCCAACTCTAAGCCCGGGGTCGAGAAGGCCTACGCTATGCAGGCAGGTCGTGACATTAGGGTCATGGTAAGGCCTGACAAGGTAAAAGATGACGAAACACATTTGTTGGCGCGAGAGATAGCGCAACAGATCGAGAACGACCTGGACTATCCAGGGCAGATCAGAGTGACCATTGTCCGCGAGTCTCGAGCAGTGGAGTATGCCAAGTAGCGATCACGGGCCCAAAGATGGGGCTGAAGAGGATCATGGGATACTCGACTTTGTAGCCGACCTTACGGAGGGTCGCTACAGCCGAGTCGAAGAGGACCTTGGCGATGGATTTGTTCGACTCGAATCCCGAGAGGCTGAGCGCCGTCAGGCGCGCCATGACATCCGGCAGATCGAGAACGCGGTGATCGAGATGCTGCGGAATTCTCGGGATGCCGGGGCGACGACAATCATGGTCGCTACCTCAAAAGACTCCAATGGTTTGCGCACTGTCACTATCCTTGACGACGGAAAAGGCGTACCGGCGAACCTTAGTAAGTTGATCTTCAACCCCAGGGTGACCTCGAAGCTGGACTCTATGGTTATGGACGAGTACGGAGTGCATGGTCGTGGAATGGCCCTGTATTCGATAGCACAAGCTACTGTCTCAGCCGAGATCGTCTGGTCCCAAATGGCAGTCGGGACCGTTCTCAAAGTGCAATCCGATAGCTACCAGTTAAGCGAGAGGAAGGATCAGTCCTCCCCTCCTGATCTGGTACGTCGCTCAGGTGAATGGCAGGTTCTGCGGGGGCCGAAGAATATCATTCGCACCGTGGTAGAGTTCGCTCTGCGCCACAGGGAGCTCAAGATATATCTTGGATCACCGGTCGAGATCGCTGCCACCTGTTTCCAGCTGGCAGCGACGGATGGTCAGGCCGAGTCGCCCTGGTCTATCCTCAGGCATGACCGTGATGTTGCAACGATCGGGGCCAGACTCCATGAAAACTTGGGGCTAGACGTCTCGATCAGAAGTATCCACAGGATAATCTCCGGGGAGGCATTCTCTGTCACCCCCATGCCGGATCAGCTGGAAGAGGGGCGACCATCGATCAAGAATGAAAAGCCGAAGGTGCCGTCGACTCCCATGCAACCAATAAACGTGAATCTGTCACGAGAGGACGTCGATGACATTTCCTCGGGAGTAGGAGCCGTTGTCCGACCAGTAGCAGATAGGTACTTTGCGAATGTCGGGCAGAACATCAAAGTCCGATTCGATAGGGAATCAGGGAAGCTGCTGATCGAGGTTCAATTGGATCAGGTAGAGCAGTGATAGATCTTCATATCCATTCAAC
>JAUVYG010000026.1 GCA_030603185.1 Actinomycetota bacterium | reverse complement strand
AATGTTCCCTGCAAGCTGCCTTCGGCCGACGCGCCGTTGTCTCCAATGATGTAGTAGATCAGGGTATTGTCGAGAATCCGCAGCTCATCGAGCGTATCGATGACTTTTCCAAGCTGCGCATCAGTGTGCTCTAGGAATCCCGCGTAGATCTCCATCTGGCGCTCGAGAATCGGCTGGAGGTCCTCTGGCATGTCGTCCCAGGCGGGAATTCCCTCACTGCGCTCGGTTAGCTCTGCATCTGGCGGCACAACTCCGAGCTCCTTTTGGCGAGCTAGCGTTTCCTCGCGCAATCTGTCCCATCCCTGACTGAACTTCCCTCGATACTTATCAGACCACTCATTGGCTACGTGGTGCGGTGCGTGAGTAGCACCGGGAGCCCAGTAGGTGAAAAATGGTTTGTCTGGCATTAGAGCTTTTTGCTGGCGAATCCAGTTGCTAGCTCTTTCGGCAAGATCTTCCGTGAAATGATAGCCATCTTCAGGTTTTCCAGGGGTTTTGATCGGGTTGGTACCCTCGAATATCGTGGGATAGTACTGATTGGTCTCGCCCCCCAGAAAGCCATAGAAGTACTCAAAGCCACTTCCCGTTGGCCAGTGGTTGAATGGACCCATTGGGCTGGTCTCCCAGGCAGGCACCTCGTGGCACTTGCCAAACTGCGCAGTACTGTAGCCGTTGAGCTTGAGAGTCTCGGCCAGCGGGGCGGCGTTCAGCGGGCGCATCGAGTTTTGTCCAGGGGCAGAGGTAGCCATTTCAGTGATGCTGCCCATTCCAACGGAGTGGTGATTGCGTCCGGTCAAAAGAGCCTGGCGCGTAGGTGAGCAAAGAGCAGTGGTATGGAAGCGATTGTACTTTAGTCCGTTGGCCGCCAACCGATCAGCGTTTGGCGTATTCACGGGTCCACCGAAAGTACTGGATGCCCCAAATCCGACGTCGTCGAGAAGAACGACCAGGACGTTCGGCGCACCCTCCGGCGGTCGCAATGACTCTATGGGTGGGTAGCTGGTCTCTGGATCCTTGGCGTCGTACGTGGTTAGGCCTACATGCTTCTTCTCGGGTATGGGAAGAAACTCCCGTCCTGTGTCGCTGACTGGCATAATCAATCGCTCCTTCTAAAGATTTCGCTGACTCTCTTTGCGAAGTCGAAGCGCTCAGAACTTGCATGGGCTTCTTCGCGTCCTCCATTGTTCCAATGATCGCAAGGGTCTAAACCCAGCGATTTGCACAGACTACTGCTGCTCATTCGTCGAGTAGCCTAGAAGTTGCATGATTTCGATACTTGGATTGGTCGCGTACGCTATATCAGTGCTCCTGCCTCCGGCATCGGATGCAGCTGCGGACGGTTTAGCAGTTCGTTCACTATCGCATCGGTGAGACGGTTCTTGACCGCTGCGTACGCAGGATCGTCCCATAAGTTAGTGAGCTCGAACGGGTCCTGCTCACGGTCGTAGAGCTCTCCCTCTGTTCCGTCGTATGTCGCCGTCTGCTCGTATTTGATGCATGTATATCGCTCGTCCCTGACGGCGTCCATGATGATTTGGGCGTCTGGAACGTGACTCTCATACTGGGTAAAGACGAACTCGCGGTCTTGCTCTTTGGCCTCAGTCTCGTTGATCGGTAGGGGGGTGCCCTCCATATAGTCAGGGACGTCGATACCTGCGATTTTACAGAAGGTTGGAGCAAGGTCCACGATGCCAACCGGCGCCTGGATGCTGGCAGCCGGAACACCCTTGTTCTTTGCTGGCTTGTAGATCATTGGGAGCTTGCAGCAGTGGTTAGTGAGGTCCGGTCCGATCAAGAGAACGCCGTACGAGCCGTCCATCGCCCCATGGTCTGGGGTGAAGACAATGTCCGTATCATCGAGCCAGCCCTTCTCGCCGAGCTTTTGGATGATTCGACCGATAGCTTCATCGATCAACTCGTTCTTGATCGCGACCTTCTGACGGATTTCCTTCACGTTGTCGTCGGTGAGATTCTTCTGGTAGGAATAGCCCTCCATCGCCTCGAATGATATCCAAGTGTCACCCGTGTACCATTCCTTCCAGTGCCAGGGCTTCTGTTCGAGCCAGCCTAGTCGCTCTTCATTCGAACTTCCCCGGTCTTCGGGCAGGGGAACATCTTTCCAATCGAGACGGTGGTCTTCTGAGGAAGGTGGATCCCAAGGATGGTGGGGATCAGGGAAGCTCACCCAGAGAAAGAGGTCCTCTTCTTCGTCGATGCTGTCCAGGTGTCGAATGGCATGATCCGCAGTCCAATCAGTGTGATAGAGCTCGCGCGGCATGTCGTTGTGTTTGACGAATACTGCATCGGTATCGCCGCCCTCTGAGATGTTCATATGAGTATGTTCGCCGGGCTTCTCCGGAGGGGTAATGAGGTTGTACAAGTAGTCTTCGCCCTCCATGTACTGCGGGTAGTAGCGTTTCAACCACATTGCGTAATGGCCGTTTTGAGGCGTCTGGTCATGAGCGACGCCTAGGAAGTGATCGAAGCCCCGGAAGGGTGCGAAGCGGTTGTTTTCGCCGAGTTCAACTGTCTCAAGGCTATGCTTGGCGCTGAAGGGTTCGAAGTGGGCTTTTCCGATGAGAGCGGTTCGAAAACCGGCATCATGCAGAGTATTGGCAACGGTCGGTGAGTCGTGCCTGAGAGCGATGCCGTTGTTCCAAGAACCGTTGGTTCTTGGATACTGCCCAGTCAGCATGCAGCTTCGCGAAGGCATACATAGTGGATTTTGGTTGTATGCGTTTTCGTAAGTGATACCCTCCTTTGCGAGGCCATCGAGAACCGGAGTGTTAACATAATCGCACCCCGTGAACCCTAAAGAATCCCACCTCATCATGTCCGTTGTTATATACAAAATCCTTCGCGCCATTTTTCCCCCCGACGTATTCGTAGTCGCTATATATAGGTCGCACTCTCACGGTGTCCGCTTCGGTGTATACCCCTAAAGCACGCATTCAACCTATACATCCATCCAGATTGAATATCATCTCTTCCTATCCAGTACCAGGGGGTTTATGGCAATGCGGTGTCTGAAAGTTCAAGGTCCGGCCTTTTGTTTTGATTAAGGTGTTGTCGCGATCGGTGGGCTCAATCGGCCGTGGACGCTGAGCGAATTATTGATCTAATGAGGATTAGCTGACACAGCTTTTTGGTCAGCACGGCGAGGCTGCTTCGACCGCTCTAGTCACAGACAGAGACTCAGGCCGCTCAAAGGGATTTTAAATTCACTCAGGCATGTTCGGAATTGTAGTCGTCTCTCCCAAGTGATTTCGTAACGTGTATTCTTTCTCATTTTTATCGACAATATTGTAATCTGGCATCAATGGGATCTTGCCAATATTGGTTGCTAATACGTACATCGGCTGCGCAAGACCAGTGGTGTGACCACGTAACGCGTCACGGATCAACTCAGCCCCTTTTTCTACTGTGGTTCGAAAATGATCGATTCCTGGAGCGGGCTCGCAATAGAAGACGTAGTAGGGCCGGATACGAGTACGCAGCAGTTTTTGGTGCAACTCTCTGAATGTATCCACATCATCATTAATCCCCTTAAGCAGTACCGCCTGATTTCCAACATTGATACCGCAACTTAATAGCTCATAAATTGCTTTCTCTGTCTTCTCGGTAATCTCTTTTGGGTGGTTACACTGCGTGTTGATCCAGACAGGAACTTTATGAAAACCGCCGATAGCCTTTTTTAAGCCCTCGGTAATCCTATGAGGGAGCACAATAGGCAGGCGAGAGCCTATACGAATCATTTCTACGTGGGGTATCTCGCGAAGTTTTGTGACAAGGTATTCCAGTTTCTCATCCGACAAAAGCAGCGGATCGCCCCCCGTAACCAGCACATCTCGAATCTCAGTGTGCTCGGCAATCCAATCTAGTCCTTCAGCTACATCCATATGTAGCTGCAGGTCCTGATCGACAACTAGTTCCTTGCGGAAGCAATGCCGGCAATAGATGCCGCAAGTCTCGGTAACAGTGAAAGCAATACGATCATGATACTGACGAGCGATACTATCCGGGCGGACTTCTTCGGTCGCCCTGTTCTCTTTCCAGACTAGATAGTTATCCATTCCGAATTCGTTGATTCTCTCCTTGAGTGAGGGAATCACTTGCATGCGAATCGGGCAGTTCGGGTCATCTTTATCCATCAACGATGCGAAGTAGGGGGTTACGCCCCACCTGGTATCCATATCTTCAATGGCTCGCTTTTCTTCGTCAGTTACGTTGATGTATTTTTCAAGCTTCTCAAGTGAGTCCACTTGATCTTGCATCTGTCCGACCCATTCTTCAGACACTTTCTCTCCTAAGAATATTCAGTGATCTCATCCATGTAGCTGTATGCGAGACACGGCTCTGCCCTATTTTACCAGCCTATCATGGCTCATAGCCTCCCTGGGACCCACTGCCATGGTTTGCTAGAGCAGGGAAGTGTACCATTGCTCTACGAACGAAAATTACGTGGCAACACACCATTTAGGAGGATTGTTTGATTAAGGTATTGGGCGGTCTTGTCTATGGGGTGAGCATTGCGGCTCTGGTCGTACTATCTTCGTTTATCTCAACACCACCGCTTGAGTCATCCCAGGACTCTGTCGAGTCCGAAGTCCCGATTTGGGGATCCTTTGAGCAGGGACCTGCGGGTGTGGGCACGAATTGCGCGCATGTATATGAGAACAGAAGTGCGGCGGAAAGGAACTCCGGCCTAAGTATTCCTGAGCCCACTGTGCTCCCCGCGGATACTACCAGCATTAGATACTTGGTGCGCAATGTAGTCCGGCAGGTTGACGCCACCTGTCAGGGCGGTCCTGACATTCAGATATCCATCGCCAGCGAAGAGGGGGATGTGATTGTTGATATGTTCATTAAGGTTGGTGAGACCACCTCGGAATCTCCTGGCAAGAATTCCATCACGCTCTCTAGCGGCTATATAGCTCATGTTTCTGGGGACCCGAGTGATCAAAGTTCTGGTATTAACTGGGACGCAGGGGGCTATATGTTTTCCCTCTCAACTAGCCTTGATCTTGATAAGGCCACTGAGATTGCTGGTGGACTTAGACCGTAGGTATCAGGGCTGAGGGTACGATTGCGCTACGGTTCGTGAGTTGAAATGCCAAGCACTTGATAGGGGGGAGTCAGCCTTTTTGCAAGCACTACGTGGGCTTCTCATCCGTATCGGCCGAGCGGGATACCGAGGAGCCATCTTCTTTGAGCTGCTCCTCTTCGGACTAGGCCTGATTCTAGTGCTCAATGGAGATTTGTTTGGGTGGCTACTGATGGCAGGCAGCATCGTAGCTGCTGTTCTTTTCTTCCGTGATCGCAAAGACCTGGACGACTGAGTTGTTCATGGGAAGCCGATTCCTGTATATGATCGCCGTTCTTGTTGGCTTGACCATCATGCTCAGCGCTCTCGGCGGCGCAGTGGGATTATTTCTTGATCTTACCTTCTTCACATTTCTTAACGTGCTACTGCTTGTAATCAGCTTTGTTGGTGGTGGGGCGATGTTCGGCTGGGGCCAGGGTAGATTAAGCGAAAGTCGCAACAAAGATATGAAGAAGGCTTTGGCTGACCGACGGAATCGTCTGGCGTCTAGGCGCGAACGAATGCGAGACCGCTAGTCCTCGGGTAGAGCCTCAAGCTCCTTGATCTTCTAATTTTTGAAGTCGCGATCCACGTAGCACCAGCTCCAATCCTCGCCAGGCTCGTTGGTTCGCATCACGGGGTGCTCGGTGGTGTGATAGTGCTTGGTCGCATGCTTTCCGATCGATGAATCGCAACAACCAACATGGCCGCATACAAGGCATTTACGAAGGTGCACCCAGGACTGTCCTATTGGCAGACATTCCTCACAACCCTCGGTCTTTGCAACCGGCTCGGGAGTAGGGACTACTTGATAGTGTGCACATGCATCCATTTGAGGCCTCCAGACTTCTCTCTTAGTGGTATATACCCTTAACCAGAAAACCTTTTCGCCGATCGGACCTTTGCCTTTGCCGTAGTTGTCAGGGAGCCCATGAGGTCGTGCACGACGACAGCCACTCTGTCGACAGCTTCCTCGAAGGCCGCCTCATTGTTTCCAGAAGGTTTGGTGTAACCACTGACCTTTCTGACAAATTGAAGCGAGGCGTCGTGGACCTCTTCATCGGTAGCTGGCGGATCGAAGTTGAATAGGGGCTTTATGTTCCTGCACATATGGTTAATTCCTTTACTCGGATATGTTGCATATGCCCGTTGATGTTGGGCTGCTTTTCCAGCTGCGGGGCACACCTGCCTTCGGCGTTGCTGCACAGTCTTTTCGGGCAAGGGGGCAGCCATGACAAAAAGGAGTGGATCCAATGCGGATCTATGTAGGGAATCTCAACTATCAGACAACCGAGGATCAGCTGACACAGCTTTTCGCATTTTCTACAGGGCAGGCTTTGGTGTGAACGACACGCTGGAGTTGATTGTCTTTTCCCCGTGCGTCACTGCGATTCCGACAACCACCGTCCGGCCAACAGGGGAGTCGCCGATGTTGCTGTCGCTGGCGGCAACTCCATCCCCGTTGGTATATACGGTCTCGATGAACTTCTCATGAGCAAAGTTCCAGGTGAACACTACCTTGGCCTCATGAATCGGTTCACCAGACTGGTCCTTGGCCTTTGCGAAAGCCGCGACGCCTGAACCCTGAAGTGGGTCATCATCGGTGATCCATCTGCTTACGGATGTGAGGACCTGTGGAACCTCCCAGTAAATCTTCTGGGATACTACCTTGGAGCCCTCGAGAGCCATGCGGAACTTCCCGGAGATTACTGGAGCAAAACCGACATATCCACTGGTACTAGTCGTGCCGGTCGCGAACCATTCCCACTGTGATTTGTCATAGTCGTACTTCTGCAAGTGAACGATCTTGCCTGCACCGGGGATCTGCTCTTCACCGGTTTTGAGGACGCCGTGGATCTTGTCGTTCTTCCAGGTGTCAAAGGCGTATCCCTCGAACCAGATGTGCTTAGAGGTAACCTTCGAAGCCCAGGTGCCGAGGCGGTATTTACCCGTGGCCACAGGAGCGAAGCTGACGTACCCGGTCTCGTTAGTGGTCTTTGTGGCCTCCCACACCCATTCGCTCTTATCGAAGTTATATTTCTGCAAGAAGACAGAGCGGAAAGGTACCGGATCAAGATAGCCATCCCTTAGGACCGCGTGGATCTTGTCGTTCTTCCAGTGGACGAATGAGGATCCATTTTTCCAGATCGGCTCGGAAACGATCTCTGATCCGTCAGTACCCATTCGGTACTTGCCGGTTGAATATGAGGGGAACCAAACTTCGTAGTATCCGGTGGAATCGGTTTGCACGGTCGCAACCCATTCCCAGACTTCCCCGTTCCATTTCTGAAGGTATATCTTCTGCCCGGATTTCGGTCCGTCAGGCCCTCCGAACTGACCCCGAAGTTTTGTCCACTGGGCGTATTTTGTGGTTGGTCGGAAGTCATTCCAGGTAGAGATGTTGTTGTCGAAAGTGATGGTTGTCGTGTTTGAGAAAGTGTCACTTTGAATGTGCTCTGCTCTGTAGGTGACGGGTGATTCCAGATTGAAGAACCACTTCTGGAAGTAACCAGTCTCGTCGGTCTCGACTGTCGCCAGCCAGACCCAGTGTGATCCGATAAATTTTTGCAGGTATACGGTAGCCCCTTGAATAGGGTCGCCAGAGCCGTCCTTTACGGTGCCACCTAGTTTTGACCATAGGCCGAAGTCCAGGGTGTTCGCCCTGGGCCACAAGGAGACGGTGGTAGACGCGGTCTTGGTATCGATGGAACCGGCATCAACCTGAGCGGCGGAACCGGCTGTAGGAGTAGCGGTATAGATGAGTATGAAAGCGAGTATGGGTAACAGAAGTCTGATGGCCATGCTGGCCACCCCGGGCGAGTGTTTCGTATTCATTTTTCAAAGCCTCCAGTGCCCCTGGAACCCATAGTGCCTGAGCTTGCGCCCATATATAAGTTGTCGGCAGGACCAGGCTTTTTGATGAGGGTGCAAGCCTGCAGGGGGTGAGCCTTGACCCTGACGTAACGTAGGGGTGTATGTTCAGAACATGGAGGTTATCTGATGGCGCACACAGTAGGTGAGGTAGCGAAGCTCGCTCATGTGAGCGTCCGGACGCTACATCATTATGACGAGCTCGGCATCCTAAAGCCGTCCGGGCGCACAGAGTCGGGGTATAGGCTGTATTCAGAGTCAGACCTTGAGTTACTCCAGCAGGTTCTTTTGTATAAAGAGATCGGCCTCTCGCTCGAAGAGATACGAAGCCTAGTGGCCGATCCGAAGTTCGACCAAAGGAAGGCACTAGTTGCCCAAAGGCAGTCCTTGTCCCGTCAGGGGGCCAGGGTTCGAGCGATGATCGCCCTAGTAGACCGAACCATGGATGCTGTGGGTAAACCGCTCAAGATGACCAAGAAGGAGTTGTTCCAGGTGTTTGGAGACTACGATCCTGCAGAGTACGAGGCAGAGGTAGAAGAGCTATGGGGAGGGACGGATCAGTATCGGGAGTCCGCACGCCGGACCAAGAACTACTCAAAGGATGACTGGGCGCGTATCAAGCAGGAGGGCAGTGAGATAGACCAATCGATCGCGGCGTTGATGGGCGAGGGTGTGACCTCGGATGATCAACGCGTTCTGGATGCCGTTGAAAAGGCGCGGGAGCATATCGATCAGTGGTTCTATCCCTGCTCCCGGGAGATGCACGCCGGGCTTGGTCTGATGTACGTTTCTGACCCGCGCTTCACCGCTACGTACGAGGAGATCCAGCCCGGCATGGCTCAGTACATGGCTGATGCCACTGCAGCTAACGCCGCTAGGGGATAGTCCCCGAACAAAAGAACTATCAGGCACGCGGTTGTGCTTCAATGCACCCTTAGTCTATATACGGAATTGCAGACCGCTTACTAAGCGGTCACCGTCTCTGCTTCGATGGGTGCCTCGGCCTCTTCGAACTCGTCGCTGTCTTCATATGCGAGCTTGGTCGTACCCGTGGCCTTGATGATGTAACCGGCAAGTATGCCAAGTCCGAGAGCGAGAGCGACGGTTACGACGATGCCTGAGAGCTGTGCGGTCACGATCCCAGGTACCACGAGCAGGACTACCAATCCACCGAGAAGCCCCGGCATTCCATGAAGGTTATTAACACCGCAGGTGTCGATGATATTGAACTTGCGCTCTAGCCATGGTGAGACATATCTGAATCCGATGGTGCTTAGAGCACCTGCGGCTATTCCTAATCCGAAGGCCACGCCTGGCCCGACAATATTGCATGTAGCACCTATCACAACACCACCGGCAAGGGCTGCGTTTGCCATGTCCACAATGGAAGTCTTACCCCGGAGCCAGGTGCTGAAGATATAGGTGGCCAAAGTGGCACCGGACAGTGACAGAATTGTATTAACTATGGTCTGGGGCATATCGGCCAGAGGGACGATCGCGGCACAGAAACTGGGCCAGAATAACCACAGCACCATTGATCCGAGCATTGAAAAGCGATCAGAGGTCGCATCGGACTCAATCGGTTGACTACGTTGCAGTTTGGTCGTCAGAATGACGGTCATTCCAAGGCCAAAATAAGCCCCGAAGGCGTGGATGATGATGGAGCCCGCACTGTCAGTGAATCCTTCGGTGAAGCCAAGGCCACCATCGATAACCATCCATTCGTTCAGCATGTAGGCAGGGACGATAAGGGCGGCCAGTAGAATGTACTGGAATACGCGGAGACGACCAAGGACCGCCCCCATGGCGATTAGCCCAGCAGCGACAGCGAATTCGGCATATAGAAGTGCCTGGACGGTGCTGGCCTCGATCGGCTCGCTGCTGATGACTCCGGTAGAGCGTAGAAACACATACAGTGGAATACCGGTGGCCACTACAAGGTAAGTGCCGGTGAGGGCGCTGTAACCGTAGTTGCGCACGAACACCATGAGAAAGCCGAAACCGACAAGCAGCATGGCTAGGATATGGATCGAGAAGTTGTATTGGCCTACGTTTTGAAGGTCTTCTAATGCTGGTGCGAGGCCAGTTTCACCAGCCCAAGCGGTAGTGCTCATCAATAGAAATAGGAGTGAACTGAGTACAGCGAGGCCAATTGCGCGAGATCTCATAATCCATCCTTATGTTCTTACTAGCTACTATCTCGCTTTCCCCAGGGAAACAGTATGGGGTAGGCATCACTTATGGTCGAGCTTTTGTAGCCGATTGTTGGGGGAGTGTGATGCAATGTCCAACCTGCAACGGGTATATAGGATTCATGAGTGAAAGAAAGCTAGTACCCGAGGAAATGTCGGATGAGGGAGTAGGGGGAGGTGTAGTGAGATGTTAGAGGGATGGAACAAAGAAGACGAGTCGCTTGTGTTTGATGTGACCGTCAGTGATTTTTTAGAGGCCGTCGAGTTCGTCAATCAGGTAGCAAAGGTTGCCGAGGACATGGATCATCACCCGGATGTATTGATCCATGATTACAACCACGTGAGAATCACCGCACGAACGCACTCTGCGGGCAAAGTGACCGATAAAGACTACGAGCTTGCCGAAGCTATCAACAAGCTGACAGCCCAGTATGTCTAAGGTCGGCGAAATGGCTGACCCTGCGTGGGAATGTCCGAAATGCGGCCGAGTATTCAACAATGAGAATCAATGGCACTCATGTGACCTGAGGGGGCTCGACGCTCACTTTCATCACCGCCCAGGCGAGCTGAGAGGGGCATTTGACGAGATCGTGAGGCGGTTAAAGCCAAAATGCGAGTTCGAGGTTGAAGCAGTGAAGACAATGATCTTGCTCAGGAGCAAGAGTTCATTTGCGTCCATCAAGGTCGAGAAAGCATCTCTCAAGATCGGGTTTACCACTCGCGAGGTGCTCGATCATCCAAGACTCCTGGATTCAGTTGTGTATTCTGCAAGTTCAGTAGAGAGCTTTATCAGAATCAGCACGCCCGATGAGGTTGATGATGAGCTAGCCACATGGTTGATCGATGCTTGCGAAATGAGTTCTTAGTCACGATCATCGTACTCTCGCTCTTTCGAGAAGCCGACCTTCTGACCTGATCCCTGTTCAGCCAAAGGGCCTTTGTGCGATCTTGCTGTGCATCATTACTGTCCAGTACTCATAATGCGGTATTTTCTACAATGCAGTGCTTGCCATGAGCTAATGTCTAAGCATGGATAGTCATGCAGATAAATACGAGGGATATCTCGAGTGGAAGAAATGGGATTCCATTTCCGAGCCCGAGAAGAGTTACCACGAGGATCTTTTCGATCAGGAGCTGGCCCGCTTAGGTGTACCTTCTGAAACCAATTTCCTGGAAGTTGGATTCGGTCCTGGTCTATTCCTTGATTGGGCCAAGGCCGCAGGCCATCAAGTGGTCGGGGTAGAAGTGCAAAGAGAGTTGATCGAGGCCGCAGCCGAGCGAGATCATGAAGTAGTATCTGAGCTTGACGAGACATTCATCAAAGAAAACCTGGGACGTTTCGAGGTAGTTGTCATGTTCGACGTGCTCGAGCATTACTCAGCCGAAGAGATACCTGCACTATTTCGCAGCTGCTCTAGGGTATTGTGCCCGGGCGGCCTAGTCCTCGCTCGTTTCCCTAATGGCATCAGCCCGTTCGGAAGGTACCACCAGCATGGTGACTCTACTCACAAGAGCGTACTTTCCCCTCCTCTGGTAGAGCAGTTGGCCAGGGGTACCGGTCTAGCAGTGGTCGGAGTCTTCAATGCTGCAAGATCACGACTTGGCGGTAAATCCGGTCGGTCCAAGAAGAGGCTGGCATACGCCTTAAGAGGCCTGATCCAAAAGACTCTTGGATATGCATATTACGGTGAGGACATGCCAATGGACCCTAATGTCTCGGTGGTCCTTGCCAATGATCGTGGAAACGCCAATAGGCAGTAAAAAGGGCTCCTGAAAATCCCTATGGTTCGGGTATACTTCTGCATGACTGTGCTAGGCGGGGAGCCAGCGGTGCCCTGTAACCCGCAATCCGCTATAGCGGGGCTGAATTCCTGCCGGATGTGAGGCGACTTGATGTGCACCTTGCTGTACTGGTGTTGAAGATCGGGTCCTATGCAATCGACGTCTGTGAACTCCGTCAGATCCGGGAGGAAGCAGCGGTAAACAGTGCCGTTCGATGTGCATTAGGTCAGCCCGGTTGGAGCTATTACACGAGGTCAACCATTGAGACGCTGTTCATGGATGGCAGGTGCACGGTCACTTTTTAATGTCAGTCTGAGACGCTGCCTACGGAGGAGCTTTGAGCTACCAGACCCTATACCGCAAATGGCGGCCTCAGACTTTTTCTGATGTGATCGGTCAATCACATATCACAGAGACTCTGTCTCGTGCGATCGAACTGGACCGACTGTCGCATGCGTACCTGTTTTCAGGTCCGCGCGGCACAGGGAAGACGACGACCGCGCGTATCCTGGCCAAGGCAGTCAACTGTATCGAGGGTCCCACGGCGACTCCTTGCCTTAAGTGTGAGGCCTGTCTGGGGATCGCAGCCAGCAACTATCTGGACCTGACCGAGATAGATGCCGCGTCCCACCGCAGGGTGGAAGAGACGCGGCAACTCCTTGAGATGATCCCGTTTTCCCCGAGTCATGGTAGAAAACGGGTGTTCATCATCGATGAGGTCCACATGCTGACCCCGGAGTCGTTCAACACTCTTCTCAAGACCCTGGAAGAACCGCCAGATCACGTACTGTTCATCCTAGCCACCACTGATCCACAGCATGTATTGCCTACTATTGTTTCGCGCTGCCAGCGCTTTGATTTTAGAGGCGTTCCATCAAAGGAGCTGGCCGCTCATCTGCGCACGATCGCAGAGGGTGAGAGTATCCATATCGATGATGCCGCCCTGATGCAGGTAGCTCGGGCTCACGGTGGGTCGGTAAGGGATGCCGTGGGCACCCTCGAGCAGCTATACGCGTTTTGCCCCTCAGGTATTACCAGTAAAGACGTATCGGTGCTTTTGGGGACTACGGAATATGGCTTGGTTTTCGAGGCCGTTGACGTACTTGAAAGTGGATCAACCGCGGCAGTCATCGAGTACATGCGTAAGATCTCGTCCACCGGCACCGATCTTCGCCACTTCGTGCATGACTTGTGCCGGCACTTCCGGGATCTCGCGCTACTTGCTGAGGCCCCCGAGGCAGACCAGTTCGTCGAGGCGCCACCGGATCACATTGAACACATGAAGAGACAAGCAGCGGGCAGCTCCCCGGCTAAGTCCATAAGATGCGCCCGCCGCCTCCAGCAGGGTGAACTAGATATTCGAGCTACGGCTGATCCGGTCCTGTTCACCGAGGTATTGATGCTGGAGCTCGCAAATGACACCGGAGCGCCAGCTGTTTCTGTGGCACCGGCGCCCCAGAAGGTGGCTCCTCCTCGTCCTCAGCCCAGGCCAGCTCCCGCACCACCAAAAGACCCGGTCGTCGAGAAGGCGCCGAAACCTCCTGAGGCGCCCAGGGTGGAACCTGCTCCTGCGGCTCCTGACGCCCCCGCCGCTCAGAGTGTTGAGGAGCTCCGGGCCCAGTGGCCGCAGGCGTTGGGTATTTTGAAGCAGATGGGCAAGTCCAGTATTGCTGCTTACCTTGGGCAGGCACGAATAGTCGATTACGACGGCAAAGTCGTGACCATCGGTGTCAAGTTCCAGAGCCATGTAGACAGAATGCAGGCGTCCAATAATACGGAGGCCCTACAGCGAGTGTTCCGTGAGAGAGTGACCGGTAAAGACGTCAGGATCACCTTCATTCTGGATGAGGGAGCGGCGGCACCGGCTTCCGTTGAATCGGACAAGGTGTATGACGATCCCGGGTATGAGCCACCCGGGGGAGAGTCCGAATTTAAAAAAAAACTTAATGAACCCACTCCGGTAGTGGGGTCGGGCACTGAAAATGTCACGGATTTCCTGGTCAATAAGCTCGGTGCGTCACCAAGGGATGATATTAAGGAAGTAGAACCGGACAAGAAGATAGAGATACCGAAATGGCAACAGCGCAGGGACCAAGCAAGGAGAGATAGTTCATGAAAGATATGCAGAAGTTGATGAAGGAAGCTCAGAAGATGCAGGCCAACATGATGGCCGCTCAAGAGAAACTGGGTGAGCTTACCGTCGACACCTCTTCGGGTGGCGGCGCGGTGAAGCTGACGATCACGGGTCATTTGGACGTTATTGACCTAAAGATCGACAAGGATGCGGTGGACCCCGACGATACCGAGATGCTCGAAGAGATGATCATGGTCGCGGTCAACGACGGGATCAAACAGGCTAAAGAGATGGCCAACAAGAAGATGGAAGAGGTCGCAGGACCATTGGCCGGAGGCATGAAGGGCGGCGGGGCGCTTGGCTTCTAGCCCCTTTGCAGCCCCTTTCCAACGGCTCATCGACGAGCTGTCGAGACTGCCTGGGGTAGGGCCTAAGAGCGCTCAAAGGATCGCGTACTACCTGCTGGATGCTCCTGCTGAGACATCTGAGAAACTTGCCACGGCCATCAGTGGGGCAAAAGAAGAGACAGGCAGTTGCTCCATCTGCTTCTATATGGCTGATCAGGATACCTGTGATATCTGCAGAGACACCCGACGTGACGATTCACTGTTGTGCGTTGTAGAAGAGCCAAGAGACGTTGTCGCTATGGAGCGGACCCAAAGTTTTCATGGTCGTTATCACGTACTTGGAGGCGCCATCACTCCCGCCGCTAACATCGGTCCCGACGACCTGAATGTGAAAGAACTTAAAGAGCGGGTAAGAAACGGTGTGTTCAAAGAGGTCGTAGTCGCTACTAACGCCACTTTTGAGGGTGAGACCACCGCATTATATCTTGCGGACGCTCTTCACCCTCTCGGAGTCAGTGTGACCCGGCTAGCGTACGGTATTCCTGTTGGACTAGAGATCGAGTATGCGGATGAGGTAACTCTTGGTCGCGCACTAGAAGGACGCAAGGAGCTGTAGTAAAATCGTCTGGCTGGGATTGTGAATACATTCCCAAGCTCATTCGTAACACCGTAAAGGTATTCTTCCGGAGGTAACACATTGGTCACTGCTGCATCCAAGAGCATGATAGAGATCAGATGGCACGCACGCGCGGGCCAAGGCGCGGTAACTGCCGCCAAACTTACGGCCGAGGCAGCTTTGGCTGCAGGCATGCATTTCCAGGCATTTCCTGAGTACGGACCCGAGAGGACAGGTGCGCCGATCCAGGCATTCACCCGGCTTTCTCAGGAGCCGATATTCATACATGCAAACGTTGAGCAGCCTAGTGTTGTGGTCATCCTTGATCCCACTTTGCTTGGGCTTATCGATGTGACTACCGGTGTGCCAGACGATGGTGTCTATATCATCAACACTGAGTGGACTCCCGCCGAGGCCCGAAAGAACTCCGGCATAAAGAACGGTACGATACATACTGTAGATGCTTCGGGAATCGCGATGGAAACGATCAAGCGACCTATACCGAATACTCCAATGCTCGGCGCTCTGATCAGCGTGACGCATATCCTTGAACTTGAGATTGTCATCGAAGATATGAAGAAGAGCTTTGCTAAGAAATTCAGCCAGGCGATCATCGACGCGAACGTCGAGGCCGTTGAGCGCTCTTATAAGGAGGTCAAAGGCGAGTGACTCCCACAAACAAGCCCCATTGGGACATCACCGGAATAAGTAAGTGGGATTACACCGATCCCCCCAGAGGCGCACTTATTCCCACCGGCGGAAATGCCGGGGTCTACCAGACAGGTACATGGCGCGCAGAGCGTCCTATCTGGGACGAAGAAAAGTGCACCGACTGTATGATCTGCTGGAATTACTGTCCGGATGCTTCGATCCTCGTGACAGACGAGAAGATGAAGGGCATCGACTTCTTTCACTGCAAGGGCTGCGGCATCTGTGCAGTTGAATGTCCGTTCGACGCATTGAAGATGGTTCCTGAGCATAGCTCTGAAGGGGAGGCAAAGAATGCCTAAAACAGTTCTTAAAGAGGTCAAGAACACGCCTAAGGCTCAGCAAACCGCTGCCGCCCTTACCGGTAACTCTGCAGTTGCCATGGCCCTAAAGCAGGCTGACCCGGATGTAGTCTCGGCTTACCCGATTACGCCTCAAACCACGATAGTTGAAGAGCTAGCAGCCTACGCTGCACGAGATCACCTAAAGGGCAAGTTCGTAAATGTAGAGTCCGAGCACTCAGCTATGAGTTCTGCAATCGGTGCAGCTGCTGCTGGTGCGAGGTCAGTCACTGCGACTTCATCACAGGGTCTCGCGCTTATGTGGGAGATGCTGTATATCGCTGCAGGGCTGAGGCTGCCCATAATTATGCCGATGGCCAACCGAGCGCTATCAGCTCCGATCAATATTCACGGTGACCACAGTGACGCAATGGGAGCCAGGGACACCGGGTGGATACAGTTGTTCTCTGAGGACGCACAGGAAGCCTACGACAACACATTGATGTCCTTCAGGGTCGCTGAGCACAAGGATGTAAAGCTTCCCTGCATTGTCAACCTTGACGGTTTCATCATTTCGCACGCCATCGCTCGACTGGACATCATGAGTGATGATGACGCGGGTGCATTTATCGGCGAGTCCAGCCCGACATACGGAATGTTGACTGACGATCACGTTGAGACTGTTGGTGCTTTCGACGGTCTGGGTGGTTTCTACTTCGAGTTCAAGCGTCAGCAGGACGAGGCGCTTCAGAAGGCCAAAGAGGTGCTTCTGGATGTCAGCAATGAGTTCGCTGCGCTCACTGGACGTTCTTACGGACTGTTCGAAGAGTACATGCTTGAAGATGCTGAGACCGCTATCGTGGTCATGTCTTCAGCTGGTGGTACCACCAGGGTCGCAGTGGACAAACTTCGGGCAGAGGGTAAGAAAGTCGGAATGCTCAAACTTAGAATGTTCAGACCATTTCCTGCGGATGAGATAGCCGCAGCGATCGGTCACTGTAAGGCCGTCGCGATCCTCGACCGTTCCCATGGACTGGCTGGAACGGGTGGCCCCATGGGCGACGAGGTCAAGGCCGCCATGTACCACCTTGACGATAGGCCTGAGTGTCTAAACTACGTTTACGGCCTCGGAGGTCGAGACGTCACGGTAGAGAACATTGAAAGCGTTTATAGTGATTTAGACTCACTTGATAGCGCGACGAACTCCAACACTGGTTTTCGTTACCTCAACATAAGGGATTAGGAGCGAGTCATATGGCAAAACTTAAGGATCTTACACACAAGGAAGACACCCTTGGTTCCGGACACAGACTTTGCCCGGGCTGCGGTGCTTCGATCATCGTCAATCAGCTGGGAAGAATGTCCGAGGCGCCCATGGTGGTCGGTTGCGCGACAGGCTGTCTAGAGGTCGCGACCACGATCTACCCGTATACGGCGTGGAACGTTCCGTTCATCCACAGTGCATTCGAGAACTCTGCTGCTACGGTCAGTGGCATGGAGGCTGCTTACGAGGCCTTAAAATCAAAGGGCAAGATTCCTGCTGACGACAAGCGGAATTTCGTTGCGTTCGGTGGTGACGGTGGTACTTATGATATTGGCTTCCAATCACTCTCTGGAGCGATGGAGCGTGGCCACAACATGACCTATGTCTGCTACGACAACGGTGCGTATATGAACACGGGCATGCAGCGTTCGAGTGCTACTCCATACGGAGCGGCTACTTCTACTACTCCAATCGGTACACACGCCACTGCTGGCAAGGAAGAGTATCGTAAGGATCTGACTGCTGTAATGGCTGCTCACAATATCCCTTATGTCGCTCAGGCCTCGCTTTCTAATTGGAAAGACCTGATGCGAAAGGCTGAGAAAGCCTTTACAACACCTGGACCTGCATTTCTCAACATCCTTTCACCATGCCCACGCGGCTGGAGGACGGAACCCGGCGATTCGATCGAGTTATCTCGATTGGCTGTTAGCACCTGCTACTGGCCCATTTTCGAGGTCGACAATGGCGAATGGAAGGTCAATCATCGCCCCAAGAATAAGGTTCCGGTAACCGAATTCCTGAAGCCCCAAGGTAGGTTCAAGCATCTATTTGCCAAAGGCAACGAAAAGGTACTAGCCCACGTGCAAGAGAAGATCGATCATGACTGGGATCAGCTGCTCTGGAAAGCTGATTTCAGTAAAGATAGAACTGCAGAGTAGATCATGAACAAGCAGGTATTTTACGTCATAGCGGGTGCCTGTGTAGTCCTGGTAGCAGGATTCATCGGGTTGGCACTCTACATGGGGCCCGCTGACCGGCAAGGGTTGCCTGCTTGGACTGACGAAGCCTCTCTCGTGCCTGTGGCGCCTGCTCAAACACCCATCAATCTTCCAAGGTCTGACGAGGAGCTACCGACTGAGCATTCCCCTGTCGTGACTGAGACGGCTGACAGTACGGCGACTACTGAGCCTTCGGATGGAGAGACACCTTCTATTGAGTAGCCACCATTAGACTGCTTGACGGCGAGCGACTGATATCTGAGTCTGACGGGGGTCGACTGCGGTTGACCACTCATAGAGTGCGCTATGAGTCCAAGGGCCAGGGCCCTGACAATCTCATCAGTATTCCCCTTGATCAGGTCAGCTCCTCCAACCTTGGAAGGCGTGGTGACCTCATTATTTTGATAGCAGCAGCGGTGCTGCTGGTAGCCGCTAGCTTCCTGATCGTTTTCAGTCTGATACTTCTGCTGTTCTACTTGGCGAGCTTCAAGTATGTGCTCGAGATAACCTCGAGTGGCTCAAAGATTCGCGTCCCTATTGC
>JAUVYG010000060.1 GCA_030603185.1 Actinomycetota bacterium | reverse complement strand
TGGTTTGACGACCATCGGTAGTCCCAGCCGCTCAACCGCGGCGGGCAGCGCAGCGGACGCCCCTAGATCTTTAAACACGCTCTCGGACAATGAGAAGAATCGTGGTGTCCGTATCTCTTCGATCCGACATATCTCTTTGGTGAGAACCTTATCGATACCGATGATGCTGGATAGCACCCCAGAACCCGTGTAGGGGATATTCAGCATCTCTAGTAGCTCCTGCACGGATCCGTCC
Source organism: Actinomycetota bacterium (assembly GCA_030603185.1). Classification (GTDB taxonomy): domain Bacteria; phylum Actinomycetota; class JAUVYG01; order JAUVYG01; family JAUVYG01; genus JAUVYG01. Next base: position 9,547 of record JAUVYG010000060.1, on the reverse strand, counting down.
TCACCGTGCTTGCCATGCAAGGCTATGTACACGACATCCGGTTTTTCCCGCCTAAGATCCGCGACCAGATTCTCGCCCGCATCCACACTCACTGTTGGATATCCCTTGTCATCCAGGGCATCCATAACTCTTCTGCCCGAGCGGATCGAGACCTCCCTCTCGAGAGATCTGCCACCCATCAGAATTGCTATTTTGGGCTTCATGTCCGCCATTATCTAAACCGCCCTTACCTTTAGAACTTCAACGATTCGTACAGTTCCATCTGGCCCTTGATGACCTCTCCGAGCACAGAGATCCCCTGCCTGATCTTGTCATGTCCCACCGCTCCGAATGAAAGACGTATAGCCTCTTTACCTCGCCCGTCTGGAAAGAAACCGGAACCCGGTACATAGGCTACTTTTTTGGCCAGCGCCTCTGCCAACATCTCGGTTGTATCCAAATACTCGGGTAGCTTTGCCCAAACGAAGAAGCCCCCTTCAGAATCAGACCACGTGGCCTCTGCCGGGAAATGCTTCTTGAGGGCTTTGGCCATCACTTCTGCCCGGCCACTGTAGATTTCGATCAGCTTTTTTAGGTGCGGCTCGAACAGTCCCCGCTTGAAAAACTCCTCTACAAGTCTTTGGTTGAGCATCGAAGAACAAAGGTCTGCCGCCTGCTTAGCATGAAGTAGTCTATCCCTCAGGGCCGGAGGTGCGACGATCCAACCCACCCGGACCCCGGGTGAGAATATCTTTGAGAATGTCCCAAGATAGACGACTGAGTCGTCCAGACTTCGAAGCGTAGGGAGCGTATCACCCTTGAATCTGAGCCGACCATAGGGGTTGTCTTCCACCAAGATCACGTCGTGCTTATTCACAACGTCGATGAGTTGTTGACGCCGTTCGAGGGACAAAGTAGCTCCGCCGGGATTCTGAAAGTTCGGGATAACGTAGACGAATTTGGGAGGGGTGTCCATATCACCGAGTCGCTCATCGAGAGCATCGATGTCCATGCCAGAGACATCTGTCGGGATGGTTTCGAACTGAGCCTCATAGCTAAGAAAAGCGTTCAGGGCGCCGACATAGCTCGGTTCCTCGATAACGACTGTGTCGCCGTCATCCAGTAGTACCTTGCCCAAGAACTCTAGGGCCTGTTGCGCACCTACAGTGATGAGCACATCGTCAGGATGAACGTGCATACCCTCCTCGAACATCAGGTCACATATCTGTTCCCTGAGGGTGACTATACCCTGCGACGGGCCGTACTGAAGAGTGCGAGCTGCCTCGTCCACTAGTAATTCCTCGGCGATGGGTCTTAGGGTTTCTTCGAACACCCCTGTCTCGGGCATGCCGCCAGAGAGGGCAATGATATCCGGCTGGTCAGCGACTGCCATGAGATCGCGAACAGCAGAGGTCCGCATGCGACTCGTACGTTTCGCATACCTGTCATGCCAATGGTCAAGTTCTATCTCAGGACTCAAGTCCGATTAACTCCCCGGTATACTAAAGTCATAGAAAAAGATAGATTAACACGTAAAAGTGGAGGGTAGAAACGAAAGAGATGTCCCACCACCTCAACCGATAATCGAGAAAGAGAGCACGAAATGATTCGTTTACTAGTAGGACTCGTAATAGGCGTCATCGCTGGCCTGATGTGGGCCCCCAAGCGCGGAACCGAGATGCGCGAAGAGGCTAGTGCACAAGCCAAAAAGTTGTATGACTCCGGAATGCAGACCTACGAGTCACAGAGCGGTAAGGTCCGCAAGCTGATCGATGAGAACGACGACATCATGAACAAGATCGAAGAGACCAAGTCAAAGGTCATTGAGCTCGTCCGTAAGGCAGAGGAAAAGGCAGAAGAGGATACCGCGACATCCGATACGCCAGAAGTAGCCGAGATCAAGGACAAGAAGTCCGACTCCGACGCATCTGCCAGCTCCTGATTCCTCTGGCGGGAATGATTCCCCAGCAGTAGAGGCCCCGAAAAACAGAGCGTACCACAGGGTCATCCGAGGACTGATCACGGTTGTCCTGAGCGCGCTTGTACCTCTGTTCCTGGTCGGTTTTATCGACCGCACATACGAATCGAACGGAATCACTGCCTCTCTGACCGCCAGTGCTTCAACCGACGGAAAGACAATGGTAGAGGTTCCCCCCATCGGCAAGGTGATCGCCGATACTCACTCGTCTCCGATGGACATTCAGCTTTCGGTGAAAGAGATCGACTTCGTAGCGTTGAGCGCTTTGATCGGGGCGGATGCTTCCAGTACCGATGAGTTCATTCAGCGACTCACCGAAGACTCAAGGTCTGCTGCGATAGAACTCGCTCTGATCATGGCTGTTGCATCGGCGATCATGGGAATCATCCTTGGCAGGGTGATCGGTGGCCGTGAACACGCAGGCATGTGGACCATTGGGGCCCTCACCGGTAGTGCGGTATCAGTATCGATGATCGCCGCCATCGTGCTCACTTACAATGTGAACGCGTTCCAACAACCGGTATACAGCGGTAATCTGCAGGTCGCACCGGTCCTGGTAGGCGCGGTACAGGACAGATGGAACAGCATCGAGGACCTACAGGACGAGGTCGAACGAATCGCCTCCAACGTCAATCAATTCTTTGCTGCGGTCGAGGGAATCGGTCCGATCGCGACCGGCAAGAACCTGAGAGTCCTGCACGTATCCGACATTCACAACAATCCCTTGGCCTACGATCTTGTTGAACGCATTTCCGAAGGATTCATGGTCGATATGATTGTAGATACCGGAGACATCACGGACTATGGGACCGCGCTCGAAGCAGATGTGCTCTCAAGGCTCGAGCGCCTTAATACCCCCTACTACTATGTCCCGGGAAACCATGATTCACCCGCCGTCATCGATGCCTTCCAGCAGATAGAGGATGTATTTCTGTTGACCGGAGATGTCGAGGTGGAAGGCATCCGGTTCTTGGGAGCCTCCGACCCGGCCTCTGATGTGCCTTTGATCGCGGCCGAGGACCCGGACAAAAAGTCCGAGGCTGCACGAGCCATTTCCACCCGTCTCTTGAATGACCCACCCGACGTCTTCGCAGTACACAATCCCGACCTCGCACTGCAGGGTGCAGGGTTAGTCCCCATCATTCTCACCGGCCACTCCCACAAGCAAAACATCGACGAGGTGGACGGTAGCTGGATCCTGGACGCGGGTACCACAGGCGGAGCTGGGATCAGAAGCTTCGAGGTGGAAGAAGGAGTTCCGCTGACGCTGCAGCTCCTATACATCGACCGCGAAACCTCCCGCCTGGTAGCGGTCGACTCCCTCAGTATTAAAGGCACGGACCAGGAGTTCACATTGCAGAGGCAAACGGTGGAGTAAGAATTGTTGCATCAACTCAACCTTAGAAGGGTAATATCATCCTGGTAAAACCCAATAAGGTTCCAGCTCAAAAGGAGACTAATACTTGAAGATCGGAATGAACTCCCCCGTATGGGTCCGCACCCCACCAAGAAAATACGGAGGAATAGAACTTGTAGTGGCACTGCTAGTGGACGAGCTGGTCAAACAGGGTCACGAGGTGGATCTGTTCGCTACAGGAGACTCGGACACCGACGGTGAACTCCATTCTGTCTACGATCTTCCTCAGGCTCCCATCGGGCACTCTATGCCTGACTCGCTTCACTCGAGCCAGGTTTACCAAAGGGCTGACGAGTACGACATCATTCATGATCACACTGGACCAATAGGTGTAGCATTCGCCTCGATTTGCGGGAGCAAGACACCAGTTCTGTCCACATTGCACGGTGACTTCAACATCAACGCGAAGTTCTTCTTCTCCCACTTCATGAATAGCGTCCACTACAATCCCATCTCAGATTTCCAACGTGACGCATTCCCAGAACTCAAGTACGTGAATACGGTCTACAACGCAATCGACTTGAAAAAGTACAAGTACCAAGAGAAGAAAGAGGATTTCTTCCTGTTCGTCAGTCGCTTCACCGAGACCAAGGCACCGCATCTTGCGATCGAAGCCGCAAAAACGATGGGCGAGAGGCTTGTCATGGCAGGGAAGATCGATCCGGGCGTGGACATGGAATACTTCAAGACCCAGATCGAACCGCATGTCGACGGAGACCAGATCAAGTTCCTCGGTGAAGTTGAAGAAGAGCAAAAGCTGGAGCTGTTCGCTCAGGCGAAGGCCTTCTTGTTCCCGATTCAGTGGGCGGAACCTTTCGGACTTGTTATGGCCGAGTCCATCGCGTGCGGAACACCAGTAGTGGCTTGGCGCAACGGCGCAGCTCCTGAGGTCATCCAGCACGGCCAGACCGGATTCATCGTCGACTCGATGCGTGAATTCATCGAAGCCGCCGGAAAGATAAATGAGATCGATCCAGAAGTCTGCCGCAAGACCGCAAAGGCAAGATTCTCGCCTGACAGGATGGCCAGAGACTACGCGGAACGATATGAGACCATCCTCTCATCTGACTTCGGCTAGTATATGCCCTCCCAAGCCCGACTCCCAGATGAACTAACCGCTCTGCTGGTAGAGTTCCGTGAATCCCCATCGACCTCAGTGATAGTTACCGATGTTGATGGCACCATCGCACCTATAGTCGCGCGGCCCGGGGACGCTGAAGTCCTACCTGAAGCCATCAGCTCACTCAAACAGCTAGTGGAAGATTACCAAGGCGTTGGCCTGCTATCCGGCAGGGGGCTGTCGGACCTTCGGCGAATGGCCGACGTACCGGGAGCCTATTACGTGGGAAACCATGGCATCGAGATGTCCTATGACGGCGAGGACTACACCAATGTTGATCTAGCCGTGGGTCTGATTGGTCTGGGTGAGGCAAAAAGGGTTCTCAAGACCGCGATTGAAGTAGGGGCCGACGACATCACAGTCGAGTACAAGGATTACTCGGTCGCCATTCACTATCGTCTGGTGAACGACTCAAGTCGGATAGATGCCTTAAACAGCCTGGTCGAACAGTTGGCATCCGATCACGATCTACACCTTCTGAAAGGCAAGAAGGTATTTGAGCTTCAAGCGGGAGCCAACGGTGGAAAGGATCTGGGAATGAAAGCCATCCTGGATCATGTAGCACAAAGAACGGGTACAGCAGTCGAGCGAGTCATCTTCTTTGGAGATGACGTAACTGATATCGATGCATTTGAGTACTTACAGGAACTCCGCTCCGATGGATCAGTAGATACGATGTCGGTTGCGGTCGATGGTGGTTCAGAGCAGTCACCAGCGGTCAGACAGGCTGCCAGGCTCCTGATTGAAAGCCCAGAGGCTGTTTCTCTAGCCCTCGGCCAGCTGCTTCTTTCTGCGTCTTGATGACATTACCATCGAGATGATCACCCCGATGAGAGCCGCCACGGCCACATATAAAAAGACAACAAAAGCAGGAAGTGCGTCGGCCACCGGCAGCGCCAGATCGTCTATCTGAAGCAGAACCACCAGAGAGAAGAACGCAGCGGCGGAGACCGGTCCGATTATCAACGCGTCCTTAGACATCCAGCGATGGGCTAGGTATCCGTACACGATCGGTACTACGAACCACAGTATCGTGAGCAAACCTAGCAAGGTGGCATTGATCGGAAATGCAGCTGGATCCACGAGCTTGGAACGACCCGAAGCCTGCAGAAACTCGTCAGCTACCGCACTGAGAAGAAGTGCGATGATAACCATCCACACCCCAGCCAATACCAGCTTGATGATGGATTTTGTGGATATTCTCGGTTCACTCGCGGGCTGGGTCTGCCCGGCGGACTCCTCGGCCTGCGCCTCGGTCACCCCGATCTCGTCGGTGCTCATTGTGACTGCTAAGTCCCTTCTAAGTCGCGACCTTCATCGCTGATGAATTGGTCGATGTCATATAATTGATGATACAGCCATTTCAAAATGTTGTTCCGGCTAACCACCTCGACAAGAAGCTCAGCTCTTGCCTTCCGCTCTTCTGCTGTCACGGTAAGCCCTCGATACATGGCTTCCGAGGTCTGACCTATGTCGAACGGATTTACAATAATAGCACCGGCCTCCAATTCGTTGGAAGCGCCGCAGCCCTCTGAGAGTATCAACATGCCATCATTCTCATTGAGAATGGGGCCTTCTTTGGCCACCAGATTCATTCCATCCTGGGTGGAGTTCACCAACAGTAGGTCGTAGTTTTTCAGGCCGGCAACTGAGCGAGGGAAGTCATCCTCTATCTCAAGATGAATGGGGATCCAACCATCTGTTCCGTGACGCTCGTTGATCTCGGCCACCAGAGCTTGTGTGCTCTCGAGGTAGTCGTGGTACGCCTGGACTTCCTCGCGGGATGGATTTAGGAACGCGAAAAACATGACTTTGCCTACCAGCTCAGGGTGCTCAGAAAGCATCTGATCGTACGCCTGGAATCCCCGAAGTGCGTTCTTGGCCGGGTCGACCCTGTCTATCCGCAGCAACATCTTACAGTCGCCTCTAATCTCTGCGATCCGATCCTCCCATGCTCCTACCTCGTCTGAGGCGGAAAGTTTCGAGAGTCCATCCGGATGGATCGAGATGGGGTAGGTGCGCACCCTGATCGTCCGTCCGCGCCAAACCGTTGTCCGAGATTCCCAGTCCACGGGAAGACCCATGACTTCTGCGACACATGAGAGAAAGTTGTCACCGTAGCTCTGCGCGTGAAATCCAAGAACATCGCAGGCCAGCATACCTTCTAGAATCTCTTCCCGTATCTGAGTCGGAAGAACCTTGAAGTAGTCGGGGTCCGGCCAAGGAATGTGCAGAAAGTGCGTGAGGATCACGTCGGGAACCAGTTCTCTAACATACTGGCCAGCGGTCATCAGATGGTAGTCGTGGAGCAGGACTACGGGCCTTGATGAGGGGTCTTCGATGGCTCCAGCCCTGCATTCGTCGGCAATGGTCTCAGCCACATCGCGATTGACCCGCGCATACCCGTCATTCCATGCCGCAATAGTCGCCCCATTGAATGAGGGTTCAAGTGGGAGGTCCCACAAATAGTGAAAATCAAACCAGAGGATCTTGTTGCTGATCTCGTTATAGTAGAGATCATATTCTTGGGAATCGATCGAAGCGAATCGAAGATGGTAGACGGGATCTTCGGACGGCATCGGCACCCTAGTCGCCGATGCGGCTAGCTCTTTATCCCCATCCGTCATGGGGCACGCTACCCAGGTAGCGCCGGCTTGCTCGAGAACCTGAGACATCGCAGTGACCAGTCCGCCGGCGCCTCTTTCAGCAATGAGTTCACCATTTTCATCGCGGTCAAAATGAGCGGGTCCACGATTGGAGGCGATCACCAAGCGTTTTCCGCGCATAAGGGAGGTCACTACCGCCTCGGCATCAGTCATCCTTGAGTCGTCCGAGTAACGTCAAATAGTCAATCAGGTTCCGTGTGGTCAAGAAGTTACCTCGAACGTGCTCCCTCCCTTCGGCTCCCATCTTCAAGCTGTTCTCGGGATTGCTGAGAAAGTCTAAGATTCTATCCGCGCATTCCTCGATACTGTCGACAAGATAGCCGTTCTCGCCGTTCTTGATCTGCATTCTAATGCCACCGCAGTTGCCGGCAATGACGGGGCGGCCCTTCCAAAGAGCCTCAGAGACTGTCAGTCCGAATCCTTCCCGGACTGACTTCTGCAGAACCACGTCCGAGCCGCCCTGGAAGGCGTTAACCTCGGTGTTACCGACTCCTTCGAAGTTGGTCAATATGTGGATATCGGTATCATCACCAGCTGCGTCCTTGGTCTTATTGTAGTAGTGCCAGCCTTCCGGATCATCACTGGCCATCGACCCAACAAGGGCCAGCTGCACGTCAGGCCTCTGGGCTTTCACGATCTTGTATGCCTCGATAACCCCTAGAGGATCCTTCCACGGATCGAACCGGGATATCTGGGTGATGATCGGACGATCCAGATCTAGATCAAAGTTGCTCAAGACCTCTCGAGACAAAGCGGGGCTCATCTCAGTGTTCTTAGGACTCAGCGGATCGATGCATGGTGGAAAATTCACTCGTACGGGAGCCTTACCCCCTGGATCGTACTCAGGCATCGTGAAGATAGTGGCATCGTACTCATCGGCGTATGGATGCATGAAATCCCAGATTGGTTGGAATGACTGGGTCGTATCTATATGACAACGCCAGATCCACTTAGCCGACCGGGCCTTTTCGTTAATGTATTTGATCAATCCGACCGGCTGGGGGTCGTGGATGATGTAGTAGTCATAATCCAGCTCCATCCGGTCAGCGTTCTCTTTGTTGATCCGGACCCACTCGTCGGTCATGGTGCCCGTGAAAGGGACCTCCATGCCCTGGAGCCCGTTATGCATGCACTTAGTGGTGTTAAAGAACTCTTCGGACCCATCAATGACTTGCCAATCAGCCTTAACGCCGACGTCTTGCATGAGGGCGGTTAGGGTGTAGAGAATCTCAGCAACGCCGCCTCCGAAGGCTGTGGCGTTGACGTGAAGTACCCGCGCCCCCTTCAAGGGCTCGGCCAGCCTCAGTATTTCATCTACAACCGCATCACCGGCTGCCTCACGATATGCTTCAATGGATTTCGGGTTTACCTGGACTGGGTTTAACATTGGCCTTCCAGCTGTAATAAGTGAACATATCCAATAACAAACCAACTACATCTCGGGAGACGTATTGGCCGAGTTCGCCAACAGGGCAAAGAACTACTTAAAGTTACTCTACGAAAAATACCACACTGATGCAGCCCCGCTTTTGGCTTCAGCCATCGCCTTCGCGGCCTTGTTCTCTCTTATACCCCTAATTCTGCTGGGGGTATCACTAGTGGGATACCTGATCGCCTCGCCGGAACGACAGTTAGAGATCGTTGAGTTCGCGACAGCTGCCCTGCCCGGCGAGCTCGGAGATGTGATCGGGGACAACATAGGAGCTCTAGTGGCCAGCCGTGCTTTTACCAGCGTTCTTGCTATCCTCGGCCTCATTTTCGCCGGGCTTGCAGTATTCCGCTCCATAGAGTGGGCGATGAATCGAATCTTCATGGCAGCAGACCCCAGGAGCCCCCTCAAAGCCACGATGCTGCATTTGGGGCTTGCAAGCCTACTCCTTGGCCTGTTCATACTATCTACGGGAGCAGCGGCCGTGGTACCAGTCCTGCTAAGCCTTGGATCGACACTTGGGCTAGAGGCGGAGACGACTACCACTGCACTGACCCTCTACACTCGCGGCGCGGCTACCTTGGTGTCTTTCATTCTGTTCCTAGTCATTCTCAGATTCGTACCTCCGGTCAACTTGTCCCTCAAAGAGACCTGGAAGCCAGCGCTGGGGGCAGCAGTTTCCTGGGAGCTCGCCAAGATATTCTTCGCATGGTTCCTAGAGAATCTGGCTCGATACAACGTGGTGTATGGGTCGATGGGAGCCTTCATCGCCATAATGTCCTGGATATATCTGTCAGCACTGATCCTGATAGTCACAGCTGAAATCATCGTGATTAACCGAAAAAAGGCTTAAAAAGTCAGTTGTTGTGAAATAATCACCCCATAAGACGGGCAGCTCAGCCAATCAATCAGGAGGCGGCGGATGGACGAATCAGGTCAGGATCCAGCTAAGAATCCC
>JAUVYG010000024.1 GCA_030603185.1 Actinomycetota bacterium | reverse complement strand
AAGTGCGGCAGCGAAGCCTACTAAAAGAGTGGCCTGACACAAGAATTTGCCCACGACCTCACGAAGGAGCGTCTTTCCAAGACCCACTCGTTCGCCGTCGACCGTAACGACTCGCAGTCCCATGATCTCTTTTCCGATGCTGGCGCCGAATAGCCATATCCCGATCGTCATGTAGAGGATGACCACGACGTAGGCCAGCATGAGTCCTCGACTGATCTCGTACCAGAGTGTCGGGGCGAAAGAGTACAGCTCGAACCAGGCGACAGTCAGCAGAATGACCAAGGGGGCGATGATGAAATGGTCGATCAACCAGGCGGCTAGGCGACGGGGAGCAGTGATAGCTCGAACGGTTTGAGTTTCTGAGAGGGTATTCGCTTCGGGCGCCACGATCACTCCAAGTCGGACTAGCTTCTAATAGCAGAGCTTGATTATGACTTGCGATTAGAACTTTAGCAAAGCGGAAACATACATTGGCCTGGGGTTATTTATTCGACTAGGGAGTTGAGCATGGACGGGATCGAGACCATCAACGTCGAGTTGAAGAATCAACTGGAGGAGACGAGACAGGAGCTTGAAGCAACTCGGATCCAGATCAACACCTTCATCGACAATGCTCCCGACGCCATTATCACGATCTCGTCTGAGGACTACAGGATTACCAGTTTCAACCCTGGGGCAGAGAATATGTTCGGTTATTCAACTGATGAGGTGGTCGGGAAGAATGTGGAGATGCTCATGCCTGAGCCGAACCGCAGCAGGCACGATGGGTATGTCGAGCACTATCTGAACACTGGGGAAAAGCGGATTATCGGACGCATCAGGGCCGAGAAGGCGATTCGTAAGAATGGGGAGGTTTTCGACATCAACCTTTCTGTGAGTGAAGTCGATCTGCCATCGGGGAAGTTTTTCAACGCGATAATCCGGGACATCTCCGCCAGAGTCAATGCCGAGAACGATTTACGCTCAGTTCTTGCCGCCCAGCAAGAGATCGCGCGCACATTGCAGGAGTCAATGCTGACCATGCCTATGAGTATCCCTGGTGTCGAATTCGCTCATAGATACCACTCAGCGACTGAGTCCGCTGCTGTCGGAGGGGATATTTATGACATCTTCGAGCTGGACGAGGGCAGAGTCGGGTTCCTGATCGCAGATGCGGAGGGACACGGAATCGGGGCCGCAGCCGCAACCACTCTGATCAAGAACGGGGTGAGGGCTTTTTCGATAGGCACATCTTCACCGGCGAAGGTTGTTGCTCGCACTAACGAGCTGATCCAAAGGTTCCCCGGATCCGGCAAGCTTGCCACTATGTTCTACGGCGAATTAGATACTCAAACGGGATTAGTGCGGTACTGCAACGCCGGCCATCCTGTGCCGATCATCAAGTCCGGGGATTCCGTGACTGAGGTGCAGTGTGGACCCTCGCTACCTGTGGGAGCGTTCGCTACAGCGGAATACGGGGATTGTGAGCTGAAGCTAGGGAGCGAGGACGTCATAGTTCTCTACACCGATGGTATTACAGAGGCTCGGGACGGCAACGAGCTTTTCGGGGATGAGCGCCTGGCTGAGGTTATCCGGGTCACGGAGGTTGGCAGGTTGACCGAGTGGCCTGGGAGGTTATTCCAGGCAGTGACTGAGTTCAGCAAAGGGAAGCTCTCTGATGATGTGGCGATCTTCGTGCTCTCACGAAGTACTTGACCGGACTAGTTGGTCGACGTGCGACGCCACCTAGCCTTGTAAGTCCAGCGCCCGTCGGACTCCTCAAGCAGTTCGAAGCCTCCAGTGGGGAATATGTGACGCATGGCGTCCTTCTGGTACTGCTTGAAGTCGTACGCGACTTGGGTGACTGTGACATTTCCACCGGGACGCAGTACGCGATGGAACTCACTCACAACGCTCTCAAGATCTACGACCTCTTCTAGGACATAGAATGCGCAGATACTGTCTACCGAGTCGTCAGCTAACGGTAGGGTCTCGCCGCCGGCCACCAGAGGGGAAACGTTCTTCAGCCCCAGTCGCTCGACCTTGTCTTGTAGCTTGGCGATCATCTCGGCCTGAACGTCGATAGAGTAGATCTTGCCGTTCTCGCCTACCTTCTTGGATAGGGCGGGAGTGAAGTATCCGGCAGCGGGCCCTAGTTCAAGGACTTCCTGTCCCTCGTGCACACCTGACCACTCAACGAGTTCTGTATCCTTGTATCCCGAACCGGTGAGGATTCGATAGAGCTTGTTGTCCAGCATCCATGCTGCACGAGGTGGCAACAGCGATAATGCTTTCCATTTTGGTTTCTGGTCGACTTCCAAGCTTTTCCCTCCATCGGGTATAGTAAGTGTCTAATGTTTCTACCAGTTTTTAGTATTCTACACACCTCTCAAATTATTGTTGCGCCCAGATTCTCGACAGGTCATGCCTGTGGATGCTGAGCTGACCGGCAACGACGTAGTTGGCGGACCCGGCCTGTCGGGAGGCGGACTGTCTCAGACGATTCGAGGTCTGATGGGCTTTTCTCGCATCCTTGTAGCCGGCTTCGTCGTGGCTCAAGCAGGCCTTGCCGCGATATTCGCACTCAACGGACTGCCCACCCTTACCCAAGTAGTGCTGGGATTCATCGCCTGCTTCACCGGAGCATCGGCCCTTATCGCCTACAACGACCTTCTCGATGTAGACCTCGACCGAGCAAAGATAAAGCGCGATGATGAGAAAGCAGCCGAGAAGGCTGCTGCCCTGGCAGCAGAGGGTAAATCCCCTGAGGTGGCTAGCGGTCTAGACCTCGGAGCTTTACTAATACACCACCCAGTCGCTCGGGGGATCATCAGTGTCCGACTAGGTATCGCCTGGGTCGCGACCCTCTCGCTTATTAGCATGTTCATCACCTTCCTGTTACAGCCATGGCTGCCGGTTATCTATATAGGGGTCATCATCTTTGTGACTCTCTACTGCAAGTTGTCACGAAAGAGTCCGATGAAGATGCTGGCCGTTGCAATCGCCGTGACACTGGGGGGTATTGCCGGATGGATGGCCGTGGCCAACCCACCTTACGGTGCAGTCTTTTTCTTGTTCGCGGCCTGGACATTCGTGTGGGAGATAGGCGGACGCAACCTCCCCAATGATTTCAATGATGTCGAAGAAGACGCTGAGCTCGGTGTTATGACGATGCCTGTTGTCTACGGCAAGGTTTTTGCTAGCCGCGTGTCCTTCGCCTTTCTGATCCTGACAGTAATAATGAGTATCGCTCTGGTCACGGTCGCCGCACTTCCTGTTTGGGTGCTTGCTGGCACGGTGGTCGGCGGCATCCTGTTCCTCTTGGTTCCCGGTTGGAAGCTGGTCAAGACACCAGAACCGGAAGTGTCACGTGTGCTTTACAACCGCTCAGCTTCGTATACCCCTGCCATGCTGGCGCTTCTCGCTGCCGGAGTGATACTTGGCTGAGCTGTGTGATAAAGTAGTTCAGTTCAAAAACAGTTTGTAGAAATTTAGGTCTGAAAGGGGATCCACCGCGTGGATTATAAGAATTGGCTGAACACTGCGGTTCGGCCTGAGAGCGAAGAGCGCGTACAAGGCATGTTCTCATCGGTAGCTAGGCGCTATGACCTGGCCAACACCGCTGTGAGCTTCGGCATGCACTACCCCTGGAAGACGTTCATGGTCAACCAAGCGAATCTTTCACCTGGCGACACTGCTCTCGATGTCTGCGCTGGAACCTGCGATATCGCGATGAAACTTGCTCGCGAGGTGGGGCCGACCGGACACGTGGTCGCACTGGATCGTAACGAGGAAATGCTCGAGGTCGGTAAGTACAAGCTGCGCAAGCATGGACTGCTGGACCGCTCTGAGATTCGCGTAGGCGACGCTGAAGCGATGCCCGAGCTAGAGTCCGAGAGCTTCAACGCTGTCACCATCGGTGTGGCCAGCCGCCATCTCGATGTAGCCGAGGCATATAAAGAGTGGTACCGACTGCTCAAGCCAGGTGGCCGCGTGATCTGTCTCGATTTCTTCCAGCCACCAAATGATATCTTCCGTAGCCTGTACACCTGGTACTCGAAGCACATTCTCCCTCCTATCGGAGAGGTTCTCACCGGTGACAAGACAGGCGTCTACCACTACCTGAACAAGTCCATCGAGTTGTTCTTCTCGCCTGAAGAGTATTCGAAGATCATCGAGGACGCAGGGTTCAAGAACGTTCGTTACACAAGTAAGACCGGCGGTATTGCCTGCATCCACGTGGGCGAGAAGCCTCTTTAAAGCCTAAGAAGGAGTCCTCTTTGCAGGGCAGTGTCTCATCTCCTGAGCTGCTGTGTTCCGTCCCGACCTCGGCTGTTTATGCTGAGGCCGACCTCTCCCCCTATGACGGGGCATATCTAGGTCAGTCGTTCTGTCTAAAAGTAGACGGCAACCTACTGGTTGACGTCGCTGCGCTACGCGCAGCCATCGGCGAACTGCACCAGGCCGGCAAGAAAGCCTATCTCACAACTCCGGTAGTCCCGAATGGTCCTGACTTTAAAGCGGTTCGCAGAGCCATCACAGCTGCGGCCGAAGAGGGAATCGATGGGGTCGAGGTGCATGACATGGGGGTTCTGCGCGTAATCAAAACCGAGTTCCCGGGGCTGAAGGTCCACACCGGGCATTTCGCAAACGTTTACCACGTAGAAACTGCCAGGGCTCTGGCCTCTGTGGGAGCTGACCGCATCAGTCCAAGTTATGAACTGACTTTGGACGAGAAATCCGATTTCACACCTGTTCTCAAAGAAGGCACCGAACTCGAGGTGCCGATCGCAGGCAAGCTACCGATCGGCATGGCGCACTCATGTCTTCTGTGTCTATCGTTCCCGTCCAGAGTGGAAGTACCTTGTCATCAGCAGTGCGCGGATCGTCGCCAGCTTGAGTTCAACAATGAAGACTGGCAGATGAGATGTGCTGGGACCGCTATGCTTATGGCTGAGGATCTAGTGATGATCGAGCACCTCGGAAAGCTCGCATCCGAAGGCTACTCTGCTCTCCGCCTAGAGACTTCCGTCGAGAGCGGCGAGAAGATATCTGCGCTCGGTTTTGAGTACCGGGCCGCCCTTGATGACGCAGTGGCAGGGCGACCTTTTGACAAGAGTCATCTGGAAGCTGTCTCAGCGCTTGCCGAGGATGGTATCTGCAACGGATGGTACTTCGGCGACTCCGGTCGGGTATATGTGGAAATGGCAGAGCACATGATGGAAGGAGCGGGATGAGTACACAGTCCGATAAGCACGTGATTGAACTGATGGCTCCCGCCCGCAGCCTTGAGTCTGCAGAAGCTGCGATAGAATCCGGCGCCAATGCCCTATACGCAGGTGTGACTGGACTCTCCATGCGTCCAAAGCGAACCGAGTTCGGCAAAGATGAGTTTCCCGAGCTGGTCAAGACCGCTCAGTCGCAAGGCGTGAAAGTCTATGCGACCACCAATATATACCTAAAGGAACAGGACTGGGAGTTCTTTAAGAAGAAGATCGACGAGATCATATCTCACGGTCCGGACGCTCTGATCATGGGGGATATAGGCGCGATACGTTATGTGTCCGAGAACTACCCGGAAGTTCATATTCACGCGAGTATCCAGGCCAGCATCGCCAACCCAGAGGCCGCTAAGTTCTATCGTGATCTAGGTGCCAATCTCGTGGTCATCTCGCGTAGTGTTCAAGATCGCTCTGAAATAGCTCGCATCCATGAAGAGGTTCCCGATCTTGATCTCGAGGTGTTCGTGCACGGAGGCATATGCTTCATGTACGACGGCAACTGCATGATGAGTAGTTATTGGAAGCAGGAGTGGGACCATGACCCACTGATCGGCAAAGATCGTTTGATTGGACAAAACAACACTAAGGGTGAGTGCCAGCTGGTGTGCAAGCGCGCCTGCAGCCTGACTGACGGTGAAGATTTCTCTATGGCCGATGGTCGCCTTATGCGCCGGCCTGACCAGGTCGGACTTTCCAACATCCCGTTCTTTGTCGAGAACGGAGTGCGCATCTTGAAGATAGAAGGTCGGGCTATGCCGATCTCATACATCAAAGAGGCCACCAAGCTCTATCGCACTGCTATCGATATGTATCTGGAGGACCCCGCCCGCTTTGGGATCAAAGCCGATTGGCAGCAGCAGATATCCGCCCTTATCGAGGCTCGTCTCGAGTACGAACGGCAGTGGCACATAGCCTGATCCGAGCCAGTTCGTAACAATCTATTGACTTCCATGATGCATTTGTTACAATCAAATTCCACTTTTCAACTGTGCCGAGAGGCACCTAGAAAGGGGATGCCGTGTCAGTCACTGAATTGACTGTCGCTAAGACTCGGCGTCGACGTGGTTTCGGACCTGAACTGCCAACAGAATGGCAGGAGAATTCACGTTGCCGAGGTCCCCAGTCCGAACTGTTCTTTCCACCTTCAGGTGCAGAGAGCCCCGAGGACAAGTTGGACAGAGAGCACAGAGCGAAGAGCTACTGTCGTAGCTGTTCAGTATGTGACAACTGTCTGACTTACGCCCTCGCCCGTCGTGAAGACTTCGGTGTATGGGGTGGACTGACTGAGAACGAGCGCAGGGTGGCGCGTCTTAAGAGCGGATAGCTTTTAGGCGAGTTCTCAGAGAGATGTGTGCCGAGTCGTTCAGAACCAAGGGGTTTGTTGTTCTGATGGATCCGGCGTAACAGGCGATCACCGTCCAGGCTGCTAACGCGGCTCGGGCGGTGATCGTTTTTTTGTGGGGCTTTATGCCGCCAAGTCCTTGAGTCGGTCGCGATCCTTGATGGTGATCCGCTTGCGCGACGATTCGATCACACCCGCCTTGCGCAGGACCGAAAGTGAACGAGACACGGTCTCTCTCGAAACGCCGATCATCTCAGCCATCTCTTGCTGAGTGAGCTCCCCGGTGGCTCGATCATCATCAGTTTCGGTCAGGGTCAAAAGAAGAGCCGCGGTTCTCTTGGAAGAGTCCTTGAAGACCACAGACTCTAGGATCTCGCGAGTACGCTCGATCTCATTACTCAGGACTCTCATGGCATTCAGGGCGCTGGCGGGATGGGCAGCGACCCAGGCTTCGGACTCGGACGGGGTAAGCCACTTGATAGTTGTCGGTTCATTCACGGTGGCAAAGCTAGCGTGGTCTGGGATCGGATTCACGAACACACTCCCTGAACGGACTCTACCGACAGTAAGGCGCCTTCCATCCTCGGATAGTCGGTGTAAAGTGATCCGCCCATTTGTGACGATACCAATAGGGAAGGCGGAAGCGTCAGGGATGGCTATATGGGTGTCTTTTTCGTATGTACGTATCACCGACATCCGAGCCTCCTTGAAACGTTCTAGAGCAATTGGAGGTATTTATATCTGTCCCTCGAAATTACTCGTACACTATGTGATATCCGTCACATAACTTATTCCCAATGTTCTATATGATGACTCTATGGGAAAAAGGATTCAAAAGGAGGCATTATGGCACGACGGCAGAAGATTGAACACAGAGAGGCTCGTTACACGCTATGGCAGGAGAGCGCTGCTTGCCGTGGTGAGGATCAGAACACCTTTTATGGTCCGGATGCTCCAGAGAGTACTACTGACCGGAATAACAGAGAGGCGGCTGCGAAGCTTGTCTGCGAGACATGCTCCGTCAAGGCTGAATGCCTTAGGTATTCTCTTGCGCGACACGAGACTTACGGTATCTGGGGAGGCACCACAGAGCGCGAGCGCCGCGGTCTGACATTGGATCAAGTCCCAGCCGTTACTAGACGAAGAGTTAGCTAAAAACACTTAAGAACAGGCCCGCCGGGATTTACGCGCCGCGCCAGATGGACAAGCCCATCAGAACTATTACTAAGCGGTGGCGAACAGCAACCCCGGCGGGTCTTTCTATTTTCTGGATTACTATTAGACTATGAACACTCTAATTCTCACATCTAAAGACATCGCAGATCTGATGCAGGTTGAGCAGGCCCTACCGGTGGTGGAAGAAGCCTTTAGACAGCATGGGATGGGCGACGTGATGATGCCTCCCAAAATGTATGTGGATTTTCCTGAGTCCGGTGGCGACCTAAGAGTCATGCCCGCTTATATCCATGAGTCCGGAGGGGCGGGCGTAAAGATCGTGACGGTGCACCCGGGCAACCGCGACAAGGACCTCCTCACCGTGATGGCCACGATCATCCTTAATGATCCCGACACCGGATATCCGTACGCCATCATGGACGGAACGCACATTACCAATGTTAGAACAGGCGTGGCGGGAGGGGTCGCCGCCAAGTACTTGGCTCGCCCAGACTCTGAGGTCATCGGCCTGATAGGGGCAGGCGTTCAGGCCCACACCCAGCTGGCTGCTGCGCGAGCCGTCCTACCAAACATTAATAGGGCCATCATCTGGTCCTTGGACCCCGCCTTGGCCTTGAAGTTCCGGGATGACATGGATGACGACAACGGTATAGAGATCGAGATTGCGGATGAGATCGAGGCTGCATGCGCTGCTGATGTGATCTGTACTACGACTCCATCCCGCAAGCCCCTGATCGAGCGGGCCTGGGTCAGGCCGGGGACTCACATCAATGCGATAGGGGCGGACGCCGCAGGCAAGCAAGAGCTCGACCCTGATCTGTTGTCAGGCTCACTGGTGGTCTGCGACGAATGGGAGCAGGCAAGACACAGTGGTGAGCTGAATCTTCCGGTCAAAGACGGGACGTTCACTTTCGACGACTTACATGGTCAGTTGGGGCAGATCGTCGCCGGGAATATCGACGGCCGGTCGACGCCCGAGCAGATCACGATATTCGACTCGACCGGCCTCGCCATCCAGGATATTGCGGTAGCCAAGTTCGTGTACGAAAAAGCGCTCGCCGCAGGAATCGGCGAGCGACGAGAGATTATCGATTCAGGTACTTAGTTCAGACTGGGCTTGAACAAACGAAAACCCCCAACATAGCCGTTAGGCCACCTTGGGGGCTCCGCGCTGTTCCGACTCTCTGCTCACCATCCAACCATTTCTGGCCCGATAGTTCGATCGATCGTCTTCCCAACTCATGCCGACTGCTACGTTCCTTTTCGCCACCCTTCCCCGGTCTGATCCCCCTAAGGGTCCCATCAGAGTCGGAGGCCACCCGTCTTGCGGGAGTGGACTCGCTGCCGACTTTTTGTATTTGCCCCGTCTGGATAACCGCTAAACATCTTTACCGAAAGAAGTATTGGTAATTACAGGACTAGGAATGCATGGAATCGTCACTAGTTGACTCGGCCGCCATCTCATTCTGAGCCTTCACAATGACCCACAGAGCGAAATCCATTCCCATGAAGTAGAAGACGAATACCCAGGCTTGGGTATCGAATAATGTAAGAGCTGAGACGACGAGGATCGCTGCCTGAAGGATCAGTATCGAGCGCAGCAGAGAATCTGGATTGCCAGGCCCACCAAAGCCTTCGCGACCCAGTCTGCCCGAAGAGGGCCGGCCGCCTTCTTCGTCCTCGTCTTCATCCTCATCGTCATCCAAATCAGAATCAGCCTCTTTGTCTGCCGATGAGGGCCAGTACTTTTCATGAGTTCGGATCAGGGCGACTATTCCCATGAATGCGAATCCGGCGATCAGAACGATTCCGGCGATGGGGTCATGATCAGCGAGTTGCCCAAAGGCAATGGTCGCCCCAAGGGCCATCGCGGACAGTACGATGATTCCGGTATATAGGATCGCTCGTGGTTCTCGGGAAACTCTCATGGGTGAATTCTGGCATCTTCCCGGTCTGCCGGCAAACGGGATAGGCCTATGATAATCTCAATGAGCCTGCCTTCTATGCGCTGGAAAGACCTGGTCAATGGGTGCCTTCACACGTTTCATTCGTAATGTATTAGACATAATCTCCCTAGTCGGATCGACAGTATTCGAGGTTCTTCGCATCACTATTTGGGAGCGAACTCTAAGGCAGCCGGCTTTAGTGCTGTTGACCACCGTAATCTTCATCGCTTCCGCTTTAACCATGGTGGTCTACCTGTATGGGGTAGTCGGCGGAGTGGTCGTAAGTTTTGTGGGTATGTCTCCGAATGTCGCCGGGAACATGGGCCTTTCGAGGTTTACGGCCGCCGTCTGGGGGGCATCAGACAGCGGCACCCCAGCGGCGTCGTCAACAGAGGAAACTCCCCCTGATGAACCTATTGAAATTCTTCCTTCAAGGACTGTGAGTGAGGCGACTCGACTCTTTTACTACGTGAACACCAAGGGCGCTTTTCGCTCTCTGGAGGCCAATGCGCACAGGATAGACATTCTTGCTCCTCAGACCTATTACATCGACAAGTGGGGGTACCTCAATGGATCGGTGGATGATCGAGTCAAACGACTGGCCCGGGATCGCGGTATCAAGCTTCTTCCATTGGTCACCAACAGGGGTTTTTCGAGGGAGATCGCTCATGACCTACTTACCGATCCGGTCAAGCGTTCGCGGTTGATCGGAGCACTTCTTGCCGAGGCTGAGCGGGAAGGATACATCGGTTTTCAGTTGGATCTTGAGAATATGGCTGACGAACATCGACCGTATTTGAACTCTCTTATCGAAGAGATGGCTGAGCGCTTTGAAGAGAAAGACAAGATCGCCAGCATCGCTGTGATGTCGAAGTGGAACGCTTTCATCAACCCGGAGTTCGACTACCGCACTATCGGCAAATATGCCCATCTGATCTCGATTATGAGCTACGACCAGCATTATCGGGGATCAGATCCGGGCCCTATCGCGGGAATAGGGTGGGTGGATCGCGTGGCGACCTATGTCGCCCGAACGATGCCTCCAGAGAAGGTCCTGCTCGGCATACCCCTCTATTTCAGGCATTGGGGCGGTTCTCCGAACTCAGGAACGTACTCTGCCGCCATGGCAATGGCATCAAGCAACGAGGCTCCGATTTGGTTCAACGATGAGCACAAGTCTCCCCACTTCGTATATCAGGATGAGGATGAGCGTGATCACAACGTTTGGTTCGAGAACAAAGAAAGCTTCGCCTACAAAGCCGAACTAAGCGCCGAGCACCGTTTCCAGGGCTTTTCTGTCTGGAGGCTAGGTCAGGAAGATCCCGGGGTATGGGACTACCTAGATGAAGTCTCCGATGCCGAGTCCGTGGAAGTGGACGTCGGGCCTTAGCGCCAGCGCCAGCTGATCCCGATTTCTGTGGCCGACCGCCTTCACTATCGCTTCTGCGAGTTCCAAGTGGTAACTGCTGTCCGGTGCCTGATCAAGATGTTGGTTGTCGGCAGCCCACTTGCTGTCTTTGGTCGGAGTCCAAACAATCGGCCTCGGCATCGATCCTGCACCCAATAGAGCGGTTACTGCTTCCATCTCGTTCTCTAGCGAGATTGCTGGTTCGACATCTGGCGATGCGATCATCTCGGCACCGGCTATGAACGAAGTGGTGAGGGCACCGGTGCTCAGGTGATCTGATGAAGCTTCAGCGGCGTCGATCAGGTTCGAGTAGCCACCCCTTTCCACCAGAGCGCTTTCAAGCTGGGAGCGGTGCTTCCCCGCAATGTCTCGAGCCCTTGATGCAGGTTTAAGAACGTCGACACATTCGTCTAGCTGGTCGAGTCCTGCTGCAGCCAGAGCCTCTACGCCTCTTGGTTCTAATGGTTGGGAAGATGCCGAAATAACGATCTTGTCTTTCGGAAGGACTGTGCGGAGTCGGCCTACGGCCTCACACAACCACACTGCTTCCTCGTCGAGGTCTCGCAGTGAGCCACCGGTCAACATGACCCCGTGAATCTGGCCGGCGTTGAGTAGGTTCGCTGCGACCTCACTGAATACCTCGAGCTTCATCTTCTCCTGTGAGCGATCAAGGTGTTGATCACTCTCTGTTCTTGAACAAAAGGAGCATGCCAGTCCGTCCAGTGCATGTTGGCATCCGGACAAAAGTTGGATGGTCAGCACTTTAGATGCTGGGCTGAGCGAAGCGATCTCAGCGAACGGTATACCGCTCGCGTTCCCGATTCGCATCGCTACTGATGGCTTGGGCAGCTCTGCCATTGATATGACTTGGCCGTCTTGGGTGAGAAGTAGCCCCTCCTCGGAGGCGACTACCTCGTACGGGCTGTCGTCAGCTGGCCGGATATCGATGTACGCGTTATCAATCTTCAAGGGAGGTGTGGCATCCGGCCGGCTTCCAGCCGCCAAGCGGTATTCAGCGATCGCTTGCGCAAGCGATCGCCCCATCTTCATACCTCTGACCAACAACTCAGCCTTAATGACAGCCGATTTGGGTAGAGAAGGGAAACGATCGAACAGTTCATGGATGCTCATTAAGCCAGCATAATCGATACAAATGATATATTCAGCCCAGAACGATCCCGGTGAACCACCAACGGAGGTGCACAGACGATGGGCTCAAACGAAAAAGGCGGGAATGAAAAAATGCCCCTCATTCCGTCAGAGAGGGAGCGGCGGCGGTTTACTCGCATAGACTTCGCAACCTCGATTGAGATCGTCGTCGGTTCAGAGACAGTTCTGCCTGAGCCGGTCTTTAACGTGAGCGTCGGGGGCATCATGGCTCATGTCCCTGAACCGCTCACGCCAAAAATCACGGTCACGGTTCGCATCCGCTTCGAAGGGGTAGGAAAGGGAGGTGTATTCATTGAAGCGGTAGGGGAAGTAATCAGATCTTCAGCTGCCGACCGTGGTGGTTTTAATGTGGCGATCCACTTCATCGAGATGAATGATGACTCATACCACCATCTACGAAAGCTTGTTTTGTACAATTCCGCTAATCCGAAGCGAGTAGAGAAGGAACTCTAGGAAAACTTTGCCGGACCAAAAGGACGACGGGGAGATAATCGAATCAGCCGATAACACGCAGACAAGGCGCGATTGGCTCCTCATCAGCACCCTCACTTTAGCTACCGCTGGAACCGCTGTAGGCCTTTGGCCGTTCATCAAGAGTCTTAATCCCAGCGCCGAGATCCAAGCACAGCGTACATCTAAGATCGATATTTCAGCTGTAGAACTCGGCGAGCAGCTTGTAGCTCAGTGGCAAGGAAAGCCTCTCTTCATCGTCCATCGCACGAAAGAAATGATCGAAAAGGCCGAGGCAGACGATGGGGGTACTGATCCCCAGGCTGACTCCGAAAGAGTTGAACGCCCAGAATGGCTTATTCTTCTTGGAACCTGCCCGCACCTGGGTTGTGTGCCGCGCTTCGAAGAGACAGACGAGTACCTGTGGGTATGTCCGTGCCACAACTCCACCTTTGACTACAGCGGAAGGGTTCTGCGAGCCCCATCCCCGAAGAATCTCCAAGTACCACCGTACCGATTCATTTCCGACACTGAAATAGAAGTAGGCGAGGCGTAGATGGCCGAAAAAGGCAGCTTGAGTCGGGTATACGACTGGTTCGACCGTCAGCTTCCCGTTACCGAACTCATGGAGAACCACGCGACCAAGTATCCGACCCCCAAGAACCTCACATACTGGTGGAACTTCGGATCACTAGCCGCGATCTTCCTGGTGATCCAGATCCTTACTGGAATACTTCTTGCAGTTCAATACAAGAACGATCCGACTCTGGCATTCGATTCTGTACAGCGCATCGTGCGCGATGTCGAGTGGGGTTGGCTGATACAACCCATGCACGCCATTGGCGCTTCATTCTTCTTCCTGGTGATGTTCATCCATCTTGGCCGGGGCATGGTATATGGGTCGTACAAGTCCCCTAGGGCGTTGCTCTGGTTGATCGGTTGCGCATTGTTCATGGTGCTGGTCATAGCTGGGTTCACCGGATACCTGCTTCCATGGGGCCAGATGAGCTACTGGGCCGCTCAAGTCATTACCGAGGTATTCAGCGCAGTCCCGGTGGTCGGCCAAACACTTGTCGAATGGGTCCGAGGCAGCTTTGTGGTCAGCGATGCGACCCTGTCTCGAATGTTCACATATCACATCGTGCTGGTCCCGATACTGTTCATCATGCTCACAGTGGTGCATATCTCGGCCTTGCATAAGGTCGGCTCGAGCAATCCTACCGGGGTCGAGATAGACAAGAAAGAAAAGGACAAGTTCGCTACATTCCATCCGCTCACCACGGCCAAGGATGCCTGGTTCGGACTTCTTGTCTTGATGGTGTTCTTCGCATTCGTATTCTTTGCTCCACACTACTTCACTCCTGTGGCGCAGTTCATCGAAGCCAATCCGCTTCAGACTCCCCCGGAGATCGTGCCTGAATGGTACTTCCTTTCTATGTTCGCGATTCTCAGATCTATTCCGGAAAAGTTACTCGGTGTGGTCGCATTGTTCGGCTCTGTCGGCATCCTGTTCTTCCTACCGCTTCTGGACCGCTCGCCTGTTAAGAGAGCCTTCAGTCGGCCGATATTCAGGTGGGGTCTACTTCTCTTCTTTTTGGACTTCATATACCTGGGATACCTTGGAACCAAGCCACCGTTGGGCGCCAACCTAGTAGCGGGTCAGATCGCCACGTTGTACTACTTCCTGTTCTTCCTGTCGCTACCGCTGGTTACCTGGCTCGAGGCCAAGATGGCCGCTAAAAAGGGCGCCAAGGATGAGTAGACTCAAGATGGCCGTACTCGGGGCGACCCTTGTCCTCTTCGCAGGGCTTGTCGGCGTAGCTGCAGCCTCGGAAGAACTGCCCCCACTTCCGGATGTGAGCATCCCAACCGATGCAGAGACAATCGAACTCGGAGAGCGGATCGTCATGGCTAGGTGTAAGACCTGCCATAGTCTTCAGTACTTAAGGGACGAAGAGACCCTACAGCCGTTGCTATCCGGAATTACTCCAGATACCGCAAAAAAGCAGTTCGGGGTGGTTCCACCTGATTTGAGCTTGATCGCAATAGCCCGTCCCGGTGGGGCCGCTCATACATATGCCTTTCTCACTGGGTACGAGAACGATCTAGGCGATTGCGAGAAGGCCGCAAACAGGTTCATCAGTGGTGGGTGCACGGCCATGGTCGATCCTCGATTGTCTGATGAGGACGCTCTAGCGATCACGGCGTTCCTTAAAGAAGCCGCTGATCCTAATGAGAAGATTCGAGTTCAGATCGGTATCTGGGTCGAGATATTCCTGGGAATCCTAACGGTAATGGCCTACTTGGTGTACCGCCGGATCAAGAAGCGCGAACTAGGCTGATCACTTCTCGGATTCGTCTGAATCTAATGCTCTTCCAAGATCGTAGTCCGCACGTCTAGTCGGATCCGACAGAATGTCGTACGCCCTATTGACCTGCTTCATTCGTGCCTCGCCTCTAACACCTGCAAGATCCGGATGATACTCACGTGCCAGCTTTCGGTAGGCACGCTTGAGGGAGTCTGTGGAGGAATCAGGAGAGGTGTGTAGTACTTGGTACAGGTTCTCCGAACGGCGGAAAGCAGAGACTCTGTGATATCGCTTACCGCCCCGCTCTCGTGCTCGGTCGAGCATTCTTTGGTGAAGTCGGATCTTTGCTTTGAGTGTTCGGACCCGGATTCGGGCCTCCCTCAGCTCATTTCTTAGATGGGCCGGATCTGCGTAGTGATCCAAGGTAACCAGTAGCCACACTGCGACGCCTACACCAGCGAGTGCCCCGATGAACGGATAGGCCTCGGTGACGCCTGACACACCTGGCAGTAGTAGCTCGATGACTACTAGGCTTTCTCCCATGAACAGCGTGACCATGGTTCCGGATGCCACAGCGATCCCCGATGCCATGATCCACCTTGAGGCTCCGATGTGGCTAGGAGCCTCCATCTCTTCCTCGATGATCGCGGTCCTTTTGATCCATTTATCAGTGACCGGTCTTAGATTGAACCGGCGTAGGGCCCTCACCTGGTTCACGATCCGGGCCTCAAGAGGTTCGAGCTGGCTCTGTATCTGCTTGATTTGAGAAGCCACCAACTCACTTTCCCCTCTCTGTCCCCACAGGTACAGGAGCCCGAGAGTGACCGCCAAAGCCACAATGGCCTGGGAAGCGATGTCAGCAGCTGGAGAGATGACAAGCCAGGCGGCAAATATAAGTGCCGCTGCGGCCATGGTCTTTCCTAGCGTTTTCCACGTGAAGAAAGCCGACATCGTGATGAGCAGGACTGAGGCGACGGCAAGTGGGGCGCCGGACACCCCGTTGGCTGGCCACAGAATAGTGACGCCGCCAATCACACTGAGTGAGGCGGCGACCGTTGCAAAGTAGTACACGAGGTCGTCTTCGACACGCTCAGGGCCAGGATCTATAAGCGCCATGCGGAAGGGGCGCCCCTTGAGGGAGAGTCGCCTGGTAACGAGGTATAGGCCCAAAAGCAAGGTAAGCAAGAACAGAAGCATGGGGCCGGGAAGCATTGTCTCTGGGCTGCTGGCGCCGATGATATCCGATATCTGTGTGATCAAAAGGGCCAGAGAAGCCACGACGGTGATTGAGAGGCCGATGACTATCGCACTTGCAGCTGCCCACTCAGCAGCTCCGACAGGCAGCTTCTGCCGACGTGAAACTGTCGACCTGATCCCTTTGACTATCGTCCCCAGAACATCCTTCATGTTGCCTATGTTATCAGGCCGGGCGAGTGGGCAATAACTGTATTAACACTATTCATTTCAATGAGTCCACTGACCTAGAGGAGCGGCTGTCAGCATGACCAAAGAAGAGATGCTATCCCTGTTGAACAAGGACCTGACCCTAGAGTTCAGCGCCTGCATACAGTATGTACAGCACGGTGCAGTCATTTCGGGACCAGAGTACGAGGGTATCCAGAAGGAACTCTTGGTCCACTCCACCGAAGAGCTCATGCACGCAACTCAGCTATCTGAGCAAATCGCATTCCTGGGCGGTGTGCCGACGGTGAAAGTGGGCCAGATCCAAACCGATGCCGTGGCGGAGACAATGCTAAAGCAGGATCTTGCTGGCGAACAAGACGCAATCTCTCGGTATAAAACTCGCATCTCTCAGGCTGAAGCAATGCAAGAGTATGGTCTCAGGCGTGTGCTGGAAGATATCCTGATCACCGAAGAAGAGCATGCACGTGATCTGCAGATGTCTCTGGGTCTCTGAACAAGTGGCCAAATAAAAGCGCGACGCCCTGGGAGGTAATCCCAGGTGCCGCATGGTCCAAACAGATGACTACACTATTAGTTGTCGGTGTACGGCGGGAAAAGTTAATAGCTTGTAAAAACCTCACACCTGGGCATCATTGAGTAACAATATGATTGTATTGATCAGCAACCTGCGAGAAACTTAGCCCTAATCAATTAGCGTCACCTAGGAGGTCGACAATGGACAATGTCATTGCGGACATTGAAAAGCCGAACGGCGAGGTAATCCGGATCCAGCTCAATGAGTTCAACGACAAGCACTATCTTGATCTGCGTATTCATTATCTGGCGGACGAGGACGAGTACAAGCCGACCAAAAAGGGTGTCTCTATCCCTGTTGAGTTATACGGTGAACTCAAAGCGGCCATCGAAAAGGCTGATGACGCGATCGCATTCCTTCCTGAGCCTGGTGAAAAGGACGATTCAGAGGACGAATAACATACATAACTAGCGCTGAATATTTAAACATTTCCCCCCTGTTGCCGAGGTTAGTAGGGATAGCGAAAACGTGAGGCCGCGCCTGGATGGCTGTGGGGCCCGGGTGCTCAGGGGAAGTCGGGGAAAATTGGACAACTCTCACGAGTGTCGTTCGAACAAGCTGTCTGCACGTATACTTTTAATAGGCGCTGCACTTTGCCTAATCATCATCGGCCTCGGCTACCTTGGGGTGGCGACCACTCCCTTGCACCTACTCTGGAGAGACTTTGGGATTGCGGCCGCGTGCCTGGCGATCCCTTATGGGGTACTAAGAGTCACTGCTCAAGACGCAACCTGGCACAAGTATGTCGTGGCCGTATGCACTGTCTGTGCCGTTTTGGTCATATACTCGGATTTTGAGATAAGCCGACATGTGTTAACGGCATTGGTCATACCGTTGATCATAGTCTCGATATATTTTGATCAACGACTCACGCTCGTCACCGGAGCCATAACTCTGGTCCTCGCCAACCTGATGGACGTCATCAACGGCGCGACGGTATTCACTCCTGTGCAGTCTGTGGATGGGCGGAACGTGATTCTGGTGGAGTCCCCACACATTATTGAGGATCTGATATTCCTGGATCTGGGATTCGCCTTGATCATTGGTGGATTTGTGGTCATCGCCGACAGGTCGCGAAAGTTATTTGATGGACTTGCACGAGCTGAGGATAGCATTCGAGAAGCAGCCAACCACGACGCGTTGACCGGACTGCCGAATTTCAACATCTTTCAGCAGAAGATGCAGCAAGCCTTTGCACATGCAAAGATCACCAATAAGAAGATGTCCGCGATTGTGATCGGAGTCGGACGACTTCACGACATCAGACAAACCTTAGGTCACGGCGTTGCAGACGAAGTCACGGCTGCCTTAGGTACCCGTATCGCAAGGCGGATCCCTGAAGGGAGCACTGTAGCCAAACTGGAGGGGGATGAGTTCGCCGTTATCCTTCCCGATATGACTGACGACAGCGATGCTCGGACTTGCGCCCAGCGTATTATTGACGAGCTTGAGCCCCCCGTGGACATAAAGGGCTCCAAGGCTATAGTCGACACTTACATAGGAATCAGCGTATTCCCCGATACCAGCGACGACGCTTCCGCAATGGTGAGGCAGGCCCAAGCAGCTATGCTGCAGGCTCGCTCTGGTCGTGAGAGCGCCTACCGTGTATTCGACCTCGAAGCCGCTGAGAAGAGTCGTCGCAGCTCGGCTATGGAGGGTGACCTGAGGCGTGCGATTGATGAGGGTGAACTGGTCGTTTACCTTCAGCCAAAGGTCGACTCCAAGACTGGAGTAATCGTAGCCGCTGAGGCGCTCGTACGCTGGATCAAACCTGGTGAGGGCATGGTCAGTCCAGA
>JAUVYG010000146.1 GCA_030603185.1 Actinomycetota bacterium | reverse complement strand
GTCACTGGATTTCCTGAGATCATGGACGGAAGAGTAAAGACTCTTAATCCTCTGATCCACGGTGGGATTCTGGCCAATCGTGACATTGGTGAGCATATGGCCTCCGCGACCGAACATGGCATTACGCCCATTGACATGGTCGTCGTCAATCTCTATCCATTTGCGCAGACAATTGCTGACCCTGGCACTACATTGTCTGAGGCCATTGAGCAGATCGATATAGGTGGACCAGCAATGGTTAGAGCTTCGGCCAAGAACTTCCGACACGTTGCAATTCTTGTGGACCCAGGTGATTACCAGGCGGTCTTGGCAGGGTTGGACAAGTCGGATGGTCACATCGACAGAGGACTCCTTCAGGGGCTCGCTCAAAAGGCGTTTGCCCACACCTCCAGCTATGACGGCACAGTATCCGAGTATCTTGCCGGGGGCCGTGATTCCCTTCCGAGGAACATCCACGTCTCACTCGAGCGCGTCGATGAGCTTAGGTACGGAGAGAACCCTCATCAGAACGCCGCTTATTACAGGAATACCGGCGACAGCAACACTGGGGTTGCAGGTGCTGTGCAGCTCGGAGGCAAAGAGTTGTCGTACAACAACATCATCGATTTAGAGTCAGCCTGGAAACTGTCTACCGAATGGGTGGAGCCAGCCTGCGCGATTATCAAGCACAACAACCCGTGCGGGGCCGCAATAGGGAGCTCCGCTACTGATGCCTACAGGAAAGCCTTTGCCAGCGATACAGTCTCAGCCTTCGGAAGTGTGATCGGCTTCAGCGTAGAGGTTGACCTCGAGTGTGCGATCGCGCTCTCAGACCTCTTTGTTGAGGCTGTGATAGCTCCCAGCTATTCAGAGGATGCGCTTGAAAAGCTGAAGGAGAAAAAGAACCTGAGGATCATGCTGTCTGCTCCCGCGCCATCAAACTCCGCTGAAGTCCGTATGGTCGCGGGTGGAGCTGTCGTGCAGTCCCGGGACCTAGTCGACGGCACTGATGACGACTGGTCGTTGGTCACCTCGCGCGAGACCACTCAGGATGAGTCGTCTGACCTTCTCTTTGCGTGGAAGGTCGCTGCCTACGTCAAGTCAAACGCCATCGTCCTCGTGAAAAATGGGGCTACGGTGGGGGTGGGCGCGGGTCAGATGAGTCGTCTGGATTCCTCCTTTCTAGCGCTCAGAAAGGCAGGGGATAGGGCAAAGGGCTCCGTGGCCGCGTCAGATGCCTTCTTTCCGTTCTCTGACGCTCTTGCGGTGCTGGTGGAAGAGGGAGGGGTCATAGCATGTGCCCATCCAGGTGGTTCGATCAGAGATGACGAGGTCACAGAGTACGCAAAGGGCAAAGGAATCAGCCTGTACCACACCGGAAAGCGGCACTTCAGGCACTAATGGGATAGAATATACCGCTCGAGGGCAGATAGCCCGCCGGCAGTCGTAGACACCTGCCGTAAAACAAAACACTGAGGTCGTTTTAGTGACCACACGTACGCAAACAAAAATCGGAATAACCACTACTGTTCCCATCGAGGCCATCCTGGCCTCAGGTGCCGTCCCGTATGATCTGAACAACGCCTTCATCAGTCATCCTAGCCCACGCGGCCTGATTCGAGACGCTGAACGTGATGGATTACCCCGAAATATTTGCAGCTGGGTCAAGGGGATCTATGGGGTAGCCAAGGCGGAGAATATAGATCACGTTATTGCGGTGGACAGAGGTGACTGTGACGCTGCACTGGCTGCCACTAGGCTCCTCTCGGAATCTGGAGTGCGGGTCACCCCGTTCTCGTTCCCACGAAGACCCGATGTCACAGAGATGAGTAAAGCCATCGCCGAACTATGCGGCGAGCTTGGAACGACGAGGGGTGCTGCCCAGGCAGCATATGAAGACCTTGCTGACGTTCGAAAGATGGCATCGCAGGTGGATCTTCTGGGGGCAAAGGGGGTCATCCCTTCGGCCAAGGTGTTTCAGTCTCTAATCGGCTGTACGGACCTGGAGTCCGATCCAACCGAGTATCGTAGCGTCCTTGAGTCCGTTTTGGGGCAGTACGCATCATCTTCTTCGGAGCAACGCGGGCAAGGCCCCAAACTTGCACTGATCGGAGTCCCGCCGATCAATACTGATCTTCTGGATGTTATTGAATCTCTTGGAGGGCAGGTTGTTTTTCAAGAGACTCCGA
>JAUVYG010000043.1 GCA_030603185.1 Actinomycetota bacterium | reverse complement strand
TAAGTCATCACATCTTTTCAATCTACTGGACGCTAGACAGGCCATCTCGGTCACCGAGCGAACGGGGTACATAGCCCGAGTCAGAGCGATGGCCAGGGCGACTGCGGAAGGTTATCTGCGTCAGCGGGCCGAGCTCGGCTTTCCCCTACTAAAGGGCGAGGCTCGGGACGGACTTCTCGAGCATTACTCTGAGTGGATTCCCACTGGGGAGGAAGACGAGTGAGTATCGATCTTGTTTTTGAGATAGGAACCGAGGAGCTGCCTTCCAAAGTCGTGGACATTTGGACCGGCCGTAACGCTGCCGATACCGATAGTTATCCAGAACGAGTGAAGAAAAAGCTTTGGGACGCTGGATTGACGGTAAATCCAATCAAAGTATTTAGGATGTACGGCACCGCCAGGCGCTTGGTGCTTATTGCTGAGGTAATGGATGAACAACGAAAGACTTCCGGAGAGGCACGCGGACCATCCGTCGCAGTAGCTTTCGATGAAGCCGGCTCACCTACAAAGGCAGCCGAGGGTTTTGCTCGATCTCGAGGTATTGATGTTGAGAGCCTTGAAAGAATGGACAAGGGAGATGGCGAATATGTCTACGCCAGTTTCACTACTGGCGGAAGGCCCACGCGGGAAGTTCTGGCCGAAGTGCTTCCCGCCATCGTGACGGACATGCCTTTACCAAAAACGATGCGTTGGGGGAGCGGCGACCTACGTTTCTCTCGACCCATACAGTGGTTGACCTGCGTTCTAGGCGGTGAGACTTTGCCGGTACAACTCGAGGGTCTCTCCGCTGACAACATCACATATGGCCACAGGTTCCGTGGGCCTGATGCAATCACGATCACAGGTCCCGACCAGTACGTGTCCGCCCTCGCTGATGCTCACGTGATCTTGGACCAAGATGCCAGGCGCGAGGCTTGCCAAAAAGAGATAGAGCGAGTCGCCTCATCCCGCGGGCTCAAGGCAGCCATCAACAACAAAGTCTTAAACGAGGTCACCAACCTCGTTGAATCAGTCAACGGGGCCTTCGGTGAGTTCAACGAGGACTTTCTTGCCCTTCCGCGCGAGGTATTGGTCACCTCGATGGAATCACATCAAAGATACTTTCCAGTAGAGAACGCTTCCGGGGGTATCGCGCCTGGGTTCGTCGTTATACACAACGGTGATCCCGCAGCCGAGGACATTATTGTGAAGGGCCACCAAAAGGTGATCTCTGCCCGTCTGTCCGATGCGCACTTCTTTTATCACGAAGACAAGAAGACCCAGTTGAAAGACAGGGTCGAGAGGCTTGGCGGAGTGACTTTCCATCGCAAGCTCGGAACACTTCTGGATAAGGTACAGAGGCTTGATTGGCTGATCGAGGAGCTTGCGGACCAGCTCCCATACGAGGATCATGTGCGCGAAAACGCACTTCTCGCTGCTCGTCTCTGCAAAGCAGATCTTGTGACCGGAATGGTAGTCGAGTTCCCGGTGCTTCAGGGCACTATGGGGCGTGACTATGCGTTGGCCGAAGGTCTCCCCGGACCGGTCGCTGACGCTATTTACGAGCACTACTTGCCAAAGTCCAGGCAGGAAGATCTTTTCCCCACCACAACCGAGGGAACCATGTTGGCACTATGCGACAAGCTGGACAGTGTAGTGGCTTTCCTTGCCGTCGGTATCTCGCCGAGCGGCTCAGAGGATCCCTACGCTTTACGTCGTCAGGCGACAGGCGTTGTTCGTCTCATCATCAAGAACGAATTTCATGTAGACCTCCCTAAGCTGGTGGATTCAGTCCTATCCGGCCTGCATAGACAAGACGTCAGGTGGGAAGAGGACTCTGAGGGCCACGTTGCTCGAAGAGCCGAGATCGCGGGACTTATTCTCGACCAAATGAAGAGGGGCCTGCTCTCAGACGGGGTTCGCCATGATGTCATCGACGCAGTCATTGCTCCTGTCCTTAAGCAGGATGATCCACTGGCATTCGATATCGTTGACCTTGTCTCGATTGCCAAGACTGTTGCTGACCTCCTCGGTGGAGCTGAACTAGACAACGTCATTTCTTCTTACGTCAGGTGTCGCAATCTCGCCAAAGGGGTAGAGGTCACCACGGTGCATGAGGAGTATCTAGAGGACCAAGAAGAGAAGGATTTAGCTCAAGCATTCAAGCAATTTGACCCAGCTTACGATGAAGCTATAGAGGCCAAGGATTACAAGACAGCCCTTGGACTTCTTTCCGGTCTACGAGATGTCGTAGATGGTTTCTTTGATGCGGTACTTGTTATGGCGACACAAGATGAGTTGCGTCAGAATAGACAGGCGCTACTCGCCCACTATGTGGGATGCGCCTCACAAATCGTAGACTTCGGAAAGATCGTCTCGGAATCGGATAGATGAGGCCGCACCACCACAGTAAGCGGCGCTAGTAGGAGGATGAATGTCGGTGTCTGAAACGAGGACGGAGAAGGAACAGAAAGTGGATACCAGGTTTACGTACGCGTTCGAAGAAGGTAACGCGAGCATGAAGTATGTTCTCGGCGGTAAAGGTGCGAATCTCGCCGAGATGACCAAGATCGGGCTCCCTGTTCCGCACGGCTTCACCATCACCACCGAAGCATGCAACGAATACCATAAGGCTGGTGGAACAAACCCCAAGGGACTTCGTGAAGAGATCGAGGCTCGCCGCATCGATCTCGAGGGCAAGATGGGCAAGAAGCTCGGAGACGCGACCGATCCCCTTCTGGTATCAGTCCGGTCCGGTGCCGCATTCTCGATGCCGGGAATGATGGACACAGTCCTCAACCTCGGACTCAACGACCAGTCGGTAGAGGGCCTCACGGCGCAGACGGGTGATGCCCGCTTCGCCTGGGACTCATATCGTAGGTTTATACAGATGTTTTCAAAGGTCGTCCTTGAGATGGAGGGCCAGCCCTTCGAGGACGCAATGTCAGTTATTAAAGACAAAGCCGGCGTAAAGCTGGATACGGACCTTACCGCTGACCACTGGAAGGAAGTCGTCGCTGCTTTCCGAGTTCTAGTCAAGGCAGCGAGTGGCAGCGACTTCCCGTCAGATCCTGATGAGCAACTAATGCTTTCTATCGAGGCTGTATTCAGCTCATGGAACAACAAGCGAGCGATCGACTATAGGCGCCTATATAAGATTCCCGATGATCTAGGCACGGCTGTGAACATTCAGTCGATGGTATTCGGGAACAAGGGCGAGGGTTCAGCCACTGGAGTTGCCTTCACTAGGGACCCCGCTACTGGTGAGAACGCTCGGTATGGAGATTACCTGCTGAACGCTCAGGGTGAGGATGTCGTAGCCGGCATTCGAAATACATCTCCTCTTACAGACTTGGGAAATGAGCTGCCCGAGTGCTGGGCCGAGTTGTCCAAGAACATGGAGACACTCGAGAACCACTACCGCGACATGTGTGACATCGAGTTCACCATCGAGCAGGGCAAGCTGTGGATGCTGCAGACCAGAGCTGGAAAGAGAACCGCCGCTTCTGCTATCAAGATCGCTGTAGATATGGTCAAAGAAGGCCTGATAACTAAGGATGAGGCTATCCTGCGTGTCCACCCGGACCAACTGGACCAGCTTCTTCATCCTCAGTTCGGCAAAGATCAAAAAGTTGATGTTCTTACCAAGGGCATGAATGCCTCCCCGGGTGCAGCCGTCGGCAAGGTTGTTTTTGACGCGAACACCGCTGAAGAGCGCGCGGCCGAGGGCGAAGACGTCATTCTGGTCCGTTGGGAGACCACACCGGACGACCTGCACGGAATGATCGCAGCTCAAGGAATCCTTACCAGCCATGGTGGGAAGACCAGTCATGCAGCTGTGGTGGCCCGAGGCATGGGTACTCCATGCGTCTGTGGCGCAGACGCTCTCTCTATTCACGCTGACGAGGGATACTTTGCCGTCAACGGAACTAAGGTCAACGAAGGCGAGGTAATCTCGCTGGACGGAACCACAGGCACTGTTGTCCTGGGCGAGGTGGACCTTGTCGACCCGGTTCCCGGTGAAGAGTTCGAGATGATCCTCGACTGGGCGGACAATCTTCGTACGCTCGGTGTTAGAGCTAATGCGGATACCCCCGAAGACTGCCAGAGAGCTCGCGAATTCGGTGCCGAGGGCGTAGGCCTTTGTCGTACTGAGCACATGTTCCTGGGTGACAGGCTTCCGATCGTCCGTCACATGATCCTTGCAGAGGACGACGCTGATAGAAGCTCAGCTCTTGATGATCTTCTGAAAGTTCAGCGCTCAGACTTTATCGGAATATTCGAGGCGATGGACGGACTTCCCGTGACCATCCGCCTGCTTGACCCACCACTGCATGAGTTCCTTCCAGACCACACCGAGATCCAGGTTGATATTGCCCGGATGGAGGCGTCCGGTGGGGACGCAGCCGAGATCACTGCCAAGCAGGATCTACTCGAGCGAGTGCAGAAGTACTCTGAGTCCAACCCGATGCTGGGTATGCGTGGATGTCGACTGGGCATCATGTGGCCAGAGATCTACCAGATGCAGGTCCGTGCCATTATCGAGGCCGCATGTGAGCGCAAGTCCTCGGGTGGTAATCCGATAGTTGAGATCATGATCCCACTTGTTTCTCTCGAGGCAGAGCTCGAGACTTTGCGCGGTGAGGCAATAGAGGTTGCCACCAAAGTGATGGCAGAAAAAGGTACTGACGTCGAGTACAAGATCGGAACGATGATCGAGCTTCCAAGAGCGGCTATAAAGGCCGACGAGATCGGTCGACACGCTGACTTCTTCAGCTTCGGAACCAACGATCTGACTCAGACGACATTCGGTTTCAGCCGTGATGATGTTGAAGGCAAGTTCTTTCCTCGCTACATCAACCGTAAGATCCTAAAGGCTAATCCATTCGAGACCATCGATTCAGGTGTCTTGAACATGGTCGAGATCGGTGCCGAGCGAGGTCGGGCCAACAATCCTGGCTTGAAGCTCGGAGTCTGCGGTGAGCATGGCGGCGATCCTGACTCCGTCAAAGCTTTCCACAACATAGGGATCAACTACGTTAGTTGTTCGCCTTTCCGAGTGCCTGTCGCCCGCTTGGCAGCTGCGCACGCTGTGGCAGAAGGCAAACTCGAAGCGAAGTAGTGAATCTGGCTGGTCACAGCCCTTATAGATGATCTTTTGGCCCCGCCCTGGCAATCAGGGCGGGGCTTCTTTGTCTCTGTCACTTGATAAAAGGCCCCCTGACTTTGATACTAGTGATTACCAGCTGAGAAAGGGTTTCCCGAATTGCCCGATGATCCGATAAAGGATTCTTCACCCAATGAGCCAGGATCGGATGATTCCTGGTTCATGCGACGCTACCTTTTGTGGGCAGCGGCTTGGCAGAGGTTCCGCACGAAATCACGCCCTGAAGCAGTATGGGCCTATTACACCAGCCTCCCAGAGTGGCAGCAGGCTGCTCTCGTTTTTGGCTCCATCTTTCTGCTTATCGGGGGCTATATGGTCGTCCAGGCTGCAATCGAACTGAGTGATCCGTTCGAGGCTCCCGAAGTGGTCAACGTCATTGAGCCGGTGCCTGAAGCTGAGAAGCTGGCCCAGGCTGAAGAGGACTACAACAAGGCTCTGAGTGAGATCGAGAAAGACAAGCCAGACCAGGCTTTGAAGACTCTTGCTTCTGTGCCAGATGATTTCGAAGACACCAAAGAGCTTAAGTCTGAGTTGCGGGCTACGGTAAAGGCAGCTCAAGACGTTGTTCGGTATGAGTCCACCTACCAGGCGGGCGTTACTGCTATACAGGCAGGAAACTACCCCGAGGCGATCACTCAGCTAGAGCGTATCACCGCAAACGGTCTGCCCTATACCTACAAGGACACGCAGGACCTGATCGCCCAGGTGGTAGGTCTGTCCCAGGGGGAGGACCTCGAGATCGCGACCACAGCCGGTGAAGAATATGATGAATTGCAGCTTGAGCAGCGTGAACGAAAAGCTCTTCGTGTCTACAATCTGGCGTTTATTCGCAACAGCGCGATTATTTCCGACCAGGTATACCGAGCCAGAGAGGTTCTGATATCCGTCACAAATGGATGGCGCGACCCGTCTGAAGGCGTCGCCGCAATCAACTCCGCCTTAGGCGCGGTTGATGAGGCGATCGCCAACTTGGAACTGTTTGCCGCTCCGACTCCGGTGGACGATCTACACGACGGCTACATGGCGCTAGCTGACGATTTACGTGGCAAGCTGAGAGCCACGAAGTCCACGCTGGACCCGTACGTCAAGGGTGATGTAAAGACTCAGATGGCCGATCTTGATGGTTTGAACGATCAGTCCAATTCCGTTCGGACAGCCCTTGTCGCAGAGATGGATGGTATGGATGATGGCGCGATCGATGGCGATATATTCACCGTCGCCGAAGTCGATCTGAATCTATCCAATGAGCGATAATCGTAAATGGCGCTTTTTGAATTCCACACACCTAAGATGGGCCGTACTCGCATGGGCCTTTCTGCTACTAGTTATGTTGTTGGCGCCGCTTGCCAGGGCTGCTACCAGCTGAATGTCACTGGTAGCCTCTAATATGGGGATATGCAATTGATGAACGTTGAAGACCTTGAGCCCCTTATCCGTGAAAGGCTCGAGGCCGAGGAAGACAGCCGACTATCTGAATACGCCGCTCGTTCCTCGCACTCGATGGGTCGCGAGCGAGCAGAGGACCCCTGTGTCATGCGCACCGCCTTCATGCGGGACCGCGACCGGATCATTCACACAAAGGCGTTTCGTCGGCTCAAGCACAAGACCCAAGTGTTTCTGGCTCCCCAAGGGGATCACTACCGGACTAGACTCACACACACCCTTGAGGTGATGCAGATTTCTAGGACGATAGCCCGCTGCCTAAGCTTGAACGAGGATCTGACCGAAGCCATAGCGCTTGGCCACGACCTGGGACATACTCCGTTTGGCCACATTGGAGAGGACGCTCTGACCTCGACCGGGCGCCTACCGGCGCCCTTCAACCACAATGAGCAAAGCGTCCGAGTTGTTCAGGTGTTAGAGGGTAGCGGCAAAGGGTTGAATCTTTCCCGTGAGGTTGTTGATGGAATCCTGAATCATACAGGCGCCGACATGCCCCGGACACTCGAGGGGCAGATCGTCCGCACGGCGGACCGCATAGCTTACGTCAGCCACGACATAGACGATGCAGTTCGGGCCGGCGTCCTCGACCCCGAGGACCTACCAATGGCATCTATGCAGCTGTTCGGCAACAACCCGCGCAAGCGTATCAACGCGATGGTTCAGGATATGATCGCGGCCAGTATGGACCAGCCTGAGATCAAGATGAGCGAAGACGGCTGGAATTCGCTGCTCGAGCTTCGCTCGTACCTGCATGAAAAGGTATATACCGGGTCAACGGCCAAGTCTGAAAACCACAAAGCGATCCATGTTCTTACTGCCCTATTCGAGTATTACTTCGAGAATCCCGGTGATCTTCCAAAAGAGTTCATATCAGCGGATTCCTCACTCAAATGGCAGGGTGTTACCGACTAC
The DNA here is from genome assembly GCA_030603185.1 of Actinomycetota bacterium. Classification (GTDB taxonomy): domain Bacteria; phylum Actinomycetota; class JAUVYG01; order JAUVYG01; family JAUVYG01; genus JAUVYG01. The sequence goes on along the minus strand of JAUVYG010000043.1, from coordinate 6,761 downwards.
ATAGCGGGCATGACAGACCAATTCGCGCTCGCTCAGTACGAGCGACTTTTTCTTCCCAGCGCCTGGAACAGCTGAGCTTAGCTCCCCTTTTACCAATAATTTACATTCAACAGAACACTTGTTCGTGCGAAAACTGTTGACCCCTTGAGTGCCTATAGGTAGGCTCACATGGGGATTACCTGGCCTAGCTGGGCAATCCCCAGGGTCTAACCGCTGACCCTAGAGATGTAATAATTTGTATTGATTGACTATGGGAGAGTGAAAAATGGGAATGGAGACAGTTGCGGTAGTCTTCGCGCTCGTTGCGGGACTGGCGGCCGTTGCCTGGGGTGGCGTACTTGCGACTCAGGTATTCAAGGTCGGCCGGGGCAACGAGAAGATGGTGGAGATTTCTGACGCTATTCAGGAGGGTGCACAGGCGTATATGTCTCGCCAGTACACCACTGTTCTGATGGTGGGTATCGTGATCGCCGTATTACTCGGAATACTGCTTAACTGGGAGACCGCAGTCGGCTTTGTTGTCGGTGCAGTCGCTTCCGGAGCCGCAGGATACGTTGGTATGTCTGTCGCAGTTAGGTCCAACTCACGTACAGCCAATGCTGCGCTTGCAGGGGGATTCGAGGGACTTAAAGGTGCTCTTGATGTGGCATTCAAAGGTGGGGCGGTAACTGGTCTTCTGGTTGTTGGCCTTGGCCTACTGGCAGTGGGCGGTTTCTGGGCCGTGTTCGCGTTGGTGTTGGATAGTCCCAACGCAGCACAGGCGCTCATCGGACTAGGCTTCGGTGGCTCTCTGATATCAGTTTTCGCCAGGCTTGGGGGCGGTATCTTCACTAAGGCAGCTGATGTCGGCGCTGACCTCGTAGGTAAGATCGAGGCTGGTATTCCTGAGGACGACCCTCGTAACCCTGCGACCATTGCTGATAACGTTGGCGACAACGTCGGTGACTGTGCCGGTATGGCAGCTGACCTTTTTGAGACTTATGCGGTAACAGCAGTTGCTGTTATGTTCCTTGGTCTTCTTTTGTTCTCTAGCGATTCTGCGCTTGCCGCAAATGCTGCGGTATTCCCGCTTGTTATCGGTGCGGTGTCGATCGTTACTTCGATCATTGGTATGTTTTTCGTTAAGCTTAAAAAGGGCGCCAGCGTTATGGCTGCACTCTACAAGGGGCTTATCGTTTCCTCGATCCTGTCCGCTATCGCTTTTTACCCTGCCATCCAGTGGGTCATGGGCGACGCGATCGGCGTAGGCATCGTAATCAACGGCATCGAGTTGACCAGCATCTGGCAGCTGTACATCCCTGCTCTAGTCGGTCTGTTGGTAACTGGTGGCATGATGGTCATCACCGACTACTACACTGGTCTTACACACAAGCCTGTTAAGGACGTTGCTGAGGCTTCGACCACTGGTCACGCAACAAACGTCATCAGCGGCTGGGCTGTGGGTATGAAATCCACAGGATTTCCTGTCCTTGTAATTGCTACCGGTATCATCATCTCGTTCGCGATGGCTGGCATCTATGGTGTGGCGATCGCTGTCATGGCGCAGCTTTCATTGGCTGGCATCATCGTCACACTCGACTCGTTCGGTCCTATTACCGATAATGCTGGTGGCATTGCCGAAATGGCAGAGCTTCCCGCTGAGATTCGTAACGAGATCACAGACCCGCTGGACGCAGTTGGCAATACAACCAAGGCGGTTACCAAGGGATACGCGATCGCCTCGGCAGCTTTGGCCGCGATCGTATTGTTCGGTGCATTCATCGAAGAGATCGCACGGGTGCTTGGCCAGTCAGCCGAGTCTCTGTACGTGCTCTTCTCATTGGCTGATCCGTTTGTTCTAGTCGGTCTGTTCATTGGTGGTCTATTGCCGTACATATTCGGTGCTCTTTCTATTGACGCCGTGGGTCGTGCAGGCGCACTTATCATCATCGAGGTGCGTCGTCAGTTCAGAGAGATCCCAGGTATCATGGAGGGTACCGGTAAGCCCGAGCATGGTAAGTGTGTAGATATTGTGACTAAGTCCGCACTTCGCGAGATGATCGTTCCTGCTCTTATCCCTGTGCTGACTCCGATAGTCATCGTGCTGGTGGGAGCTGGCATTGCTAGCTTCGTTTCTCCCGAAATGGGTTATCTGCTCGGAGCTAAGATGCTCGGTGGTGTGCTTGTAGGTACGATCGTTACCGGACTGTTTGTCGCTATCTCGATGACAGTCGGTGGCGGCGCATGGGACAACGCAAAGAAGTACATTGAAGATGGCGCTCATGGCGGCAAGGGTACTCTTGCGCATGAGGCTTCTATCACAGGTGACACAGTAGGTGATCCGTTCAAAGACACAGCGGGCCCGGCTATCAACCCGATGATCAAGGTCATCAACATAGTCGCTCTACTGCTGGTACCGTTCCTGGTCTAGTCGCACAGAGCATACGTAGTACGTAGATTTAGCGCCGGTCGGGCTTTGACAGCCCGACCGGCGTTTTTCTTTTTGCTCGTTTGTGTCCCTGTGTTGAGCCCATCGGTTGCCTTAGAATGTATCTATGGGCCGAATCCTTCAGGAAGACATCGAAACAGTTAAAGAACGCAACGACATCGTCGATGTCGTTGGCGACCACGTTGTGCTGAAAAAGCGCGGCCGCTTGTTCTGGGGCCTCTGCCCCTTCCATGACGAGAAGACACCTTCATTCAAGGTCGACCAGGAATCCCAGATGTATCACTGCTTCGGCTGCGGCCAGGGCGGTACTGTTTACAACTTTCTGATGGACACCGAGAAGATGGAGTTTCCAGAAGCAGTAGAGGTCCTAGCGGACCGTGTGGGCGTCACCTTGCGTCGTGACGAGACGCCTGGGGCCGATCAGGCCCGCAGTCGTAACGAGCGGCTAATGAACGCTAACGATCTGGCCGCCAGGTTCTTTGAGGCGATGCTCGCTCACGATAAATACGGAGAACAGGCCCGGAAGTATCTGGCTGATCGTGGATTCACTCCTGATCTGATCCAGAAGTTTCGCATCGGCTATGCACCGGCGAGGGATAGTGCGCTCCAGGAAGCGCTTATCAAGCGCGGGGTCGAGCGAGAGGACATAGAGACTGCGGGCCTTGCCCGTCCTCAAGGCAACAGCGTGCGAGACATGTTCCGTGGTCGGGTGATATTTCCCATTCATGATCTGCGCGACCGCCCTGTGGCGTTCGGCGGTCGCGTACTGGGCGACGGAACCCCCAAGTATTTGAACAGCCCAGAGACGCCGGTCTATCACAAGGGGTCCCTGCTGTACGGCATCTCGCTTGCAAAAGAAGCCATATCTCGCGAGAAGCGAGTAATCGTGGTCGAGGGCTACACGGATGTCATCGCCCTGAACTCCTTCGGAATTGATAATGTTGTCGGCACCCTTGGTACGGCCCTTACCTCTGACCATATCAAGTTGATGCGGCGATACACCGAGCGGATCAACTTGCTGTTCGACGGTGACCGCGCGGGTCTTGCCGCTGCAGAACGCGCCCTGGGCTTGGGCGACGACGCTCTGCACATGAAGGTCACCATACTTCCGGATGGATCCGATCCGGCCGATGCGGTAGCCGAGCACGGACCGGATTGGCTGATCTCTCACATTGAGAGTGCTCTGCCTCTTCTCGAGTTCGCCATCGAGGCGGTCGTTAAGAGATTCGACCTTAACGACACCAACGAGAAGCTGTTGGCCGCCAAAGAAGCCATCAAGGTGCTTGCCGCTCCGACTGCGGGTGGCCGTGGTCGCGGTCCTTCTGTTGCCCGGTTCGAGGCGGACAGCTTTATCGGCGCTGAGTGTATCAAGATCCTGTCCGAGAAGATCGGCCTCGAAGAGAACGTGGTTAAGTACGAACTGACCAAAGAGAAGAAGGAGTCCGCGCGCAGAGAGCAGACCAAGCGCATCCGGCGCGCGGACCCTCCCGCACCGGAAAGACAGAAGAGCGAAGAGTATTCTCCCCCCGGGGCCTCCAGGTCTCGATCATCCACCGATCCAACTCAGATAGCGGAGCGAGAGCTCCTTAAGATCCTGCTGCGTTGGCCTGATGCCAAAGAGACGATTCCCGATGTCGTGACAGAGGATTTTGAAGACCCGGTTCATATAGAACTGATTAAGGTTTTAAAGGAACGGGGCGAGGGGATGAAGATTGCCAACGAGGCACATGGTCTTCCCCCGGAACTCCGAAAATTGGTTTCTTCTCTAATGCTGGAGACGCTTCCGGACGACAATATCGAGAAGCACCTCGATAGTGTGGAAGCCAAAGTGAGGGTACTTTCGCTGGACCGGAAAATTGCGATTATGAAGGATTCTCTGGCCGAAATGGATGCGCAACAAGACCCTGAGATGTATAATGTTCGATTCGGGGAGCTAATCCAGCTAGAGAAAAACAAGCGTGAATTTAGTGCGCGCATTATGCAGATAGGAACCGAATAAAGTTTGGCTACGAAAAACACAGAGATTCCTGAGGTCAAGAAACTGCTGACAAAGGGCAAGAAATCAGGATCGCTTAAGTCTGACGAAGTAGCGGATGCGCTACAGGCTACTGATCTTTCTACAAAGCAAATAGAAAACGTTTACAGCAAGTTTTCAGCCGCTGGAATCGACATTATTGAAAAGAAAGAGGCGCCAGCGAAGAAAGCCGCTGTCAAGAAAGCTGCTGCTAAGAAAGCACCAGCGGAAAAGGCACCTGCGAAAAAAGCGGCAGCGAAAAAGGCCCCAGTCAAGAAAGCGGCAGCCAAGAAGACAGCTGCTGACAAGGACGAGGCAAAGCCTAAGAAGAAGGCCGTGACCACAGCGAAGAAGGTCGGCGTAACCGGCAAGCCTCGCAGGCGCAACATGAAGACTGAAGTCGAGCCTTCAAAGACTCCGACCAATGATCCGGTTCGCATGTATCTAAAAGAGATCGGTAAGGTTGCGCTTCTCACAGGACGCCAAGAGGTTATCCTCGCCAAGTCCATCGAGCAGGGCGAGTTCGCAGCCACGGATCTAGCGGACAATCCTGACCATCCCCGCAAGGAGCGCACTCGTCTTCGCAAGATCGAGCGCGATGGTCGCATATCTAAAAAGAAACTGGTCGAAGCAAACCTTCGACTTGTTGTATCTATCGCCAAGCGTTACGTCGGGCGTGGGATGCTTTTCCTCGATCTGATTCAGGAAGGCAACCTTGGCTTGATTCGTGCGGTCGAGAAGTTCGATTACACCAAGGGCTATAAGTTCTCGACTTACGCCACATGGTGGATTCGTCAGGCTATCACTCGCGCCATCGCCGACCAGGCACGTACCATTCGTATCCCGGTCCACATGGTCGAGACCATTAACAAACTTATCCGTATTCAGCGCCAGCTTCTACAGGACCTGGGTCGCGACCCGACACCTGAAGAGATCGGCAAAGAGATGGAGATCACTCCTGAGAAGGTCCGTGAGATCCAGAAGATCTCACAGGAACCCGTTTCGCTTGAGACTCCTATTGGTGAAGAGGAAGACAGCCAGCTGGGCGACTTCATTGAGGATCAGGATGCTCTAGCACCCGCTGACGTTGCCAGCTTCTTGCTGCTGCAGGAACAGCTGCGCGAAGTGCTCGACGGTCTCTCTGATCGCGAGCGCAAAGTCATCGAGCTTCGATTCGGACTTCGCGACGGTCACCCCCGTACCCTTGAAGAAGTGGGTAGGGTTTTCCAGGTGACTCGTGAGCGTATTCGTCAGATCGAGAGCAAGACTCTTTCTAAGCTTCGTCACCCAAGTCGCAGCGGAAAGCTTCGCGACTACCTAGAGTAGAAACTCTTAGCAGCTATAAGCCTTGAAGGCAGGCTCGCAGCCTACTATAATCTGCGAGTGCCTTAAGAGCGTATTCCTCGGTAGCTCAGTGGTAGAGCATTCGGCTGTTAACCGAAGGGTCGTTGGTTCGAATCCAACCCGGGGAGCACATTCACACTTCGACTGTTAGTTGTGACGCCTTGCTACTACTTCTAGATATTCTGCCTCAACATTGACCGTTCCGTTCGTGGCCAGATTATTCTGTGCCCACAGATCTTCGAGGTCAGTTCTCAATCGCGGTTGTTTGTCTTTGGGCAGGGCAGCGAATGCACGTTGGGTCGGACCATAGTATTTCCGGTAATACTCTATGGTCTCTGGTACCGAGAACGGATACTCGAACGAGACAGTGATCGCAGCCAGCGAGAGCTCAGCTACCCCGTTGTCAAGTCGCTCGCGTACAGTCGTCTCGTCGCCCCATAGGACAGGAGACGGCATTCCAACGGGTGCGGGCACATGAACAGATGTAGCCTTGAACATCTGACCAATGAAGCCGTTGGGAGTCCAGTTCGCCATAGCAATCTGTCCACCAGGCCGACATACCCGCAACAGTTCCGAGGCGACGAGCTCGGGGCGGGGTGCGAACATGGCACCATACATGGAGACCACAAGATCAAAGGAGGCATCGGGGTAAGGAAGCTGCTCGCAGTCTCCTTCGTCGTACTTAATATTGACTCCCTCGGCGGTAGCTCGAGTCCGAGCTTGTTCGATCAGATTGGGTGCTATATCGACACCGGTCACGTTTGCTCCAGCCCTTGCAGCTGGGATTGATAGATTTCCAGTTCCACAGGCGACATCGAGAACGTCCATGTTGGAAGCAATTGCACGGCGGGACATGAACTCTTCTGCATGAGATTCGAGCCAGGTGGCTACATCGCCGAAGTCCCCGGCCATCCAAGTGGACTTAAGACGAGCTTTGAGGGTTTCAAGGTCTGGAATAGATTCAGTCACATTTCC
>JAUVYG010000002.1 GCA_030603185.1 Actinomycetota bacterium | reverse complement strand
GCACCCAGGCCCGCCAGCGACTCAACTGACACCATTTTGGGATCAAGAGCCCCCAGGGATGCAGTGTCGACCACAGGATATATCACGGTCGGCAATCCCATGGAAACCACTCTTGCACCGTTGGCGACAGCGTATTTCGCTGCTGCCTCCCCTACTCCACCAAAAACCCGTTTGGCCTCACCAAGGGTCAGAGTGGGTCCGAATTCCGCCAGCCCCTGTTCCATGTGTACATGAACCACGTCCGAGTTGTCTGTGACCGTCATTTTGACTGACTTGGCAGAGGTGTGCTGAATATAATGACGCTCGATGGACTTACTGCTGCGCGCACTCGTTAGGTCATATACGATAGCCGCACCAAGGCTCGGATGACCGGCAAACGCCAATTCCTGGGTGGGAGTGAATATTCTGGCGCTATATTCCGATTCAGCAGGTATACCATCATGAATGAACACCGTTTCCGACATGCCCATCTCACAAGCGATCGCCTGCATCATTTCGGGACTAAGTGGCTCCTTTGGCGCGACTACACAGAGTGGATTACCGCCAAAAGGACGGTCGGCAAAAACATCGACGATCCAGAAAGGAGCAGAGATCAAGCCTGTTCTGGCTTAATCTGCTCGGAGTCACCACCGATCTCGACGGTGGGAATCTTCTCGCGAATGGCAATCGGCACATTCTTGGTGTATTCCCGAAGCTCGCGCACGGTGCCTTTGTTTAGCTTCACCCATTGCCTGAGGACCCAGTGCCCGTAGGCCCTGTACAACATCTGATACCACCTGCGTCGAATGGCCATAGAAAAAACCTGTCGGACAGAATAGAACCTTCTCATGGCTCTGGTCACCTCGAGCTGTAGGTCCGCCGCTGTGATCAGAGTCGGCCAGTACACAACATAATGCGCATTGTAGGAGCGCCAGTTCTTGTTGAAGATCCGACCCTGGTCATCAAGTTTCTTGAAGTCCTCTGAGCCTGGAAGAGGCGTGAGAATCATGAATTGTACGGTGTCGATTCGATTCTTAATGGCAAAATCTGCGGTGGACCTGACTGTTTCAGCGGTATCCATATCTGATCCAAGGACGAACATCCCGTGTATCGTGATGTCGTACTTCTGTATAAGCTTGATAGATTCGACGATGTCATCAACGTCTTGGCCCTTATTGAAAGCCTTAAGAGTTTCCGGGTTGATCGACTCGAATCCGATGTAAAGAAAGCCAGCTCCTGATTTCTTCATCAGAGTTAGCATCTCAACGTCTTCTTTGCCCTTGTGCTTCACAATGTTCGTTCTAACCTGAGCGTTCCAGAGCAGTTTCAGGCCCCTGTCAACGATCCCTTGCAAAATGGCGAACATGCGATCTCTTTTGGCATTGAACATGTCGTCATAAAAGAAGACCTTGTCAGCCTTCTTTTCTTCAATTTCATCCAGTACGTTCTCTGGACTACGGAATCTGTATCCCCTACCGAACATTGGAGTCACCGAGCAGAAGGTACAGTCGTATGGGCAACCTCTAGATGTGACGATGGGAGTCAGGGGTATCCGCTTGTGACCACGGATGAGCGTGATGTCCGCAAATGGTAGGGCATCAAGATCTTGGATCAGCGGTTTCATGGGAACGTGCTCGAACTCACCGTCATCCTTCTTGAAGGACAATCCCTTGACCGTTGACGGCTCTCTCTTCCCGTCGAGAACCTCAATAAACTCAAGGATGACCTCTTCGCCCTCGCCCCTAACAACATAGTCAGAGTGCTCAAGGGCCTCTTCGGGAAGGAATGTGGGATGGACGCCACCCATAACAACGGGAATACCCTTGGCGCGCACCTTGTCACCCACTACGTAAGCGTTGGGTGCTGTTACTGTGATGCTTGAAACACCCACTAGATCAGCAGAGTAAACATCTGCCCAATCGATGGGGGCAATATCTTCACAAAAAATGATGACCTCATGGCCGGCATTCTTTAGGATGGTTCCAATCATAGGAAGTCCCATCCGGGGGAGCGCAAATTTCTCAAAGACGTGAAAGTCCGGGGATTTTGGCTCGACAAGTACGATCTTCAAAAGTGTGTACCACCTATCAGTCTGGACGTGCGGGGCGAGATCGGTTCGAGTACTGCAGACATACTACGGGATAAGGGGTCTGACATAAAGCCGCTGAGGAACAATCCTTTAAGACCATCACACAGAATGACGATACTTCAATTGTTCGAAGAGATAGTCGTTTGCCGTAATTCATGAAATGTTGCTAGGGGATCAATGACAAGAATCGTTCTTATCGGTGTAGGCTCCGGAGGTCGAGACCTTCTTTCCCTACTTTTTGAGGACCCCGAAGTCCACGTTCTCGGTGTTGCCACTCGGACACAGGACTCATCAGGTCAGGCCTTTGCCCGCGAACTGGGCTTGTTCACCACGACTTCAATAGAGGATCTGATGGCACTCAGCCGGATCGATGTGGTGATCGATGCTTCTGGCTCGGAAAAGGCCCAAAGGCAGATCGTCGAGCACTGTCCCATTGGTACCGAGGTCATTGCGGGTCTATCCCTTTCCTTTATGTGGAACATGGTCGACGAACGAATTCGTAGGGAGCGGGATCAACGAGCTCTTTACGACATCGGTCTGATGCTAACCACCGCGAACTCACAAGATGATGTTCTGAAGTCGATTCTAAAAAGTGCCACGGAGCTAATAGAAGCCCCTGCGGCGAGCATCGCGCTATATCATGAAGAGGATCACACCCTTGAGCTTTGCTGCTCACAAGGTTTCTCTGAGGGATTCATAGAGGTGTCTCGATGGCCAGTGAGAAAAGGCGGACTCTCAGATCAGATCATAAACTCCAACAAGCCGATGGTCTTTGATAATACTGATGCAGTCCCCAGCCTGGACAACACGGTGATGATCTCTGAAGGTATTCGCGCCATAGCAGCAGTTCCGCTGAAAGCTAGAGGAAGAACCATCGGTGTCCTGTACGTCGACGATTTTAAGGTCAGACACTTTGACGACCGCGAGGTATCCTTGCTCGGCCTTTTGGCGCACCAAGCGGCCCTTGCCATTGAAAAGGCTCAACTGTTGGAAGAGAAGGAACATATCGCGGCGACGGATGGTCTCACTGGCCTATATAACCATCGGCGATTCAAACAGCAGTTGGGTGCCGAGGTGGAAAGAGCAGCTCGTTACAATCAGACGTTTTGCGTTGCCATGTTCGATCTGGACTTCTTCAAGACTATCAACGACCGACTCGGACACACAAAAGGCGATGAGGTGCTGGCGGCAGTGGCAAGTACGCTTCAAACTGCTATCCGGAACACTGATTTTTGCGCTAGGTACGGTGGCGAGGAGTTCGCAGTAATACTCCCCCACACAACCCTGCACGAGTCCCATTACGTAGTCGACAAGATCCGCAAGGCCATCTCGGAAGTCAACGTTGAAGGTGTGTCCGGATCACGACTAAGACTCACAGCTAGCGCCGGAGTAGCAGACTTCCCGGCTTGTGGTAGCAGCATTGACTCGATGATATCCGCTGCGGACTCTGCAATGATCCAGGCGAAACGATCAGGAAGAGACCGAGTCTGTTACTCCCCTGACGTTGATGAACCCGGCACGTCAGACGACCCAGGCATCACTGCAAGGATGAGAGGCCACGACTTTGTGGCCGTAGGCGCGCTTGTTGCTGCCATTCAAGCTCGTGATGGTCGCGACAGGTCAATTGCGGCAGTAGCGGCTGAGAAGCTGACGAGTTCGCTCAGGTTGGGGGCAGAAGAAAAGGAAGCACTCGTGCTTGGTGTGCTCGTGCATAATCATGGTCATCCGAAAACGATACGAAAGGCCTCATTGGCCGTTGATCGCCGGCCCGATAGACTTCCTGGTGGACTATCAGACACCGAGTGGAAGATCATCAATATGCACTCAGAGTCGGTCGGTCGGGTCCTTCAGACCCTACAAGGCCTGAGCCATCTAGCGCCGACGATAATACATCACCACGAGAACTGGGACGGTTCCGGGACTCCAGATGGACTATCCGGTGAGGACATCCCGATTCTGGCAAGACTGCTCTCGGTGTGTGAAGCGTACCAAGAGCTAATGGAGCCGCCCCCGAAAGGTAGTGGGCTCGCCCCTGGTGAAGCTGTGGCTGCCCTTCGAAAAATGGCAGGAAAAGAGCTGGATCCCGCCCTAGTGGATATTATGTGCTCTGGTGATCTGATTGAGGCACCTATCCCTGACAAGTTGGGATCAATGGTTACCACCTCTGCACAGGATGGCCTCGATCTCAACGAGAGCCCCTAGGGGTAAAGCCGAGATCTCCACGGCAGACCTGGCTGGCCGGGGTTGATCAAAGAACTCCTCGAATAGGCTGTTGATGGGTCCAAACTCTGCAAGGTCAGTCATGAATACTGTGGTCTTAACCACATCATCCATAGATCCACCTGCCCCGTTGGCTAGGGCCGCGATATTCTTGAGAGCTCTTTCCGCTTGTTCCCTTGCGCCACCCGGAACCAGCTGCCCAGTATTGGCATCAAGCCCAAGCTGCCCAGAGAGAAATATCATCTCACCGGCCTGTATCCCCGGCGAATAGGGAGCTACAGGGGCTGGCGCCCCATTAGTGTTGATAGCCTTTCTCAAATCAAACCTCCTTGGTGTAGTCGCTTCACTATGTCAGAATTCATCTAATACTCTAGTGAATGCGGAGGGCCATTGGAGCGCGACTATACAAAGATTCTTCAGGTCTTGGTTGTTACCTGGCTGATAATCGGACTCCTGGCGCTAGCTGTATGGATATTCGGCCAGCTTTTGGACATTATTCTGGTATTCATCGTGGCACTGCTGATAGCCGCGGCCTTTTCACCATCGATCAGGTGGCTGGAGTCACGCCTGCCGAGCAGGGTTCCCAGGGTAGTAACTGTTCTGGTCGTCTATATGGTGGGCATCTCAACGATCGGTGCTGTGTTCGCCGCTCTATCTTTACCGTTAATATCGCAGGCCCAGGAGCTTGCGGAGCAAGCGCCCGACCTTATCAGAAAGGCGCCCCAAGCGATCCCCTACGTTGAGGGTCTGGCCGCCAGCATAGGCATTCAGCTCGACACTGGATCCCTATTGCAAAGTTTCACCGCACAGCTACAATCCGTCAGTACTGCCGTCCTTCGCGGTCTTGGCGCCGGAATAGTCGCGGTGACTTCCGCGGTCGGTCAGTTGGTTATTGCGACCATCATAAGCATCTACCTCTTGTTGTCTGCCAGTGACTTCAAGCGCCGGCTTTCCGATTTTCTTCCAAAAGCTCATCACGACGACGTAATGGCTCTCACTACTCGACTCGGTGATATTGCAACTTCGTTCATCCGCGGGCAGTTCCTTCTGGCGCTATCGATCGGCATCCCAGTCGGGATCTTTACGTTTTTCATTGGTCTGCCGTTCAGCGCATTGCTTGGTGTCTTTTCGGGACTTGCTGAGTTCATTCCGGTCGTGGGTTCCATACTTGGCGCGATTCCAGCGGTTCTTGTCGCCTTTGCAGTTGGTGGCCCGCAACTGGCACTTGTCGTCATCATCTTCTTTGTGATTCTTAACCAACTAGAGAACACCGTTATTCAGCCCCGAATAGTTGGCGGTCAACTAGGCCTTCATCCGGTCACTTCGATCCTGGCGCTTGCTATCGGCTACAAATTCTTTGGTGTGTGGGGAGCAATTCTTGGGGCCCCTGCAGCTGCGGTACTGTGGGCCCTTGCGAATCAGGCCATCGTTACCTGGAGGAAGGTCACAGGACACGACGATGACGATGAGACCGGAGTCGAGGATCAGGAAGAGGTCATATCTAGTCCTGAGCCGATCTCGGAGCCGGAAGCTTGACCTGGATCCTTTTGGATCATCGCTTCCTGCTACACCGGCCCGATTACCCTCACCCTGAACGGCCTGAACGCCTTGTCGCGATCGAAGACGCACTCAAGGAGTCTGGAGCACTGGATCGATTCACCCCCTTGAAACCTCACGCAGCTACGGATGAAGAGTTGATGTTGGCCCACTCCGAATCTCATCTGAACATTGTAAAAGCTGCCTCTGAGAGCGCGCCCACTATGCTCGACCCCGATACATACGTTTCGAAGGGGAGCCTGGATGCTGCTAGGGTGGCTGCTGGAGGCCTTGTCGAGGCTGTCTCGTCCGTTTGTTCCACTAAAGACCCCAATGAGGTCCGAGCTCTCTGCCTTGTCAGGCCTCCGGGTCACCACGCTACCTACGATAGGCCCATGGGTTTCTGTTTGTTCAACAATGTTGCAATCGGAGCCCGATTCGCCCTGCGGAACTTGAATCTAGACAAGGTGGCCATCGTTGACCTGGACGTCCATCACGGCAATGGCACTCAGGATATCTTTTGGGGCGACCCAGCCGTGCTATTCGCCTCTCTACATCAAATGCCCCTCTACCCAGGCTCAGGCTATCCGGATGAGCGCGGGGCGGGAGATTCAGGACATATTCTCAATATCCCGTTAGAATCCGGCACCGGAGACTCGGCATACCTTGACCTCTTCCACGAGCACGTTGTTCCTGCCATTGAGGCTCACCGGCCCGAGCTGATACTTGTCTCATTGGGCCTTGATGGCCTGGACGATGACCCCTTGGCTACCCTCGCCCTAACTCAAAACGCATTCGTCGAGGCCATAGGCAAGCTGATGGAGCTTGCTGGGGAGTTCTGCTATGGGCGACTCATTGTCACGCTAGAGGGTGGTTACGACCTTGATGCGATATCCGCGGCAATCGTTGCGATCTCGCAGAAATTGCTGCGTTAGACCAGTAGGTCTCCCTTTTCCATGATCGGTTCCCCGTCCAAGTACACGGTTGGAGACATAACCACACCGTCAAGGTGGATCGGCACGTTGATGGATCCACCGTAGGACATGTTATTTCCCACAGCTATATGGATCGTACCAAGTATTTTTTCGTCCTCTAGGATGTTGCCAGTCAACAAGGCGCCGGAATTCGTACCTATACCAAGCTCAGCCAGACTTCGGCCGGCATCGCCAAAGGGGTCGAGCGTACTGGCAAGTGCAGCGGCTTCTGGACCCCCGGTGATATTGCGGACGATTCCAGCCTCAACCTCGTAGATCAGGGGTTCACTGAGCAATCCAATGGATGCCATTGAGCCATCGATAACCAGCCTACCGGCAGCAGTTCCCTCTAGCGGGCCGGCTGAGGCCTCTCCGGCTGGTAAGTTCCCGAAAGCCCCCCTCTCGTGATAAAGCCCTCCATCCGACTCAGCCTTTCGCCCGGCGATGGAGAATCTGAGGTCAGTACCGAGTTCCGTAGTAATGCGCACCTGATCAGCAACATCTAGTTTGTCCGCCAGCCTCCGGCTAACGGCGGCGATGTGCTCATAGTCGACATTTAGTCCACGATCAAAGATTTCTTCAGTAATACCGGGGAGAGTCGCAACCCTGCTTCCAGCGGCACAGGCATTTCTTCGAGCTGCAGTATGGCTGATCGACTTGGTGGTGATTCCAAAGACGACGTCCGCTGCAGCCATTGCAGATGCAACCGGAGAAGGAGGCTCATCGGCGTGCTGCCCGCGCTCCTCCATCATAACCAGTATCGGTTCTGCGCCACGGTCGATGCTCGCGTCGTATAGCGCCTCCGCCATACTGATAGTGCCTTCATCACATACGACCACTACAGTCTCACCGGTCTGAACTTTCATGCACTGAGTAACCGCTCTCAGTGCTCCGGTAGCTATACCCTCAGGTAGACCCATCAATCATCCCATCCTTGTTGTCACTTTTACCCCAGCCTCCGCCGCCAGGAGTAGTAATACTTAGAATATCCCCTTCATTAACATCTTTGACCACCTTTGCCGCAAGATCGTACTCACCTTCCGACGTGATCAAGCGGTTAAACCCAGGTGACCCAGGGAGGCCACCATTCAGCCCCCAGGGCCCCCTGGCCCGTCTTTCAGTCAACAGTGCGATTCTTGCAGGGGCTAGAAACTCATACTCTCGGGTAACGCCGTTGCCTCCCCTGTTCTTGCCATGGCCTCCGGAGTCATTTCGAATCTCATAACGTCGGACCCGCATGGGGTAACTCATCTCAAGGGCCTCTACAGGAGTGTTCATGGTGTTTGTCATGTGAGTCTGAATGCCAGATTCGCCTTCATAATGGGAGCCAGCTCCAGCTCCCCCACCGATGGTCTCATAGTAGGACATACTGGTCCCGTCCGGCCTCTCGAAAGATATGGATACATTGTTCATGCCCCCTGACGATGCGGCTGGAATCACTTCAGGCATAGCGGGTGCCAAGGCTCGAAAGATGGTATCTACCACCCGTTGAGAAGTCTCTACATTGGCGGCAGCAACGGCAGAGGGGCTCTGAGCATCAACGATGGAGCCCGGCTCGGTGATCAGCTTCACTCTGCGCATTAGGCCTTCATTCATTGGAACACTTGCACCTAAAATGCACTTGAGAACATAGATCGCTGCCGATTCAGTGACACTTTTTGGAGCATTGAGTGGCCCCTCCACTGCATCTGAGGAACCAGAGAAGTCAAAGAGTATTTGATCATCTGCGACAACCACTCGGCATCTAATCAGGATGTCCGTGTTCCCGAAACCATCATCATCCAGCAAGTCCGACCCCATGTACTCTCCAGAGGGGATCTGGGAGATTAGACTCTGAGCCAGTTTGTCGGAGTACTGGATCAGATCGTCCATGGACCCTCGGAACTTATCTATGCCATACCTTTTTGCGAGGGCCGAAAGGCGCGCCTCACCCACCCTATGAGCACCGATCTGGGCCTGAAAATCCCCTTCGCGCTCCTCCCTGTTCAACATTTGGGACATGATGGGCTCGAACACCTCTGAATTGATGGCCCCCTTCAGGGCAATCATAGTTGGAGGGATAAGTATCCCTTCGTCGGAAATGTCGTTTGCAAGCCCCATGGATGAAGGGTTCGAACCACCAATGTCACTCTGATGGGCCTTGCTTGCCACGTAACCGATGATCTGGGATTCCGAATAAACGGCTGAAATCATTGAAACGTCTGGGAGGTGGGTGCCGCCGATATATGGGTCATTGAATACAACTACATCACCGGCAGTCAACTCGATCTCGTTTAGAACATTTCTGACTCCAGTCCGAAGGGACCCAAGATGAACAGGTATGTGAGCCGCCTGTGAGACCAAATGCCCGTTCTGATCGAAAATGGCGCAGGAATGATCCCGACGCTCTTTTATGTTGGGGGACATCGCAGAGCGCCCAAGAGTCTCCCCCATCTCTTCTGCAACAGAGGCGAATAGATCATTCCAGATCCCGATCCTGGCCATGCCGGTCACGAGTTCACACTCTGCAGAACTAGATTTCCCAAAGCGTCCGCTGCGCCGAAGAAGTCAGGGGGGATCACAACCGTAGAATCATGCTGTAGCACCAAGGCTGGACCGTCTATCCGGTTGCTCGAAAGTTCGTCTCTGAGAAAGACCTGAGTGGAGTACTGTTTTGGGGCTGTGTCTGAGGTGCCATCAGCATGAAACCACATCTGATGCTCACTACCCTCAAGAAGTGTGTGGGACGAATCCCTTTCGGTGGCCGACCGATCTCCCAGAATTACGCCTGAAGGAATGGACGCGAGAGCCCTCACGGCCACATGCTCAATATCCTTGTTCTGGTGACTGAATCCGTATTGGATTCTATGCAAGGAATGAAAGTCCGCAACCGCTCGTTCCCAGTCGAGTTCGCTGCGACCGTCCAGCAACCTAACAGGAACTGATATCTCATAGGACTGGCCCAGATATCTTAGATCCAGCCAATACTTGTGCTCGGCATGCTCTGTCCTAACGGATAGTCGGTGCAGATCACTTAGGTTCTCCACGCTCAAACCATCCAGTATCTGACCAATGGTCTCAGAAGCACGCTCGGTAAGGACGCCAAGGCAACCTATTGCTTTCTCTTTAGTCTTGTCGGCCATGACCAGCCCCTGGGCAGAAAGAGCTCCAGGAGATGGAGGTATCAGCACCGCGTTGATATCCATCGCACGAGCAACGTCGCAAGCATGTTGGGGTCCGGCTCCCCCGTATGCCACCAGAACAGCCTGGGCTGGATCATGCCCTTTCTCCAAAGAAACCCTGCGTATCGCTCTAGCCATATTGGAGTCCACTATGTCAGCGATAGCTAGAGCCGCATCCTCGACAGAGGTACCGATCTCTGTCGCAAGGGGTTCGATGGCCGCAATGGCACGCGCCCTATCCATTTTCATCCCATTTCCTAGCGCTGCCTCAGCATGCAACCTTCCCAGGACGAGGTTGGCATCGCACACTGTTGGCAGAATCCCTGTGCCGTAACTGGCCGGCCCCGGAGAAGCCCCAGCACTTTCGGGGCCGACCTTTAGGGACCCAGCAGGATCTATCCAAGCAATGGACCCCCCACCTGCTCCCACCGTCTCAACATCACAACTTCGAAGGCGATAGGACCTACCTGCAATACTGCCCTCTGACGATCGGGGGTATTCAGTGGTTGCCAAAGCAACGTCAGTGGAAGTACCGCCCATGTCGAAACTGATCATCATTTTGTATCCGGCTTCCCCAGATATCCTTTGTGCGGCCAGAACTCCGGCGGCTGGGCCTGACATAACCATGCTGAGTGGGTTCTGCATTACATCCGCCGAGCTGGTGACCCCACCATGGGATTGCATGACCAAAAAAGAACGACCCCGAGAAGCCTTATCCACCTCGTCCACACTCTCACCGACCAGCTGAGAGAGATAGGAATTCAAAACAGTAGTCGTCATGCGCTCATGCTCCCGGTACTCGGGAAGAATCTCGTGACTGGCAGTCACGAAGTATCCTTCGCCCCTGAGTGCGTCAGTTATCAGTTTTTCGTGCTCAGGGTATATAAAACTGAACAGAAAACATACAGCTACCGCCTCGGCATTTGTTGCGCCAACCCGAGCCACGACACGCTCAATCTCTGCGTCGGTCAGGCTCAGTAGGACCCCTCCGTCCGCACTGATCCTCTCGGAAACCCCGATTCGCAGATCCTGAGGAACTAGCACATCAGGTCTTCTGGGCATTGGGTTATAGATGTCAGGCCTATCCTGCCTGCCGATCTCGATTAGGTCCTGGAAGCCATCGGTTGCCACCAATGCCGTTCGACAGCCTTGTGACTCGATAAGGGCATTGGTCGCAATTGTAGAACCGTGAACAACATCCCACGAACTCATGGGGAGTCCTCGAACTCCCATTTTGATGACATCAGACGGTGCCTGGGCGGACGAAAGTACCTTTCGCACCTTAAGTCCTTCCGCCGAGACGAAGTAGAAATCAGTAAAAGTACCACCGATATCTATGCCAACAACTGAAGGATGCTCTAATCTGCCCATGGGAAACATTCTATCTTTGATAAGCTATGCTCAGACAAGGATATATGGACCATTTAGATCTTTTTCTCTAATATTCCTATTATCCGCTGATTTTGACGATGTATTAGGTCAGGGAGCTTATTGACTACCACGGGGCTAACTCTTGGAAGAGAATAGTCGAGAGATCGACAAAACCACAGCATCTGACCCGCTTGAGCACGCTGCGAGGCACATCATGCCTCTCATCGATTTAGCTGGGGATCACAATAATGAGACCTTGGTACACGAAGTCTTAATGGCCCTAGTGGAAGGCCTGAACCTGCAGTTGGCAGCGTACTACCGTGCTGGTGTCACCTACCATGACCAGCTGTTCATCGTGCGGGCGAATAATCACACTTATGAGCTGGATGACGCTCGACACATTTACTCAGGCGCGCGACAGATCATCGATGATCCATCTGGCGACGATGTTGAGTGGATCGACTCTCCGCTTGTTGATATTGCCGTGACCAGTGGCGATGGACTGTTTCTTTTAGGGCTTGACCGTAACTCTACTGCCCCGGACGTCTCTGACGGATTCCTTGGATTCCTCGTGGGTACGGCCGGAAAAGTCATAGATGTTTCTCTGCGGTTCCGCGCTTCGGAAGAGCTGCGGATGCAAGACAGTCTAACCGGCTTGTACAACAGACGGTACTTCGATGAGATCCTCCCCCAAGAGATCTCAAGATCCGAACGTTTGGGTACGGAGTTTTCGCTCGTCCTCATGGATCTAGACGGGTTTAAATCGTTCAATGACCTTTATGGACATCAGGCGGGTGACAGACTTCTTAGAAGGATCGGCGAAGTGCTTAAGGCCAACGTTCGAAGGATCGACACCCCCATGAGGTATGGGGGTGATGAGTTCGCCATAGTTCTTCCTCATCTGCCAAATAACGACACCCACTCCCTTGTAACAAGGCTTGAGAGGCGTATTGTTGACCTTAATGAAGATTTTGAATCGGGTGTGGTCGTAGGTGCTAGCTTTGGTATGGCAAATTACCCGAACGATGCGGGAGCATCAGAGCCTCTCGTGGGAATCGCGGACTCAAGGCTATATAAGGCCAAGCGTCTTAGAAAGGCTGACTCCGCAGATACAGCGCTTGAAGCCAGCACGCGGACAACTGATGAACCAAGTACTGAAAAGCCGCAGGAAAGACGAGTGCAAGACTCAGAATCCGAGTTTGTCCACTCCACCACCGCGCCATTCGGCAGGAGGCCCTTTGGGCGCTACATTGGGGGTGGATGATGGATAGACAACGCGGATTCGACCGCTACTCTCTGGAAGAAGACATTAGAAAATACCCCGAAGTAGTCACCTGCCAGGTGCATGGGGATGAGGGTAAAGGAATCAGTAAAGTCGACGTACTTCTTCGCGAAGGTACGCGACCCGACGAATTCGAGAATCTCCTAAAAGAACTGCTGGCCGGTACGTACGGGCTTTCGCTTCCCCCGTCTTCTCTGCATATCGAGAGTAATGCCATTCCGGCAGAAATTGCGAGAAATGGCTCCAGCCGCGGTTCAAACGGAGCGAAGCGACCAAAAATCTCCAATATCGTGTTCATTGCGAACTCAACAAATGGTGAAGCACAGGTAACCCTTGATATAGACAAACGCGAAGGCACCGGTCAGGCTTCGGGGCATCTAACATCTCAGCAGAGGCTGAGGCTGATCGCTGAGGCCACCCTTTTGGCCGTAGAGGACCTTGCTGACCGCGAGCATCAATTCACTGTTGAGAGTATTTCTGAAGTGACACTACTGGATCAGCCGATTGTCGTGGTCCTCGTCCACTGCTTCGAGCCCGTGAACAAGGTGCTTTCCGGATCCTGTCCTGTAGCAGATGACGGATCGATCGATCATGCGGTAGTAAGAGCAACCCTCGCCGCCATCAACCGAGTAACTACAAAGATTCTCGCCTTGCCATCCGGGAGCAAGCAAAAACCCTAAGACGGGCATGCATTGGGTACAGCTCGCATCGCTCTATGTTCCGGCTGGCATAAGACATTACCATCCCGCATAGGGGCCTGCTGAAGCCCGTCTCTCAGT
Organism: Actinomycetota bacterium; assembly: GCA_030603185.1. Lineage (GTDB taxonomy): Bacteria > Actinomycetota > JAUVYG01 > JAUVYG01 > JAUVYG01 > JAUVYG01. The sequence continues at coordinate 43,122 of JAUVYG010000002.1, read as the reverse complement.
TTGATACCGATCTAGTCGTCTCCTTCTTCGAGTGCGGCGCCCCCGAGATCATCGAGAAGAAAATACTCGGTTGTCATTGAGTCCAAGCCTGTGGGGTACACAGGAGATATTGAGATTCTCTCAGGCCTTGATCATGCTGCAGGAAACGAAAACTCCGTATATGGAGAATCATTCCGAAAAAGTCATCAACAAGATCCGGATCGCTGACTCCGTTACGAACAAGCAGGGGCATCTCACCGAGGAAGACTCAAACCGCTAGACTTCTGACGCAAGCTCCCTGGTCATCAGGGCGTCCACCGACGCCCTTGGAGAGCATGCACCAGTAATCACATTAACCACCTGCTGAGTGATGGGCAGTTCAACACCATACTCTTGCGCCATAGCCAGCAAGGCAGGGGCGGTGGTAACACCTTCTGCAACCATTCGCATGTGCGAAGTTATGTAGTCGATAGTCTCACCGCGACCAAGAGATTCGCCAACCCTACGATTCCTCGAATGAGCGCTGGTTCCGGTGGCGATCAGATCACCCATCCCAGCTAATCCATAGTAAGTCGAGCCCTGGGCCCCAGCCGCAGCTCCGAGTCGAGCCATCTCGTTCAATCCCCTCGTTAGGAGAGCTGCCTTAGTGTTATCTCCATAACCAAGCCCATCGGAAATGCCTGCCGCTATTGCGATCACATTCTTTGAGGCGCCTGCAAGCTCAGCACCCAGCGGGTCGGGATGTGTGTACACACGAAAGGAGTCAGTGTTGAACACACTTTGGAGCCTCTCAGCGACATTCAGCTTGGGGGCAGCGATGACTGCTGCGGTAGGAATTCCTTTGGCCACCTCTTCAGCATGATTTGGACCCGTTAGTACAGACACAACGTCTGTGCTTACATCCAGTGTCTCGGATACTATCTGGGTCACGCGACTATGAGATTCAGGCTCTAGTCCTTTGACCAAGCTTACGATAGCCCCACCACTTGAAACGCAGTGCTTCAGCTCGTCCGTCAACCCGGTAAGACTTTCCCTGATCCAACGCGAAGGGACCGCAAGCACAATGATCTGACTATCGGCCACTGCGGCTTGACCCCCAGAGACTATTTTCAGTCCTCCATCAAGAATGACTCCAGGCAGGTACGGTGTGTTCTCCCTAGAGTTGGTGATCTCAGTGGCCTGACTCTCAGTTCTGGCGACCATCGTGACGTCGTTGCCGTTTCCGGAGAGAAGATTTGCAACCGCCGTACCCCAACTGCCTGCTCCGAGAACAGAAATACTCATCTAGAGGCATCCTCTGAGTGCATGCGAGATTTATCGGAACCATCTTCAGATCGCTTGAACTCAAACTTCGGCTCAGTACGCTCGATCAAACGCTTCACGTTGGAGTAGTGGCGCAGCACCACTAGGAGAGATACGAGCACCGAAAACACAATCTCAGGCCCGGATCTTTCAGTCAGGAATGCTGCAATCGGAAAAGAGAATGCTGCACCGATGGATGCTACTGACATATACCTAGATCCAAGCAACAGTACCGCCCACACGGCCGTCACGATCAGAGCAACAAAAGGCATGAGTGCGAGAATCACACCAGCCGCTGTTGCGACCCCCTTGCCACCTTTGAACTTTAACGCATAACTAAAGCTATGCCCCACAATGGCAGCTGCCCCGGCCAAGACCGGCACTGTCTGAGCCACAACGCCTTCTGCCCCATTCACCATTAGCACCCCGAGACCAACGGCGACCCATCCCTTTGTTATGTCTGCGGCTAGTACAAGCATTCCTGGGGTAAAACCAAGAACCCTGAACACATTGGTGAAACCGATGTTACCGCTACCGTGTTCTCGGATATCCATTCCGTAGACAATTCTTCCAAGAGCAAAACCGGATGGAATACCTCCCACAAGGTAACCCATTAGTAGCGCCAGGATAATGGTGGGAATCGCTCCCCAGTATGCTAAAAGATCCACCTAGCTTGATTCCCTGAACGTGATGAGGACGGGCGCACCGCTAAATCCGAATTCCTCTCGTATTTGACGTTCAATATTGGTCTTGAAGCCAGATGACGCAAGATTAGTGTCGTTGACAAAGATGACAAAGCTCGGTGGGGCCGCGCTGACTTGTGTGCCGTACTCGACTCGAAGACTTCTCCCCTTTTTGGACGGCATTCGATTTGTCTTTCTGAAATCATCCAAGAACCGATTCATCTTTCCTGTAGAAATCCTGCGAGAGAACTCCTCGGAGACTCCTTGAATAGCAGGGAATAGCCTCTGCATCCCCTTTGAGGTGCCGGCGGATATGTTGAGGTACGGGACGTGGGGAAAAAACCACAAACGACGCTGCATGCTCTTTTCGCAACGCTCCTGAGCCTCGGGGTCGCCCTTGAGAAGGTCCCACTTGTTCATCAGAACAACAATGCCGCACTTGCGCTTCTCAATTAGCTCGGCGACTTTCTGGTCCATCTCGGTCGCACCTTCAAAAGCATCGATTAGAAAGAGAGCGATATCGGCCCGCTCAAGCGCTCGAACTGCCCTGACCCATCCGTAGAATTCAAGATCAGCGATTCCCCTGCCCCGGCGCCGGATTCCGGCAGTATCGATAAACCGGTATCTGACTCCATCTACATCGATGACACTATCGACAGCATCACGCGTCGTACCAGGAATCGGGCTAACAACAGACCGGTCGCTCCCAATGATCCGGTTCAGCAGAGATGACTTTCCAACGTTTGGCCTTCCTACGATGGCAATGGAGACCTCGTCCTCGCTCACCTCTTCAGTATCTTCAGGAAGTTTGCTGACGACTTCATCCAATAGGTCCCCGGTGCCGAGTCCATGCAACGCAGAGACCTGAATGGGTTCGCTTAAACCTATCTCGTAGAAACTGGTCACGCCTTCTTTGTGCAGTCCCGGGTCATCAACCTTATTCACAACTGGGATAACCGGCTTGTGGGTCCGACGGAGTAGGTCTGCGATCTCAGTGTCACCGGGCATGATGCCAGCGAATCTGTCCATCACAAAGACGATCACATCCGCCTCTTCGATGGCCATCATCGCTTGCTCACGAATGGACTCTGTAGTCTCATCTTTGTCTGCGCTGATCCCACCGGTATCTACAATGGTGAAGCGCCTACCAGTCCACTCTGTCTGAAGGTAGTTCCTGTCTCGTGTAACCCCTTCAATGGGGGAAACAATCGCGCTGTCCATCTGAGACAGCCGATTCACTAGGGCTGACTTGCCAACGTTCGGTCTTCCGACGATGGCAACAACAGCTGTTCTCTCTATAACTTTCATGCCGCTGTACACCTTAGAAGAAATTCAGCGAATTCTGATCCGTCTACGGGCGCAGCGATAAGTTCCATATTCTTGGAGTCGGTAATGTTTTCGATTCGAAATCCATCCAGTGTGAGGCCATCAGTATTGAAAATATTGTCGGGAATTAACACCCTACCACTTGCACCGGAAAGGGCACCCATAATGTCCTGACCCGTAAGAAGGGGCGCCACGCCTACGTTGCCCCCAAAAAACTGATTGTGCACTGCAATAACCCTAACATTTGCCCCTGTCTTCAGGTTGAACTCACCGATAAGACTATTCATGACGGAGGAAATTAGCTCTCCTGTGACCAAGGTCACTACAGCCGCAGAATTGTTCGCCGACATGCCCTGAAGCTCTCTCCTAAAACCATCTATAAATTGCCTAGCTATTCCTATACCGTTCTCCAACTGCGGGTAGTCCTGATACTCAGCGTCGATGGGAATCCTATCACCCTTCAGCAGGTAGAACTCGTCTGCAAGAAACACCTTTTCGTGCTTGGCAAAAGCATGAACCTGCTCTATCACAACAGAGGCCTCGTCAGGCCTAAAGGGGCGAATGCCGGACTTTGGGGGGCTGAACCTGGTGACACCGGCGGGGACAATGCCGACACTTTGTACTTCGGAAAACCTTCCCACTGTCAGGTCATGCAGCGTCCTTGAAAGAACAACGCCATCATTGAACCCTGCACACAGAACGATCTGGATGTGAACACTAAGTTCAGCCTCTAGCAGAGATTCAAGTACGTCAAACGGTTGAGCCGCACCCTTCCCAGGCCTGACAAGATCAGAATAGACATCCAAGTCGGTGGCATGTAGTGATACGTATAGTGGCGAAAACCGCTGCTCGATGATCCGGTCAATCTCGTCATGGCCAAGATTAGTCAGAGTGATGAAGTTGCCCCAGAGCATCGAAAGCCGATAATCGTCATCTTTCACATAAAGCGTTTGCCGAAGGTCCTTGGGCATTTGATCCACAAAACAGAAGCGACAATGGTTCGCGCACTCTGTAACGTTGTCGAAGACTACCTCGCTGAAATGCAGCCCCAAGGGTTCTCCGATTTCCTTTTGGATCCAATATTCATGGGAAGAGTCCCCAGACGGCTTTACTGTCACACAATGGATCTGAGCATCGTCAGCAAGAAAGTAGTAGTCCAAGATATCCGTCGGCAGCTTGCCGTTCAGTTCCACCAGAGAGTCACCTGACCGGATCCCAGCTGAATATGCAGGTGAATCCGTGGCGACCGAACCGATTGGGATCACTCAACCACCTTGGCGGACCGAACATCTTTTATTGCCGATACAGTGTCCGACACTGCATACAATGGAGTCGAAGCCCCAGCGGTTATACCGATACTCGAGAGAGATTCCACCCAGTCCGGACTGAACTCGTCAACCGTCTCAATGTGTCGCGTATCAGTGCCTGTTCCTTCACATAGCTGAACAAGCCGTCGAGTATTGCCGCTATTTCGCCCACCGATCACTAGCATCAGATCAACCTTTTTCGCGACAGCGACTGCAGCTTCTTGTCTTTCAATAGTGGCACTGCAAATGGTGTTGAAAACTCTAAGCTCACTACAAACGGTTGCGGCTCTAGCTACGATTTCTTGTAGGGTGTTCGACGACTGCGTAGTCTGCACTACGATGCCGATCCGGTCGCCAAGCTCTTCCGGCATATCATCGGCGCTTTCGGCAACGATAGCCTGTCCTCTGGCATGCTCGACGATCCCCCTCACCTCGGGGTGATCGTGCTCACCGACCACAATAAGCTTGTAGCCTTCGTCGACCAGTCTGGCTGCGTGCCGCTGGGCCTTACCAACGAATGGACAGGTACCATCAGTTACTTCAACGCCGGACTCATTCAGCTGTTCAATTGCTGACGGTCCGACACCGTGACTTCTTACTACTACAGTTCCTGAGTCAGCAATCTTGGGATCATTGATGACCGTCAGTCCCTGCTCTTGCAGTTCCTGGATCACCTGAGGGTTATGGATAAGCGGGCCCAGACTACGCACTGGTCGAGCCTGACCGGCCAAAGCTTCCTGGGCGAGTCGAAGCGATCTCTCGACTCCGAAACAAAATCCAGCAGCGTCAGCGACCAGAATATTGAGGGGGCCCCTATCAGAGTTCGATTGATGCACGTAGATTCCAATTCATCGGGATTTATGGACGACTTCGATTTTATCATGCCCAGCTAGGGCGGATATCCTCAGCGAAAGAGCGTCAGAGAACTCTTGTCTTGCCGCTTTGCCCTTGGAGCCTTCGTCGACAACCTCATCCCACGTAATGGCCTCCCCGAAAAATACCTCGATACGCGGAAAGCGGATAGGGAATCTGCCCCCAACCCAAACCTTCCCGGCACCTCGGATACCGATGGGTACTACCTGGGCGTTTCCTTGAGATGCTAGCAGAGATACACCTTGCTCGATCTCGATCTCGGAGCTAAGGGTGCGGGCGCCCTGCGGAAATATTCCCAGAAATCCTTCCTCTTTCAGGACTGCTAATGCAGCCTTGATGCTCTGTCGGTCACCCTTACTCCTTCTCACTGGAAACGCCCCAAGCCCGGTGATGAACGACCCTAAGACCGGCACTTCAAAGAGTGATTCTTTTGCCATGAAGCTGATGAACTGGGGCATCATCGCCATAGCTAACAGAGGGGGGTCGATGTAGCTAGTGTGATTGGAAGCAAGTATTACGGGCCCATTCTTTGGTACAGATTCTCTTCCGTGTATTCGGACTCGGAAGGCAAGCATGGCAACCTTGATCGTGTATGTGAAAATCACCCATAGGATCTTTGCTCTACGGGTTCTCTTAGCGGCCACAAGCCATCTCAGCGATATTGGAGATTACCTGGTCGGCAGTAAGGTTGCTCGTATCAACCATTACGGCGTCATCAGCGGGTCTTAGTGGGTCTATCTCCCGATCAGAATCCAGGCGGTCCCTCTTGACTAGAGATTCAGCGACCTCAGACTGGCTCACTCCGTGCCCCTGGGCAACGAGATCTTGCCCTCTTCGTGAGGCCCTGACCGCTACATCGGCAGTCAGATAAATTTTCAACTCAGCGTCGGTGAACACCACAGTTCCCATGTCACGACCCTCAGCGACAAGGAAACCGTTAGTTTCGCTGACTCTTGCGCCGATCTCTCGTTGGAGAGTCACCATAGCTGTGCGGACTTCCGGAACCGCAGAGACCCAGGAGACGTTTTCGTTAACCAGCGGTTCGCGAATCGCCAGGGACACATCTTCGCCATTGAGCTTGATCCATTGGGATCCATCATCGAGATGCCCTAATTCGATCACAGAGTCAGCGGCAACAGACACTGCATCCGTCGAATCGGTTGACCCCGGACTATTTCTTAGAACCCCAAGAGTAATGGCCCGATACATCGCTCCTGTATCCAAATATTGACCGTCAAGATACCGGGCAACGCCACGCGCCGTAGTGCTCTTTCCGGACCCTGCGGGTCCGTCGATGGTAATGATCAAGCAGTTCCGCCAAGAGATGCTAGATCCTGCGCAAACGAGGGGTAAGAGATACTCACACACTCTGCATCGGATATTTCTGTCACACCCTCCGCTACAAGTGCTGCCACAGCCAATGCCATAGCGATTCGATGGTCCCCGTGGCTGTTGACCTTGGCCCCATGGAGTTTAGATGGGCCGCGAATGATCATGCCGTCCGGAAGCTCTTCTATTACTGCCCCCATCTTCGTGAGCTCACGAGCAAGAGCAGCAATGCGATCCGACTCCTTCACTCTAAGCTCAGAGGCATTTCGAATCCCTGTTACCCCAGTTGCCTGAGTCGCGGCTACCGCAAGTATCGGAATCTCATCAATGACTTTAGGGATAGTCTCGCCTCGGACTGTGACTGGAAGCAGCGGACTGCTGTTGACCGTGATTCGGCCTATTTCCTCTTTACCCACCACTCGAACATTGTCGGTAACGATAAACGCGCCCATTGACTTGAGGACTTCAAGAATTCCTGTTCTGGTCTCGTTCAGACCAACGTCCTCAAGAACCACTTTGGAGCCGGGCACGAGGGTGGCCGCAACCATGAAAAACGCGGCGGACGATATGTCCGCAGGAACCTCGAATAGACCTCCAGTGAAAGTGGAGCCTCCCACGACCTTTATGTGTCTTTTCCCGCCCACAACATCAATTGAAATATCGGCCCCGAGAAACTCCAGTTGCCGCTCCGTATGATCTCTACTTTGTGATGGTTCGATTATCTCCGTGACACCTTCAGCCATTAGCCCTGCATATATGATGGCACTCTTAACTTGTGCGCTAGCGACGGGTAGTTCATATTCCATGGGGCTAAGCTGAGTACCTTTGATTGACATAGGAGCCAAGCGGTTTCCGTCTCGAGCCCAGATCTTTGCACCCATAAGACTGAGTGGCTCAATGATCCTGCCCATCGGGCGTTTCCTGAGAGAACTGTCTCCCGTCATCGTAGTCAGGAATGACTGGCCGGACAGCAATCCCGGAAGCATTCTAAGGGTGGTTCCACTATTCCCAGCATCCAGTACGTCGTCGGGCTCGATGAAGCCCTTCAACCCACGACCCTCAACTCGACAGTTGTTGCCGTCTATTGCTATCCCAATACCAAGCTGTCTCAAGCAGGACAAAGTGGACAGGACATCCTGGCCACTACTGAGCCCACTGATCTCGGAGTATCCCTCCGCTATGGACGCTGATATCAAGCTTCTGTGCGATATCGATTTATCTCCGGGAACCTTCAGGCCCCCCTTTAAAGGGCCAATGCCCTCGACTCTTAGAATCACTTCAGTTTCACCTACTGATCAAAGACGAATAGTAGCCATTATCCCTTAGAACCGTCTCGGCCGTCCTGAGGTCGCTCTCACTGGAGAACGACAGCTCAAGTACAGCCTCCTCTCCATCTTTCAGGTGGAGCAGCTCAAGGTCAAGCACGTTCAGGTCATTTTGCCCCACGATCTTAGTGACCTCGCTGACAACACCTGGCTTGTCGGGAATCAATACTCTCAACCTGACGGCTACCTCCTCGGCTGGGATAGATCCCGGAAGCGCAGCGCGAAGTTCCCGAGCGGAATCAAGCAGGCTGCGCAGTGTTCCTTCGTCACCACTACCTATTGCATCCGAGATATTCCCGAGGTGTTTCCTGAAGCTCTCAATCGCATCCACTGTCTCAGTTCGGTTTGTCATGCAAATATCCACCCAGACATCCGATGAGGAAGCGGCAATACGGGTCATATCTCGAAATCCACCAGCAGCAAGAGCCAGCAGATCAGCCTCTGCGTGCACATGCTGAGCCTGGCTCGCAGCATTCACAAGTGCAGATGACACCATGTGTGGCATGTGGCTGATGGTGGCCATCATCGCGTCATGGACATCGGGTGAAAGCGTGACGACCCTAGCACCGCAATGAGCGGCTAGCTGCTGCATGACTGCCAGAGGACCGGATTCGGTCAGAGAGGTAGGAGTAAGTATGTAGAATGCGCCTCTGAACAGATTCGGAGTCGCAGAGCCGATTCCAGTCATTTCGGAACCTGCCATCGGGTGGCCCCCGACAAAATGTACCCCGGAACCGATGACCCGTTCAGCCTCTTCGACCAAGAACTTCTTGGTGCTACCAACATCAGTGACGATGCAGCCTGTTTTAAGGTTTGGTGCAGCCTTTTCAAGAAGGGGAATGATCCCGCGTACCGGTGTACAAATGATCAGAAGATCTGTTCCTTCTACGGCAACGGCAAGATCGGTGGTTCCCCAATCGATCGCACCACGATCCATAGCTGTGTCAAGAGTTGATTGGCGGTGTCCGAATCCCACTATTTCAGGAGGATTCTCACGGTCGCGCAGAATCATTCCTATGGAGCCACCAATAAGGCCGACCCCGGCAATGGTGATCTTGGTGGGAAAATCCACTCTAGTGGATCGGCCTTCCCACTGCCCGACCGACTCTATCGAGCTCTTCCATTAGATCCTCAAACATTGGGATATCCAACGACTGTGATCCGTCACACAGAGCTTCCTCGGGGTTAGGATGAACCTCGACGATTATCCCATCGGCCCCAGCAGCGATTGCAGCCCTAGAAATCGGTGAGACAAGCTCACGTTTCCCCGTGGAATGACTCGGGTCCAGCATTATCGGTAGATGTGAAAGATGATGCGCGACTGGAATGGCAGCAATATCCACAGTATTTCGCGTGTACGTCTCAAAGGTACGGATACCGCGCTCACAAAGGATGACATCTCCATTACCTTCTCTGAGGACGTACTCAGCTGCCATGATGAGCTCTTCGATAGTGGCCCCCATCCCTCTCTTGAGCAAGACTGGTTTCTTGGCTACACCAAGCTCGGTGAGGAGCTGGAAGTTGGACATGTTCCGTGTGCCGACCTGAAGAACATCTGCATACTGTGCGATGAGGTCAACATCGCGTACGTCCAGCACCTCGGTGACGACTGGTAGTCCTGTCTCCTCTCGTGCGTCGGCAAGCATTTTAAGCCCTTCCTCGCGAAGGCCTTGGAAGGAATAAGGTGACGATCGGGGCTTGAACGCTCCACCCCGAAGCATTTTTGCACCCGCAGCTTTAGCGCCACGAGCTGCTGCAAGGATCTGTTCATGGCTTTCCACAGAGCATGGGCCTGCTATAACACAAAGAGTGTCGCCCCCGACCTCAACACCGTTCACATTGACGATGGTCTTTTCTGATTTGAATTGGGAGCTGGCAAGCTTGAATGGCTTAAGGATCTGAATGACCTCGTCGACACCCGGCATTGCCTCGATAGGAACAGAGGTTAACTTCTCTTTGTCGCCAACGATCCCAATGACCGTTTTGAAGGCTCCCTTAGAGATGTGAGTCTCAACGCCCTTTTCGCGTAAACGCTCGAGGACATGATCAACTTGTTGCTGATCTGCATCTCCTCGCATAATAATCATCATCACGTATCACCTAACCTGCGTGTGTATTGAATCTAGAACTGATAATGATACCAGTGACTGGTGCGAAAATACTACTGGGTTAAATCCCGTCTCAGTTTGACAGCTTCCCTCAAGTAGATATGGCTTGCGTCCTTCTCGGGCATCCAGGCATGCAACATCACTCGGATACACCTTGGCAGCATTCCTTCGATGTCAAGCTCACTACAGCAAAGCAGAGGGACATTTGCCAGCCCCATCTCTCGCCCTGCCTTTGCTGGGAATGCGGCAGTAATATCTGGAGTAGCCGTGAAAACAATCGATATGATCTCACTGGGCTGAAGTCCATTCTTCTCAAGAATGGACTTCAGCAGCTCGATGGTTGCGGATAGGATCTCAGGCTCTGAGTCATCCGCAACGGTTATTGCGCCACGTATGGCCTTGACTGGAACTTCATTGCTTTGCATACAGACGAGATTATCAGAAAGCCAGCCGGCCTAGTACTCAATGCCCTTTCGGGCAGTGATTCCAGATGCGTAGGGGTGCTTTACCGGGCGCATTTCGGTGATGAGGTCGCAGTATCCGGATACATCTTCAGTAAGACCGCGTCCGGTAAGTACTATCTCAACGCTGTCGGGACGAGCATTGATGAGTTCAATCAGCCGCTGTTCGTCTGCGAGGCCAAAGGAAACAGCGACAAGGACTTCATCCAAGATCAATAGATCGCACGACCCATCCTTCAGGATTCGCTCAGCCTGTGTAAACCCAATTGCAATCCTATCCATGACCTGCATGCGACTGGGTTTTGGGGTGTATATGGAGCTTCTTCCGTATTGGTCGACAGAGACTCCAAGCAGATCCCTGAGGGGGGCTATTTCTGACGATGGGGTCGGCCCCCCTTCCTTCAGGAACTGAAGAATAGAAACCGTCATTCCTGAGCCGCAGGCTCTAACGGCAAGGCCGATTGCAGCAGTTGTCTTTCCTTTGCCTTCACCGGTATACGCTTGGACCAGCCCAGTCCTCTTTGATGCAGTCACTGGGGTAGCCCCTGGCCCTTTGGGTGGAAGTACTCTATCAACCGCTCAACGCCGTCTAGAGACCTGGGTCCCGGCCGCAGGATAGTATCGATCTCAATATCACTGGGACCGACAATTTGGGACTGCGACTTGGCAAGGAAGTCATCCCAGCCAGGGCGACTCAGAACTTGATCAGCACTGGACGAAGGATCGAGAATCAGCAAGAAATCGGGATTGAGGGCCTCGATAACACCGATTCGCTCTGGATCATAGGCAACGCCGTTACCGGGCAGAACCATTTTCGATCCAGCAAGACCCAAGACCTCCTCGATAAAATCGAGATTGGCCCCGGCCCCTCGGCTTTCCGGACCTAGCTCCACATAGACTGAGACTGGCTCCTTTCCCGCAATCCTTCGGGCCAAAGAACTCTGCCTTGCACGCATAGAAGAGATAGCTGCGTCGGCGTCAGTAGATATACCGGAAATTCGCCCGACCAAACCCATTGATCGGTACATGTCCTCAAGCCCTCCCATGTTCAAGACGACTAGGGCTGCGTGTGCGAGTATCAGTTCCGGCTCGAACGGTTCCTCTATTGCAAGAACGATCTGCGGAACGGCACTGCCCATGGCAGCAAGGTCAGGTGAAACACTCGACCCCACTGATGCGACAGCGCCCGCTCCTGCTGGATGGTTGGAACGGTCGTCCACACCCATGACTCGTTCTCCGACCCCAAGGTGGAACAGAATCTCGGTCAAGGAAGCATCCAGCGATACTATCCGTGTCGGAGCCTCTTCGACGGTGATCTTGCGACCCACATCATCAATGAATGTGAAGGGGTACTCGGGAGTAGAATTCTCGATAGTAGACGGGGTCTCGCTTGGATCTTGACCGTACAACGTGACGACTAACACGAATAGCCCTACTAGGGCGACGGCCAGGATGATGTTCTTCGCCCGACTAGTCACCGAGTCACCTCGTAAAAGTCTTGCCAGTTCCTACAAGCTGTTTTGGTTCGATATAAACTGTCCGCTCAGGGTCTCCGGCTGAGACCGATCCGATGACGGCTGCATCATCACACCCAACACTCGACAGGGCAGCTAGTGTACGGCCGACCGAGTCTTCAGGTACAACTAAGCAGAGACCTACTCCCATATTGAAAACCGTATACATCTCTGAGTCGGAGATTCCGCCTCTTTCCTGGATGAGATCGAATATGGCAGGGGTCTGAGGCAACGCCTCGATTCGATACGAGACTTCGCTCTTGAGTCTAAGAAGGTTGAGAAAGCCATCCCCGGTCACATGAACGATTCCAGCCAACGGAATATCTGCGTCGATAACAGCCATCACTTCATCTACGTATATCCGTGTTGGCTCCAGTAGCTCGGTCCCGACGTCTCGCCCGACCTCTTTTGATACGGACTCTAGGGATGACAGGCACTCGTCAGGAGAGCCCTCCCCTATCAGTACCTTGCGTGCAAGAGTGAGGCCGTTACTGTGGATGCCCGATGAGGGAATACCGATGATGACGTTTCCGGCGGTAACGTTGGATCCATCAATGATCGAATCTAGGTCGACCGTCTTGATGCAAGTGCCCACAAGGTCGAATCCCTTGCCCTCACGCACCCCTTTGATCATAGCCGGAACCTGTGCAATCTCTCCGGCTGGTACGCTTATCCGAGCTTGTCGGCATCCTTCGCGAAGTCCTTCGCCGAACTCTGCAAGGAACTTATCATCTATCCCTTGGACCGCGATGTAGTCCACCAATGCTACGGGTCTGGAACCTACGCATATAACGTCGTTAGCATTCATCGCAACTAGGTCAGCGCCTAGCCCATCGTACTTCTCAAGCAACTCAGCTATGAGAATCTTGCTGCCGACACCATCGGTGGACACAGCAATACCAAGTTCGTCGGAGACCTTTACAACATTGGCAAAGAATCCGTTGTCCATGGCGGGCGGATTATTCAGGGGATACGAGAATGTTCTATTCGTTGAGGCTAGAAGAGCTGCGAGACCAGTCTCGAAGCGCTCACCGGTATCAACACCAGTGGCTGCATAGTCCACTCTGGATTCTGACTGACCTTCGGACACTTCAGCTTCCGATCTGATCGATCAGGCTGGCCATCTCGACCGCCGCAGCAGCGCTGCTAGCACCCTTGTTGCCGCCCTTAGAACCGGCCCTCTCAACCGCCTGCTCGATGGAGTCGGTGGTTAGGATGCCATTAATAACTGGAACCCCTGAGGATAGAGATATGGAGGCTAGCCCCTTTGCTGACTCAGCAGCAACATACTCGAAGTGAGGCGTGGCTCCTCGAATAACGGCACCCAACGCGATAACGGCGTGATTCCCACCCTTATCAATGAGCTTTTTCACGACGAGGGGTATCTCGAGGCACCCTGGAGTAGCCACTGAGGTAATATTCGCCTCGTCAACACCGTGCCGCACAAGGGCTTGTACTGCTCCTTCTGTGAGCCTGTCTGTGATGAATTCATTGAATCTACTAGTGACTATGGCGACCTTAAGTCCGTCACCTGCCAACTTTCCTTCGACTCTGTTCAACTCGAGCTCCTTTCATCTGGGCCTTTGCCCATGTTCTCTACTTCCCCTTGGGAGGAATCATCTTCAAGCAAGTGCGAGAGCTTGTCACGCTTAGTGCGCAGATAGCCCTCGTTCTCTGGTCTTGACTCGATCTCAATCGGCACCCGCTCGGTGACCTTTAGGCCGTACCCCTCCAAGCCAACGATCTTTCGCGGATTGTTCGTGATAAGCCTCATCGTAGAGACCCCGAGGTCCGCAAGAATCTGTGCACCGATCCCATAATCTCTCATGTCGGCTGGATACCCAAGCTCCTCATTGGCCTCGACTGTGTCCAGACCCTTCTGCTGAAGTTCATAGGCTTGCAGCTTGGCGGCCAGTCCGATCCCTCTACCCTCGTGTCCTAGGACATACAGGAATACTCCTGCTCCTTCAGCATTGATCATATCAAGAGCGGTCCGCATCTGATCCCCGCAATCGCAGCGCAGTGAGTGGAACACGTCCCCGGTTAGGCACTCCGAATGCACCCTGACAAGCACATCGGCCTGGTTCTCAACTTCGCCTTTGACTAGAGCGATCTGGTGTCGTCCGTCGACAAGTGATTCATATGCAAGGGCCCTGAACTCCCCAAAACCGGTGGGAAGGCTCACATCGGCGATCCTGCTAACAAGCCTCTCGCGAGTACGTCTGTAGCGAATCAGGTCTGCGATGGTCACGATGCGTAGGCCGAAACGTTTGGCGACCTCATCGAGCTGCGGCCGTCGGGCCATGATGCCGTCCTCATTCATGATCTCAACAAGAGCGGCGACTGGAGTCAGTCCCGCCAAGCGCGCGAGATCCACCGCAGCCTCTGTGTGGCCTGCTCTTTCGAGCACGCCCCCCGGCTTTGCTCGAAGAGGGAACACATGTCCCGGCATCGAGATGTCTTCGGGCGTGGTAGAAGACTCGACTACGGCCCGGACAGTCTCGGACCGGTCCTTAGCGGAAATACCTGTTGTGATGCGGCCCTTGGCACCGATTGATACCGTGAACGCTGTCCCCTGCTCACTCTTGTTATCGCTGACCATGTCGGGAATACCGAGCTCGTCAAGTCGGCCTGGGGTGCATGGCATACATATCAGCCCCCTGCCGTGAGTTGCCATGAAATTTATGGCTTCCGGTGTGACCATTTCGCCAGCAACGACAAAATCACCCTCGTTCTCACGGTCTTCGTCATCGACTACGATGATCATTTTCCCAGCACGGTAATCTGCGATCGCTGCTTCAAGATTGCTAAAAGTGTCTGTCATTCCTTGCTTTCTACGCGAAACCATTGGTTTTGAGTTGCTCATGAAAGGAGGCAACCTCTGCGTGCTCGTTCTTTTCCATGTATCTACGGACATACTTTCCAAGCATGTCAGACTCAAGATTAACCGCTTGGCCTAAGTCACATTTGGTCAGATTGGTCATGTCCTGAGTGTGAGGTATCACTGCAACAGTAAAGTCGGTACTGCTCAGCTCCGCAACAGTAAGGCTGATGCCATTAACTGTCACAGACCCTTTACTGACAAGCTCAGATGCGAACTCGGCACCACAATCTACGACCACCAAAACAGAGGAGCCACGGGAGACTTTGGAGGCAATGCTCCCCACACAATCTACGTGCCCTGTAACAAAGTGGCCTCCGAACCGACCGCCCGCGAGCATCGCAAGCTCTAGATTGACGTGGTTGCCGGTGTTCAGTTTCCCAATAGTGGTCCGCTCGAGAGTAACCGGGGCGCAGTCCACCTCGAACTGCTCGCTGGCCTTCTTTACTGCCGTCAGGCAGACGCCATCAATAGCAACTGAGTCACCGATACCGATTTTTGATACAAAATCAGACTGAGCCCTGATAGCTATCCTGGAGCCACCACTGGATGCTCCTCCGGTTTTAGTCACAACGGTTCCGGGCTCCTCGACAATACCAGTGAACATTAATCCCGCTCACTATCTGTCGTGGTCAGCTGGATCTCGACCGTAGTCTCGGGGGAAATGATGTCCCCCACGTCTTGGTTGCGCAAGGCCAACTCTTCAGTCAATTTGTTCCACTCACTCATCTCGGGATCATATGCAGCAGGATAGGCTTCAACGAGGAGGTCGGCTCCGACTATTCTACTGTTCGTAAACCGAAGGCGCTCTGCCTCATCCAACCGAGAGAGACTCTCGCCACCGATCATGTTCGGCGCCTCATCGCCACCGATCAGATAGGGAGCACATAGGAGTACAAACTTGTCGGCTAGCCCTTGCCGTATGAAGGATGTATGCACTGAAGGGCCGCCCTCGACGATAAGGCTGCTTATGGACTTATTGCCTAGTTCGGTGAGCAAATGTTTCAGATCAACGCCATTGGCGCCCCGATCCAACACCATGACGACAACGCCCCTATCGGACAGCTCCTGGATTCTCTCAGGAGCAGCCTGATCAGTGGTGGCCACAATAGTCAATGTGTCCTCGGCTGTCGCCACAACCGCTGAATTCATGGGTATTCGACAACGTGAATCAAGTATTACCCTTGCCGGTTGTCGGGCTACGCTTCCCTCAATTCTGGCGCTCAACCTAGGATTGTCTGAGAGAATTGTTTCGACACCGACAAGAATGGCGTCCGTGGACGATCGCATGACGTGCATCTCGGCCTTGATATCCTGGCCGGTGAGTCTGGTGGGAATACCCCTTCGAAGTGACAATTTACCGTCCATGCTCATTGCGGCCTTAAGGTAGACGAATGGGAGGCCCGAGCTTATATGCTTGAAGTAAGCCTCATTCTGCTCGGCTACCTCGGATGCAAGTGTCCCGATCTCGACCTGGATCCCCCGCTCCCTCAGATATCGAACGGATTGACCGTTGACCTTGGGATTGGGATCTATGGAGCCGACTATCACTTTTGAGACCCCAGCGTCGATTATCGCGTCAGTGCATGGAGGGGTCCTGCCGAAGCTGCGACACGGTTCGAGCGTGCTGATCAACGTAGAGCCATATGCTGCGGTGCCGGCTGATTCGAGCGCGACACGCTCAGCATGGAGCCCACCGAGGACTGCATGGTGTCCTTCGGCGATCACGTTTCCGTCCTGGGTTACCAGCGCACCCACAACCGGATTTGGGGAGGTACGGCCTCTGCCCAGTTCAGCGAGCTCCATCGCACGTCTCATGAGGGACGTGGCCCCTAGATCTACCACCGGTCAGACACCTCCTCAACACAACAGACACTTCACGCAAATACGTAAAGCGCGGACAAATTTTATGGGTACATTTCCTGGCTCATATTAGCAGCGAGACGAACCGTCCGCAAACCTAATACCTGGGAGTCGGGACTACTTTGCTTCCCTTGCTGCCGACTCGACTGCAGCGAGCGCATTCTTCAGTATTGAAGTAACGATCAGAGGGCCGATACCCCCGGGAACCGGGGTAAGCCCCCCAGCTCTTTTGGGCACTGCCCGCTCATCCACATCACCGACCACTCGGCCCCCGACAGCTGACTGCCCGAGGTCGACCACGATCGCACCATCACCGACCATCCCCCATTTGACGAACCGGGCCTTCCCGATGGCAGTGATGAGTATCTCAGCGCTGGCCGTCTTCTCTTCAAGGTCCTGACTTGCCAAGTGGCAAACCGTGACCGTGGCCTGCATGTCAGTAAGAGCGACGGATAGAGGTCGGGACATGATCTCCCCGAGGCCAAGAATGGCAATGTCTGCCCCCTTGATGGGCACGTCGTATCGGGCCAGAAGCTCGACTACCGCCTCAACCACCGCAGGGCGATACAGTGATCTTCCCAGGTAGTATTTGCCGAGTTCAGTCGGGCTCAGCAGATCAATATCTTTTCGCGGATCCAGATGCCCGCCTGCGTCTTCTCTGGAAATATGGCGCGTGAATGGAAGCTGTCCGAAGACAGCGTGTACATGGATGTCAGCACTAAGTTCGTCTAGCAGGTTATTCAAGGTTCGCTGTGCGGCCATTCCAGGCAAGTTGTGAAGAACAGTCGAAAACCCGGCTTCTTCGGCAACCCGGATCTTCAGCTCGACCTGTCTCTGGTGGACTGGGTCGTCCCCCATAAGCACAAAAGCGAGATTCGGCGCCATGCCATCAAGCTTGAGTTGATGGATTCTAGCAGAGATGTCTTTCAGGACGACATCAGAATGCGAGCGACCCTCTAGATAGCGGCATTCCGCAGGCCAGACTGAACCTTTTGTCACTTTTCCCCAGTCTTACGAACCGTGACGCCCTGGCTTTCAAGATAATCCTTGAGGTCCGACAAACTCATCTCTCCGTAATGAAATACCGAGGCTGCGAGGGCTGCATCTGCCCCACCTTCGACCAAAACCTCAAGAAAGTCTTCCATTTTTCCCGCACCGCCGGAGGCAATCACGGGGATCGATATGGCGCCCACC
Source organism: Actinomycetota bacterium (assembly GCA_030603185.1). Classification (GTDB taxonomy): domain Bacteria; phylum Actinomycetota; class JAUVYG01; order JAUVYG01; family JAUVYG01; genus JAUVYG01. The sequence goes on along the minus strand of JAUVYG010000002.1, from coordinate 24,977 downwards.
ACTGCTTTGGTCAGGGGGATATCAAATCCATCTTTGGTGCCGTCTCTGTCCATACTTGTGAGCAGGATCTCTCCCGCGCCGCGGGCGTCAACCTCTTTTGCCCACTCGACCACGTCAAGGCCAGTGTTGATACGACCGCCGTTGATGTATACGTCCCACGCAGGAGGGCTCGATCCCTCGCGCAACCGCGCATCGATGGCAACGACAATGCACTGCCTTCCGTATTTCTTCGACGTCTCATTGATTATTGACGGATCCCTGACAGCAGAAGAGTTGAGAGACACTTTGTCGGCTCCGGTCGACAGCAGGGCACGGATATCCTCACTGCTAGATATTCCACCACCCACCGTATAGGGGATAAAAACACGTTCAGCTGTGTCGGCTGCAACCTCGACAATAGTCCCCCTCTTCTCGTGAGAGGCGGTAATGTCCAGAAACACTAGTTCGTCTGCGCCTGCAATGTCGTAAGCGGCCGCAAGTTCCACAGGGTCGCCAGCATCACGCAGCTCTACGAAGTTGATCCCCTTGACTACCCTGCCCTCGGAAACATCGAGACACGGGATTATGCGCTTTGCGAGCATATTACCGAACCAGCTCGATAGCTTTAGGCAGAGATACGGTGCCCTCGTAAACGGCCTTGCCGACGATGACCCCCTCCACACCTTTTTCTACTAACGGGATCAGACTTTCAATATGGTTCAAATAGCCAATACCACCCGACGAGATGACCGGGATATCGACGGCGTCCAATACCTCTTCCAGCCTCTCAAGATTTGGCCCCTCAAGGGTGCCGTCTCTTTCGATGCCCGTAAAGATGATCCTCTTTCCCCCGGCTTCCTGTATCTCACGAGCGAACTGAACTGCGGTAATCTCACTGGTGTCTTGCCAACCATGGATTGCAACTTTCCCATCATGGGCATCCACGCCAATGATCACGCTATCCCCGTGGGCAGAGACCATCTCTTTCATGAAATCCGGATCCTTCAAAGCCCTCGATCCAAGTATCACTCGCTCAACACCCAAGCCCAGCATCTGGTCGATGGATTCCGCGGAACGGACCCCGCCACCAAATTGAATGGGAATAGATATTGCGGATACGATCTCCTGGATTTCCTTAAGATTTGTCGGAACACCACCTGATGCACCGTCAAGGTCCACGACATGCAATCGCTCTGCACCCTCGGACTCCCAGCGCTGAGCCACTTCTGCAGGTTGTGAGGAGTACATCGTCACATTCTCAAAGCTACCCTTATATAAACGAACACATTTGCCATCTTTAAGATCGATGGCGGGGATAATCTGGATTTCCTAACTCCTTATCGTGAGTCCGGCTAAGCGGACAGTCTGTCTGCAAATCGTCGAAGGACTTCTAGTCCAAGCTCACCGCTCTTCTCGGGGTGGAACTGGCAAGCAAATACGTTACCCTTCTCAATTGCTGAGGTGTAGGTGATTCCGTATTCCGTGGTTACAGCGGTCCATTCAGGGTCGTCAGGTGCTACATAGTAGGAGTGTACGAAGTAGTACCTACTATCCGAGTCAACGCCGTCCATAAGTCCCCCTTTTGTCACAGGGCGAACAGTGTTCCACCCTATATGAGGAGTCTTTAGACCCTTGGGAAGGTGTACGACCTTTCCCTTTACTATATCAAGTCCGGGAACATCTCCGCCCTCTTGGCTACTGGAGAACAGTAGCTGAAGCCCAAGACAGATCCCAAGAAAATGCTTATTGGCATGAATGGTGTCGACGACCGCACGGTCAAGTCCAGAGCTACGCAGTCGATCCATGGCGTCGCCAAATGCTCCCACTCCGGGAAGAACCACACCCTCACACTCGGCCACAACAGCTGGATCGTCGGTCCGAACAACCTTCACCCCCAGATGCTCAAAGGCCTTTTCGACGCTGCGGAGATTTCCCATTCCGTAGTCAATGAGGGCGATGGTGCCTGACCTCAACCCAAAGTGCCCTTAGTTGAAGGAACGCCAATCACCCTGTCATCGTGCCTTGTGGCCATATCCAATGCTCGCGCAAAAGCCTTAAACAGGGCCTCGAGTATGTGATGGACCTCTTCTCCGTCGGTGCATCTCATATGTAGAGCCAAGCCTAGCTCGTTAACGAACGCCTTAAAGAACTCGGGGGCCAATGCGGTGTCAAAATTCCCGACCTGCTCGTACGGCAAGACAACGTCATACCTAAATGCCGGTCTGCCGCTGAGGTCGATAGCCACCTCGGCTAGTACCTCATCCATCGGAAGCATGAAGAATCCATACCTGGAGATCCCCGCTTTGTCACCTAGTGCCTTCTTGAACGCCTGCCCGAGAACGATCCCGATATCCTCAACTGTGTGATGAGCATCTATTTCGGTATCGCCGCTAGCCTCAAGTTTGAGATCAAAATAACCGTGCCGAGAGAACAGCTCCAGCATGTGATCCAGAAACGGGACTCCCGTCTCGATCTCGTATGAACCGGTGCCGTCAACTACAAGCTCAGCGACAATCTGCGTCTCTGAGGTCTGTCTCTCAATTCTTGATGATCGTAAAATTTTATCGCTCAACCCCTACTCCCTTCAGAACTGGGTAACGGATTGATTCTACATGTGATGGGTCAGAATGCGGCCAAGACTTTCTCAAGCGCTCCGATAAATGCCTTGTTTTCTGGAGGAGTACCTACAGTCACACGCAAACATTTCGAGAATAGGGGCTCATCCGGATATGGTCTAACTAGAACCTCATGCTTCAGAAGCTCGCGATACACATCGCCCGCGTCTTGGTTCATTCGGAACATCACAAAGTTGGACTGTGTAGGAATGGTGCTGATCCCAGAGATCTTATCAAGCGATTCTATGACCCTAGAGCGCTCATCTATGAGGTTTCCGATGATTTCAGCGTACTCGCTTTGCGATTTGAGAGCGGCAGTGGATGCTGCCATGGAAACCATGTTGAGGTGGTACGGCAACTGGACAGATTCAACGGCCCTGACTATCTCTGTTGAAGAGATGAGGTAACCCACTCGCAATCCGGCAAGGCCATACGCCTTGGAAAGAGTCCGAACAATTGCCAGGTTCGAGTGCTCGCTCAGAATCCCTACCGAGGAACCTTCTGAAAACTCTGCGTATGCCTCGTCAACAACGACCAATCCCTCGAGTTGGTCGGCAATCTGCCCGACCACAATAGATCCAAGGGCGGTACCAGTAGGATTGTTGGGGTCACACACGAACGCGATGTCGGGCTCGTGTGCTTTCGCCCTATCGATCTCAGCCGGACCGATCGAAAAAGTCTCATCGCGAAGGACTTCGATGATGTCACATCCAGCAACCTTGGCCGCAACGCTATACACCTGATAACTGGGTGGAAACATCAGGGCTGCCCTGCCCTCACCGCCATAAGCCAGAGTCAGGTGGCGAATAATCTCATTTGATCCGTTACCCAAAGCAACATTTTCTACGCCTACACCGTGCAATTCCGCGATAGCTGACTTCAATTCAGATCCTGAGGGGTCAGGATAGCGATTCAACGCTCCTTCTCGCGCAACTTTCTCAATTGCTGATAGAACTGATTCGGGTGGCCTGATCGGACACTCATTCGTGTTCAGCTTTATCTTTGCCGTGACGGCTGGAGGACTATACGGTTTGAACCCTTGGAGGCTGTCACGAATCCGAATGATCATCACCTACACGGAGTTCAGCTGCATACGCATGTGCCAACAAACCCTCAGCCTTAGCGATCTCAGAGGCCATCCTGGCAACAGGTCCCACACCGTGCTCATCGAACCAAAGAACACTAGTCCTTTTGGTGAAAGTGTGAACACCAAGTGGAGATGAAAACCTAGCTGAGCCACCGGTTGGCAGCACATGATTAGGACCTGCTGAATAATCCGAGATCGCAGCGGAAGCATACGGTCCGATGAGAATAGTACCCGCATGCTTGACCTGCTCGGAGACGGTAAGGGGATCCTGGATCAACAGCTCTACATGCTCAGGGGCTATGGCGTTGATCAGCTCGATCGCAGTCTCTCTGCTTGAGACAACAACCGCACATAGTCGCTCAGCCACCTCATCCCGGCAAACATTGAAGCTGTCACCTCGAGCGGTCAGCAACTGTTCGATCTGGTCACTCACCTCATCGACCACTGAGTCGCTCAGGGCGACCAATACTGCGGTTGCTCCGGACCCATGCTCTACCTGAGCGACCAGATCAGCAGCAACAAAATTCATGGGTGCGGATTCATCACAAAATACGACGACTTCACTAGGACCGGCAAGACTATCGATCCCGACCTGGCCGACCACTTCCCTCTTAGCAGCTGCTACAAAAATATTGCCTGGTCCCACGATCACGTCCACACGTGGGATCGCAACCGTCCCGTATGCCATAGCAGCAATCGCTCCGGCTCCACCGGCCTTGTAGACTGCGCTAGCTCCGGCCACATCAGCAGCATATAGAACGTGAGGGTCGATGGAGCCATCCGGCCTTGGCGGAGTACAGATAATCACGTTTGGAACCCCCGCAGTCTTTGCTGCGACCACGGCCATGATAGCGGTTGATGGGTAGGTCGCCTTCCCACCTGGGACGTAGACACCTGCAATATCCACTGCTGACAACCTCTCGCCTGCGGTAAACCCGGGCTCTTCCAGCTGCCACGAGCTTTGTATCTCATGTTCGTGGTAGCGAGCAATGCGCTCAACCGAGCCCTTAACGGCAGCTGCGAAGTCAGTACCGACTTGGCTCTTTGCAGAAGACATTTCGTCGTCGGTAACCTTCAAATCAGTTACCTCAAGATCGCATCCATCAAATTTCTTAGACAGCTCGACCAGGCGATCATCACCATCCCGCTTTACTTCAGAAATGATCCTCTGAACAGTGGCGACCACTGAGGGATCACTGGTCGAGGGTTTGGTGGAAATAAGGCTAAGGTCTTCCTCGGTGATCGGGCTAGACAGTTTTGTCTGCCTCACCCAAGCGCCTCCTGCATCTTACTCACCAGGGTGGATATATGTTCATGCTTTGTTTTCATGCTGACAGGATTAGCTATCAGTCGAGCAGTGCACTCCTCAATGGTGTCCACGATGCGCAGTCCATTGTCGCGCAAGGTACGACCGGATGAAGCAAGGTCGACTATCTGATGTGACAACCCGACTAGCGGAGCCAGTTCAACGTTACCGTGCAGCTTGATTACCTCGACTTGGACGCCTTTAGTAGAGAAATAATCCTCTGTTACCTTGGGGTACTTCGTGGCTACAAGTAGGTGCCCATGCCGCCTGTCCATCACATCACTTGACGATGAAGGGTCTTCGGGCTCAGCGACCACGAATCTGCATCCGCCAAAACCCAGATCAACAAGTTCATATACATCTTTTCCCTGTTCCATGAGGACATCCTTGCCGACGACTCCGATGTCAGCAACACCATATTGAATGTAGACCGGAACGTCAGTCGGACGGCAAATGAAGTATTCGATGTCGTCCTCTTCTACTTTGAACGACAGCTTCCGAGTGTCATCACGCAAAGCATCAACCGATAGACCAACGGTCTCTAGGAGAGAAAGTGTGTTCTTATACAGCTCACCCTTAGAGAGTGCGATTCGTAATTTCACTCTTTACCACTTCCCACCAGTACAGGGAGTCTCTGACCTAACTCTGCCAATGCAACCGATAGGTCTGCTACAAAGTCCTCATTACCGTTCGATTCGACTATTGAAACTGAAGTGTGGGTGACCCGGACACTGATATGGGCGCAGGTAGAGAGGCTAGTATCAGATCCCTCTGCAACTGCATCCAGCGCCACTCGATAACCATTCCGCCTAAGCTGAGAGCAGAAATCAACGACTGACTTATCGTTGGTCTCATCAATGACACGCACAAGGGGTGGAAGATCCGTTCGCATCTCCGGATTCTCGAGCGCAAGAGCATAGTGCAGACGTTCCACACCATGCTGGAATCCGGTGGCAGGTTGGGACCAACCGAATTCAGAGGTGAGTCGGTCGTACCGACCCCCTCCAGAGATCGGAAAGCCGATGCCCTCGCTGTACCCTTCAAACACTGCACCGGTGTAGTAGTCAAGATTTCTGATTATTCCAAGGTCGGGGGTCACAACATCGCTGTAACCCATAGTGGCCACCCGGTCGACTATCGCGCTTAGATTCTCAACCGCCGCCAGTGACATTGTGTTCTGAACAAGTTGTGATGCTTGCGCGATGCAATCCCCACCACGCAAAGAACTGAGCTGCTCAAGCGCAGCGGCCTCAGCGAACCCTTCCTTCGACAGAATGGAATTTAATCCGACTAGATCACGATTCAGTAATGCTGCTCTTACTGACAGCCTGGTGCGCTCGTCCTCGATGTTTTCGATGATGCCACGGAGGAACTCAGATTGACCAACACTGACCTGGAATGAAGACAGTCCAACAGCTCTAAGACTTTCAATCATAACAACGACCATTTCAGCATCCGCATCCGGCCCCGAATCGCCTATCAACTCGATCCCGGCCTGCCTGAATTCTCTGGCTTGGCCACCCTGGGGAGGTTCGTGCCTGAAGGCATTACCGCGATAGAACAGTCTGAGCGGGAGTGGTTGGTCCGTCATTCTCTGAACAGCTAGACGAGCCACAGAGGTAGTCATTTCAGGCCGTAAGGCGACCATGCTTCCGTCTTGGTCGAAAAATTTGAACATCTCTTTTGACAGAAGTTCACCGGTTTCGACAGATAAGGTGCTGTAATACTCGAAAGTTGGAACAATGACTTCACCATATCCGAAAGACTGAAACACCTGCGCAATGCGCTCTTCGATGTATCTGATCTCGGACGTCTCTCTAGGCAGAATGTCCCGTAACCCTGATGGGATGGTAGGCGTTGCCAATTCGCTCCCTAGTCTACGCTCCTCGATGGAAATCCATGAGTAGCAATTTCACAAAAAACTCCTGGTTAATCTATCATTGGGAGTATGAGCAGTCAACGCGCAGCAGCAGCTAAGGCCCCCCTATACGCACTAATACTTGCATTTATGTGGATAGTCACAGGTTGCAGCTCTGGATCATCCAGCGAAACCTCCACCCAATCCATGATCACGGTAGAGGTGAGCGGCAGCGACGGGGTTCATTTCTCAGGCAACCTCGGGGACCAGATATCCAGAGAAGAATTCACCGACGTCCCGGTTCCCGGGAATCTTGAACTAGAGGGACCTATTGGTTCCGTGATTCTTACCGTACGCAAGGTTGAAAGCGACGGCTTGATATCAGTGAAGATATATCGAGACGGTATTGAGGTGGCGTCCAGCGAAACCTCCGCACCGTTCGGAACGATCAATCTAACGGTACGAGAGGCTGATTAAGACAGCTCAGACTCCAAGGCTTTCTTTGCGCGGTGGAAGATCGTGCGCGCTGTCGCCTCAGGCATTCCCAGCACCTCTCCAATCTCAGGAAAAGTGAATTCTTCGATTCCCCGCAGAACGACCACCTCTCTCTGCGTGCGCCCCAGAGTTTTGAGTGCGCGCTCAAGGTCGATCTTCGCTGCAGTCGCACTTTCCGGCCCATTCCCTCCGCCTGGAAGGTCATGGCTGATCACGACCTCCTCAACCCTTCTGGAGCGGGCCCTAAAACGAGATCTTACTGTGTTCACCGCTATGCGAACCAACCAAGGACGAAGAGGCTTTGAACAATCAAAGCCATCGATAAACCTGAACGCCTTCAAGAAGGCTTCTTGGGTAGCCTCTTCGGCTTCGTAATTGGAATTGGTCATGTGGTAGCAGACGCGATAGAGCAGGTCCGAGTACCTGCGTACAACCTGATCGAAATGGGTTCGTGATCCACCAGCAGCCTCTTTGGCCAAGCGCTCATCACTGCAGGACTCCAGGGCAGCTGAGGTCATAGCGGAGGTGTCTCTTGGCCTGCGCACTGAAATCCCTATCGACTCACTCCCCGTACTCATAATCTTCCTGTGGACCCATGCTCGCTAGGCCCATTATTGTGCATTAACCCTCTGGGTGCCTTGTCGAATATCTTGATCATCCTTGCATCGATCTCAGCATCCTTGGTCGGACTGCCAATCACGACAGCATGAGTACCAACCTCGACTTTATCTAGCTCTACAAACGATCGTCCAATGATGACTCTAGTGTCACTGTCGATCAGAACTACCAGCTCAAGGTTGTTTGCCCCGAGAATAATCATGCTGTCTTCGTCTACTTCAAGAATCTCACCGGCGACACCATGGCCACCAATGCCTGGCTTCTCACTAGGTCTTGGCAGGAACCCTCTCCCGGGCTCCGCACTGAAATTCATCCCTCCGAAGTGATCTTCGTATTTCTCGCCCCACTTAAGGGTGAACTGTGCCTTGTGCTCACCGACCATCATGCCAAGCCAAAATACCATCAAAAGGAGCAGTATCGATCCAGAACCAAGGAGCAGACCCTTAAAAAGCATATCCCCTTGTTTTATAGGAGCATCGGCCTTTTCAACGGACTGGTCGGTCGGCTCTGTTGTGTTCGCGTCTTCATTCATGCGAGGAGCCTACTTTCATTCAAAATGGGCTAGGTCGCCCGGATCCGAAACTCGTGATTCTCGTGCCGAAGTATTCCTAGCGTCGCCCTCAGAAGAACAAGGAATACAAATATCGAGAGCAAACTTAGAGCAATTGCTTCTATGGGAAGTGCCTCGGCGACTGCGAGCGTGACGTCTATTAGGCCGGAAACTCCGAGCTCAGATCCTCCTGCCACCCCGAGCGCGACAAGATCAATGACCGAGGACCCGCTGATCTGGGTGATCATGGTCGAAATGAACACAATCATAGCTACTGCTGACAATCCCAGCCCGACATAGATGGATACGTGCACCACACTAGCCCGATAATGTCGCTTCTTGATATCCTCGATAACTTTGTCAGCGAGCTCGTCGTCAGCACTTATGTTCTTTGATTGTTTAAGTAGATCTTCCAGATTATTCAACGGTAACCGATCATTCCGAGGAGCCATTCCTTCGACTATATATACTCATTATCTATGACGAACGTTTCAGTGATCTTTATCCCATCACGAAGAGGACTCTCAAGCAGAACATGAGAGTCCCCGTAGGCGCCTTCAAAGTGGGAAGCAGATATGTCTGAGGTCGAATCATCAGAGACCATCAGAATAGAAGACAGCGTAGAAGCCTGTGCCGTCGGCATGAACCTTAGTGGAACGCGAATGGACGATATTGCCCTACTTCGCATCTTCGCCAACGACCCTTCTTAGACCGCTCCACGATGCTTCTGGTTGTACTTCTGATGATATTCCTCGGCCTCGTTGAACCGAGACAACGGTTCCACCAATGTGACAACATGCTTCCCAGTATTTGCCGCTGAACTCAGGCCTTGCACGTATCGCTCAGCTTCTAACTGTTGCTGCTCGTCCCGATAGAGGATTATGGACCTATACTGACTGCCAATATCAGGCCCTTGCCTGTCGCGAGTAGTCGGATCATGAATACTGAAGAAGGTATCTAGAAGTTGGCGATAGTCGGTCTTCTCGTCGTCATACTCAACCTCGACCACCTCAGCATGGCCGGTGCTCCCTGAACACACTTCACGATAGGTCGGTGATTCCATCGAGCCACCTGCGTAGCCCACTCGGGTCGCCGTCACCCCAGAGTGCTTTGCGAATCCCTCTTCGACACCCCAGAAGCATCCCCCACCGAACACTGCCTTCTTAAGCATTTTGCACCTGCCATTTCTACTACCATTCCCTAGTAGATACTTACCCTCTTACGAGGGGATGAACTCCGTTTTGGCCGTTAACGACCGTACGAACTCGGCCACCATTCTGGCCGTAGTGTCCAAGTCCTTAAGGGATATGGACTCTACCGGGGTATGCATGTAGCGAAGGGGGACGCTGACCAGCCCGGCCGCACAACCAGCCCTATTGATCTGCATCACATTGGCATCGGTCCCTGTAGCGCCAGCTACTGCGTCGACCTGATGCTCGATCCCGATCTTTTCTGCGGCAGCAACCATCTTTTCGAAGACGGTTGGATTCACATTGGGGCCCATTGCGATAACTGGACCCCCTGCAAGCTTGGTCTCACCGGTACGACGGTTATCCATTCCTGGATGGTCAGAAGCGAAGCCGACCTCGATCGCGATGCCAACGTCCGGCTCTATGGCAAACGCACTGGTCTTTGCACCCCTGAGCCCGACTTCCTCTTGAACAGTCGAGACACCGTATAGAGTGGCTGCTGGTTTTTTCCCTTCTGACAACAGCCTGATCACTTCGGCAACTATGTAGGAGCCCACTTTGTCATCAAAGCCGCGGCTACAGACGATGTCATTGGACATCTCCTCAACCCCTACCGCATATGTCATAACGTCCCCCACAGAGACCATGGAGAGAGCGTCATCTTTATCGTTGGCCCCAATATCAATAAAGTGCTCGTGAACTTTGCCCACCTTGCCTCGCTCATTCTGCGGAATCATGTGAACGGGCTGGCGACCGAATACGCCCCGTACTACCCCGTTCTTCCCATAGATATCGAGGCGCTGACCCGCGAAAAGTGCAGGATCGTGCCCACCGACGGTACCTATATAGAGATACCCCTCCTTGTCGATGTGCTTGATGATGAAACCGATCTCATCACAGTGCCCGGCGAGCATCACTTTAGGTCCCGTTTTACTAGAACCCTTGATCACTCCCCATGAATTACCCATCACGTCAGAGGCGATCTCGTCAGCGTTTCCTTGAACATACTCGCGCCAAACTCTCTGAGCAGGTTGCTCAAAGCCAGATGGGCTTGGGGACTCTACAAGCTTTTTAAAGAATTTAAAGGAACCAGCTGATATAGGTTTTCTCTTTTTGGGTGGCATAGTGCTCCTTGTTGCATAGGTCCGGGTCGCATACTCTATCCATACTACTTGACCATAATGCTAGGAAAACTAAACCCATGGAACTTGTTTCAACCCCAGAGGACCTGAACGGCTGGGAGCTTACCAAATTCATTGATGACGAGCGGCTCAACGCACTGATGTCCGGCAGTACCGGCCAGATTCACTCTGAGCGACTCTACACCTACTGCTTGCGGTTACCCCGCGGCTACGTAACAGTGAATGCCTGGTATTACCCAGGTTCTGATCCTGAGGGTGAGTATCCTTTTGAAATACAGTTCTATTTTTGTATTAGCGACGGCGAAATTCTAAAGGAACTCTCTCTATTCGACCCAGATTTGAATGATCAATTCCTAACCATCAAGGAATCGACGGCGGACCTAGCCGGATTCTTCTTGAACCGGATGTCTATGAACGTTGCTGAATTGCTGTCGATCCTGGGAGCTGAGCCACCCGACGTTGAAACCGAGCAGGTGGATATCACATCAACTACAGAGGATGTAGCACAGCCAGATGTCGAGTCGTTACTGCCGCCACTGGTAAATAGCACATTAGATCAAAATGAGGGGTCGGACGATGATGGGCCCCCGAAACGGATACGAAAGGTTCTGAGAACTCAGACACGTAGCAAACGCGATTAGCCTGTAGTCAGAATCACGCCTTCGTCATCGGCTGTAGCGCGAACGGTGTCTCCAGATCTCACATTTCCGCTCAATATCTCTTTGGCCAGGCTATCCCCGAGCCACTTCTGCAAAGCACGCTTTAGAGGACGTGCCCCATAGAGAGAGTCATACCCCTCTCTAGCGATGAAACCCCTCGCCTCATCTGTGAGCACGAGTTCGATGCCCTTTTCCTTGGCTCGGCCCACAAGCACCTTAGCTTGAATATCAACGATTCTCTCAATCTCGGGCATGCCCAGATTCTGGAATATGATCATCTCGTCAATTCGATTCAGAAACTCAGGGTTGAAGATGTTGCGCACAGCCTCAGAAACCTTTTCTTCAGCCTCGAATCGATCAATAGCCTCGAGGATCCAGGTACTTCCAACGTTTGAGGTCATAATTATTATGGAGTTGCGAAAGTCCACCGTGCGTCCATGCCCGTCAGTGAGTCGACCGTCATCCAAAATCTGCAAGAGCAGGTCATACACCTCGTGGTGGGCCTTTTCCATTTCGTCCAACAGGATCACAGAGTATGGGCGTCTTCTGACCGATTCAGTCAGCTGACCACCCTCTTCATAGCCGACGTAGCCGGGCGGCGAGCCTATCAGCCTAGAGACCGAGTGCTTCTCTGCATACTCACTCATGTCCAGTCTGATCAGCGCCTTCTCATCATCGAATAGAAATCCGGCTAGAGCCCTTGCCAACTCGGTCTTTCCTACTCCGGTAGGCCCCAGAAAAAGAAACGATCCAATCGGTTGACCTGGATCGTTGAGCCCGGTTCTCGACCGCCTAATGGCATTGGATACGGCGGATACGGCCTCGTCCTGCCCGACCACCCGATCTGCGAGTCTGTCCTCGATGTGAAGCAGCTTTTCCATCTCGCCTTCCATCAATCTGCTCAGCGGGATTCCCGTCCACTTTGCGATGATCCCGGCTATATCCCCCTCGTCGACTTCCTGTTTGAGCATCCTGGCTTCTCCGTCAGTCTCGCTCAATGTTCTCTCGGACTCTTCAATCTTTTTTTTCAATTCAATTATGGTCCCGTACTTAAGCTCAGCGGCCCGCTCCAGGTTGCCGTCCCGAATGGACTGATCTTCTTCCATTTTTGATTTTTCCAGCTGCTCTTTGAGGCTTCCAAGTAACTCAATATCGGACTTCTCGCTTCTCCACCGCTCATTCAAAACGGAGGATACCTTTTTCAGCTCTGACAACTCATGGTCCAGGGCATTAAGCCGATCGGCGACCTGCTCAGCATCCTCTTTCGCTAAGGCTGCCCGCTCAATCTCGAGTTGTTGGATCTTCCTCTCGACCTCGTCCACCTCAATAGGTCTACTTTCAATCTCCATGCGCAGGCCAGATGCGGCTTCATCTATCAGGTCGACGGCCTTATCCGGCAGAAATCGGTCTGAGATATATCGATCCGACATAGCAGCTGCGGCAACCAGGGCGGAGTCAGTCACTTTGACCCCATGATGAACTTCATACTTTTCCTTTAGCCCCCTGAGGATAGATACAGTCTGCTCAACACTCGGTTCTGAGGCGTAGACCTGCTGGAATCGTCTTTCAAGGGCCGAATCCTTCTCTATGTGCTCTCGATACTCGTCCAGCGTAGTGGCTCCCACGCACCGCAGCTCGCCGCGAGCTAACATAGGCTTGAGCATATTAGCGGCATCAATAGCACCCTCTGCCGCGCCGGCTCCGACCAATGTGTGGAGCTCATCGATGAACAGTACTATTCTGCCCGCAGCTGAGGTTATCTCTTTCAGCACGGCCTTTAGCCGGTCCTCGAACTCACCTCTATACTTAGCCCCTGCGACCAACGCACCCAGATCGAGACCAACGACTCTCTTTTCCTTGAGGCTCTCGGGAACGTCGCCGGATACGATCCTCTGAGCAAGCCCCTCGACTATCGCCGTCTTCCCCACACCCGGTTCACCGATAAGTACGGGATTGTTCTTTGTTCTTCTGGACAGGACTTGAATAACCCGTCGTATCTCATCATCTCGTCCAATAACAGGATCAAGCTTACCCTGCATCGCAGCGTCGGTAAGATCTCGCCCATACTTTTCGAGTGCCTTCTGGGTCGCCTCTGGGTTTTCACCGTCAACCCTAGAGTCACCTCTGATCTTTGCCATCGCCTCAAGGACCTTTTCCCGAGTAACCCCGGCCCCCAAGAGCTTCTTCCCAGCAAATCCGGACTCAGCGACCATGGCAAGCAATAGATGGTCGGTGCTCATATAGGAGTCGGAGAGAGCACTCATTTCCGCGAAACCCTGACGAATCACGCGATTGAGGCTCTGCGAGGGATACTGATCAGAGGAACCGGTAACCCTTGGAAGGGTCTGAATATGGTCCATTATCGTCGTTGAGACACGTGAGTGATCGACCTCGAGCAGCTTAAGAATCTCACGAGGGGCACCGTCCTCATCCAGAAGAAGGGCGTAGGCAAGATGGTCGGACTCAATGTTCTGTTGATTGTTATCGGCCGCGATTCCCTGAGCTTCAGCCATCGCTTGCTGAGCTCGAATAGTAATATTGTCCATTCTCATGGCCTTCTCCTTTGAACTGCCGGAGCGTGCCTATGACTGGGGACTATCTGTGGTGAGTACTTCTGAAGTGTTTCGAGGATCTCTAGCCGCATCCGTGCCTCTATCTCAGCAGCCTCGACCTTCATGGCCTGAAGGGCCCTCTCAGCTTCCTCTAGATCCTCCTGAAGCTCCATTATCCTCTGAACGCCCGCGAGATTAATCCCGATTTCTTGAGTCAAGCGCTGAATCTCACGGATCCATGCTATGTCGCGGTCAGAGTACAGTCGCACCCTGCCTGAACTCCTCTGGGGCTGGATCAGTTTCTTCCGCTCATACATTCGCAGTGTCTGCGGATGTACACTCGCCAGTTCAGCGGCGATACTGATGACGTAGATGGGCCGATCACTCTGGCTTTCGATGTCTTCACGCCTCATCACTAGCCAACCTTCTCAACTGTGAGATGAGCGCGAAGAAGCTCACCCTTCTCAAGCTCAGTGAGCTGGTTCAGTAGCTCCTTCTCCTCCTTCGAGGGCTTCTTTGGAACATCGATCTCAATCGTGATCAAGAAGTCACCCTTTGCGCCCTTAACGCTTGGAAAACCTCTTCCTTTGATTCTCAGCGTGTGGCCTGAGGGGGTACCGGCAGGTATCTTGATCGTGCTCTTTCCCTCGACCGTCGGAATCACGACTTTGGTGCCAAGAACTGCTTCGGAATAGGTTATCGGAACTGTGATCCGTGCGTGGTCTCCGTCGCGAACGAAAACTGGATGAGTTGCTACGTTGACGGTCAAATACAGATCTCCCGCAGGGCCACCATGCAGTCCAGCCTGCCCCTTGCCCTTAAGTCGTAGCTTTGCCTTGTCTTTCACTCCCGCAGGAATATCGACTTTTAGGGTCGTTGTCTTCCCCACCACGCCGATTCCTTTGCACTTCGTGCAAGGCTTCTCAGTGGTCACGCCTCGTCCGTGACACACGGGGCAGGGCTCGCTCAATGCGAACAAACCCTGATTGCGCTCTTGAGTCCCCTTGCCGTTACAGGTGGTGCAGACTCTAGGTGGGTGACCGGGCTCTGCACCTTGGCCCCGGCAACGGTCACAGGTGGAGTCCTTGGTGATTGGTATTCTCATAGTAACGCCGTTCAAAGCGTCATTGAATGACACGTTAACCTTGGTAGTAAGGTCGTCGCCTGTTGCCTTCTGCGACTGTTTGGTCCCACCAGACGAACCAAATAGATCGAACAGGTCGCCTAGGCCACCAAGTCCACCGGACCTACCGGAGAACACATCACCAAAGTCGCCGACATCCTGAGTGGAGTACCCTCTTCCGGGCCTTGCAGCACCGGGACCGCCCGGACCGAACATTGTTTGAGCAGAGTCATACTCTTTGCGCTTCTTAGGGTCGCCGACAACATCATAAGCCTCAGAGATCCGTTTGAACTTCTCTTCGGCTTCCTTGTTTCCCTTGTTCGTATCAGGGTGATGATTCTGAGCTAACTTCCGGTACGCCTTCTTGACTTCAGCGTTGGTCGCATTCTTTGAGACTCCCAACTCTTTGTAGAAGTTTTTTTTGTAGTAGCTACCTTCTCCTGCCATGGGCGCACCCTTCCGACAAGTAGGGGCCTATGGTTAGGTCGAAACCTTAACCATTGACGCCCTGATCATTCTATCTCCGACCCGATACCCTTTTCGAAGCACGTCGACGACGTGGCCCGATTCATGGTCGGCGGACTCGACCTCCATGACGGCCTCATGAACGCTGGGATCGAAGGGGAGATCATCCGCCTTGATCTCTTCTAGCCCCTCTTTTTCAAGAGTTGCAAGGAACTCGGCGTAGACCATTTCAGTTCCCTTGATAAGCCCCTCAGCGTCCTTGGTCTTCTCAGCGACAAAGACAGCTCGCTCAAAACTGTCCAAAAGCGGAAGCAGCTTCTCAATAAGGCTGGAATTCGCCCTCGTAGCAATACCCGCCTGCTCGCTAATGACACGCTTTCGATAGTTGTCGAATTCGGCCTGCAAGCGCTGCAGGGACTCAAGGTACTCTTGAGCCTTGTCAACCTCGGTCACAGTCTCAGTGGGGGTATCATCCCCTACCTCAGTATCCTCAGATACAAGCCCAGCGTCAGTCTGCTCTACAGCCTCGTCAGGTGTCTCATCAGTCTTGTTCATTGCTGACCGTCCTACGCAGTCTTCTCATTGTCATCGTCCTCTACGACCTCCACATCGGTCACATCATCCTCAGATTCCGCTGCAGAGTCACCATCCGCTGTGCCTTCAGCACCATCAGCCTGGCCTTCATCCGCCTGCTGATACAGAATCTCTGCAAGTTTGTGGGAGCTTTCTACAAGGGACTGCATTTCGGTCTTGACGACTTCGACGTCAGTGCCTGCTAGGGCTCCCTTTACCTTCTCGATTCCCTCTTCGATAGCCTTTCTATCTTCCTCTGGAACCTTATCGCCAGCTTCCTTGAGAGACTTTTCGGAGGTATAGACCAGGGTGTCAGCGTTATTGCGGACCTCGACCTCATCCCGTCTGTTCTTGTCCTCTTCAGCATGTGCCTCTGCCTGATCTACCATCGACTGAATGTCGTCGTCAGAAAGCTTGGTGGCTCCGGTGACAGTGATCTTTTGCTCTTTTCCAGTACCCAGATCCTTGGCGCTTACATGCACAATACCGTTTGCATCGATATCGAATGAGACCTCGACCTGCGGAACGCCACGAGGGGCAGGTGGGATGCCGTCAAGGTGGAAGCGCCCTAGGGTCTTATTGCCCTGTGCCATCTCTCTCTCACCTTGAAGTACATGCACCTCTACCGATGCCTGATTGTCCTGAGCAGTTGTGAATACCTCAGACTTTCGGGTAGGAATTGTCGTATTGCGATCGATTAGCTTAGTGAAGACCCCACCAAGGGTCTCTAGCCCCAAGGAAAGTGGAGTCACATCCAGCAATAGAATGTCTTTGACTTCACCCCTCAGGACACCTGCCTGAACTGCGGCCCCAATGGCAACAACCTCATCCGGGTTGACACCCTTATGTGGATCCCTACCGCCGGTGAGGCCCTTGATCAGATCTTGGACCATCGGCATTCTCGTGGAGCCTCCGACCATGATCACATGATCAATGGCATCCATTCCGAGACCTGCGTCCTTAAGAGCCTGCTGGAAGGGTATCTTAGCCTTCTCAACAAGATCAGCAGTCATCTTCTCAAACTCAGAACGGGATAGACTCATGTCGAGATGCTGTGGACCCTCAGCAGTTGCGGTGACGAATGGAAGGTTGATATTGGTCTGCATCACAGAGCTTAGCTCGATCTTAGCCTTCTCCGCTGCCTCTAGGAGGCGCTGCATAGCCATGGCATCCTTGCTCAGATCGATAGTGGTCTTACCCTTAAAATCGCTGACCATCCAATCAATGATCCGTTCATCCCAGTCGTCGCCACCAAGCTTGGTGTTACCGGAAGTCGACTTGACCTCGAATACGCCCTCGGCGATCTCAAGTACGGATACATCAAAAGTACCGCCGCCAAGATCGAAAACCAGAATAGTCTGCTCACTGTCTTCCTGGTTCAGGCCGTAAGCCAAAGATGCGGCTGTAGGCTCGTTGATAATACGAAGAACGTTAAGACCGGCGATCTTGCCTGCCTCTTCGGTAGCAGTTCTCTGAGCATCATCAAAGTATGCGGGCACAGTGATTACCGCGTCCGTTACCTCATCACCAAGATAGGACTCTGCGTCACGCTTTAGCTTCTGGAGCACGAACGCAGATATCTGCTGAGGGGTGAACTTTTTGTCCTGCGCGTCGATGGACCATGACGAACCCATATGACGTTTGACGGAACGAATGGTCATCTCAGGATTGGTGATCGCCTGCCTTTTCGCGACCTCACCAACCAGAACTTCCCCGGTCTTTGAAAATGCAACTACTGAAGGAGTTGTACGACCACCTTCAGAGTTTGCAATAACGGTAGGTTCTCCGCCTTCAAGAACGGATACCACCGAGTTGGTTGTTCCTAGATCGATTCCAACAGCTTTTGCCATATTCTCTCCTTTCGCATGCCTACTTATAGGCACCTTCATACTGTTTGCTAGTAGATTCTACCCCAAAATCTACCAAGTTACACTTAGTTGATAGTCCGACTATCAAGTTTGCTGCTGCTGAACGCATTATGTCTGTCATGCTTGGCTAGAACGCCAGGTACATTGGCCTAGGGCTACCGACAACAGAGGCCCGGCTGCAGTCAGCCGGGCCTCATATCCAGAACTATTCAGCTAATAAAGGGTCTTTACGAGCTCGGGCTAGTTACCCTTCAGCACCACAGTGAATGGGTCCATCAGCACTTCGGCAAGATGGGCATTGATCTCAAGCGTGTCACCAAGAATATCCGTCAACACCATCCCAGCTCCGCCGGGAACAACTTTGACGACTTCCTTCATCGGCTCTTTTTCTTCATCTCCGTCTAAAAGTACGACTCGCGCCTGGCACATACGTCCACGTCCTTTCTGTAGCTATCTCTTCGTGGTTCAGGACACCGCTTCTTCGGCATCGACCTTGATTCCTACCGTATCCCAACCGATCTCATCCAAATAGCGCCCGGCCTCTGTTGCGGCCACCGCAGACTCGCCAACCGAGACCGATATCTGTTTTAGCGCGTTCTGGCGTATGTCACCAGCTGCGAACAACCCCGGGATGTTGGTATGCATCCTCTGGTCGGTGATCACCCAACCGTCTTCCATCTTCACGCCATCAGGCACGACTTGGGTATTGGGCTTCAATCCGACCGCAACGAAAACACCGTGCACATCAATACTGGTCGATGAGTTGCCGTCCGGGTCAGTCAATGCGATACCGGTCACGCTGATATCGTCCCCCTTGACCTCGCCCAATTTGGAATTCCAGGCAAATTCGACATTGCTCCGCTCAAATAGACGCTCCTGGAGCACTTTCTGTGCTCTCAGCTCGTCACGGCGATGGACAACCGTCACATTCCCGACAATGTGGGACAGATACAGTGCGTCCTCTACCGCTGTGTCTCCCCCACCGATAACCGCTACATTCTTACCTCTGAAAAAATTTCCATCACAAGTTGCGCAGTATGAGACCCCGCGTCCGGCGAACTGCTCTTCGCCGGGTACTCCAAGCTTATTGGGAGACGCGCCTGTGACAATGATCACAGCGCCAGCGAATACAGACCCCTCTCCGGTGACAATCTCATGACCAACTAAAGGGTCAGTGGCAGGAAGAATCTTTTCGACATCAACAAAGTGCCTGATGTCCGCCCCAGAGTTTCGGGCATGAGTCTCAAAAGTCTGTGCCAATTCGGGCCCGGAAATACTCTCGAACCCCAAGTAGTTCTCTACCTCGCTGGTGGTTAAAACCTGTCCACCAGGGGACCCTCTCTCAAATACCGCCACGGCCAGCCTGGCCCTGGCGGCGTAAAGGCCTGCGTTAAGCCCAGCTGGTCCGGCTCCGATCACCGCAATATCAATTCGTTCGCTCACTGCATTTTCACCTCAATCAATAGACGCTCGAGCTACATTCTACCCTTGAATCTGCCTTTCCAAATCCTCGAGCTGTATCTTCGCGTCATTAGTAAAATCCCCATCAGGCTCAAGTTCGATGAGTATATTCAACTCTTTCTGGGCTTTGAGGTAGAACTCATTCGCATCCGTCTCTCGCTGAGCTTCTGTTGCGACTCGACCTTGATGGTAGTACATCGACCCTAGGTTGTAGTGAGCCGAAGCATAATTAAAATCTTCCGAGAGAACCTGGTTCAGGACATCAATTGCCAGCGACTGGCTGCCTGAGTTGAAGTACGCAATGGCCAGGAATGTCCTAACATCAGGATCCCTCGGATTGAGCAAAACGGCCCTTTCGTAGCTTTCTGCAGCCAGAGTCCACCTGTTCTGTGATTGATACAAGACACCTACCTCGACCAGGGCCTCAATATCTTGCGGGTTATTGGCTATGCGCTCCTCATATTGAGCGATCAGCTGCTGAGTCTGATCCGCCTGGGCGATCCCCCTGCCAGCAACGGTCGTCGTCTGCTGATCTCCGATCGTATCTACTAGCGCGTACATGAATCCGGCAAGTATCACCATTACAACTATGACCAGGACAGGAAATATCTGACTATTCCAACGCCTGCTGACGGCAGACCAAAAACTCTTGACTTCAATCTCGGCGCTACGCTCAACCTCAAATCCCAGCGATTGAGCCTTGAGAAGCATGTTCAGATCATTGGTGCGCAGTATGACGTGGCGTTCTGGGTCTTTACTAAGATTGTAGGCTGCACCTAGGACTTGGTCGTCGGCATTCTTTGATCGAATGGATGCCGGAAGGTCCGCATCCCCCGAGTTCACTTCGACCACTCTTAGGGACGAGCCCCCCAGTAGTGGCACCCCCTCCGCCAAGTTGCCCTTTTCAGAAAGCTCAAATAGGGCACGCGTCACTACGCGCCCCCTATACCGGGTTTCTGGATCCCCTCTGCCGACCTTGAGTTTATCGAGCTCTTGCAACACCACGGATGGCAGCACTATGTCTGCGTTCCTGATCTCCTCAAGGACGTTGGGGCTGGTAAGTAGGACGTTAGTGTCCAGTACGTACGTTTTTTTTCGCGCTACTTTATTAGTCACCATTGAATTGCATTATACCTATGCAGCGGTCTTGAGTCTTACCAGTCGACCCAGTCCGGGTACGAATCCAGCTACAAACGCAAGCTCGGGCAAGTTAAGGAATCTAGTGATCACAACATAGGTCACCATGGCCGCTATCAGGGACGCTATCACCTCAAGCATCTGGTACACGAGCAGATCCAAGCCCAGAAGCTCAACAATGCCTACACTGACAACCCATGCCATACCTGCGGCAAATAGCGCCGCTACGATCTGTCTGGACAAGGACCAAACAATCGCATGGCCGTCTATGTTTCCGATCTTTCTTCGAAGTACGACGAGGAGGAGAGTCCCCGTGACCAAGTACTGGATGGAGTGAGCGTACGCAATCCCTACAACACCAAAGGTGGATACCAGCGCAAATATCAGTCCAACCAATATTGCGGTGCCCACCCCCGTCACCCACATGGGGGAGACGGTGTCATGTAGGGCATAGAAGACCTTGGTCACAAACATCCAGAGGCTGAATGAGAATATTCCAAGAGCAAGTCCCTGTAGCATTCCGGCTGTCATGGCAGTGGCTCCAAGCTCTGCTGCGAAGGTCCCATGCTCAAGCAACAATCTTACTAGTGGGAAGCTGAGAACGAATACAACCAGAGTTGCGGGTATGAGCAGGTAGCCGATAGTTCTCACACCTAGAGATACTTGCTCTCGAAATGCAGGCATATCGTTCTTGGCGCTGTGCTCAGACAGGTAGGGAAACAGCGCGTTAGATATCGGATACGAGAGCACGGCATAGGTCAGCTGAAACAAAGGCCAAGCATATTGGTAGGCCGAGATTCCACCCGGGAATTGAATTGCCATATTGTTGAGTACCGTCAGCCCTATCTGATTGAGCCCCACGAATGCCAACACTGGTAGGGCCATGGCTCCGAATTTCGCCATAGACGGATGTCTAAGGTTGATGGACGGACTGTATTTTAGACCGAGCTTGATCACAGCAGGCATCATGACCAGAGTCATCACAACCACTCCCATGGTAGTACCCAGAGCAAGGATCCAGAGACCAAGTTCAGGGTCCCCCTTTGAGAAAGGAACATACAGGACCATGACCGTGAAGATGACAGTGAGGTTGTTGAGTACAGGCGCAATGGTCGCCACAAAGAATTTTTTGTGTGAGAAAAGAATCGCAGAGTAGATAGCTGCGATGGCGTAGAACACGATCTGGGGAGCGAATATACGGAAAAAGAATGTGATCTCGTCGATAGGAGCCGCGCCCTGACTAAGAAACGTTTGCGTATAGACAAATGGTTGAGGGAAAAAGATGGCCAAAACCACGATCGCTCCAAGGACCAAAAGAGCCAGGTTCGTGATCGTATTGACCAGAGCCCATGCCTCTGCCTTTTCGTTGGCGATCAAGTGCTTGGTAAATATAGGGATCAATACCGACGCAAGAATTGCACCGGCTAGAAGCTCGTAGAACATATTTGGCATCACATTTGCCAGGTTGTATGCGTTCGGTGTCGCGCTTTCAAGCCCGATACCAAGTGCATAGGCCAAAGCAAAAATCCGCAGGTATCCAGTGACCCTACTTAGGGCAACAGCAACGGTCATCAGACCCGCCGCTCTACCAACCGCTTTGGTCTCGTCTTTAAGGTCTCCCTTTAGCGATTGAATATCTGAAGGCTCCAACTAATCCTCACCGCGACTGACTCGCTGCCCGACCCCGCCACGGCGATACTTGACCACCAAAACAAAGGCGGCACCAAGCAAAATGACTGCAAGTGCGACGACGGTCAGCACAACGTAGATCGAGTTGCCGGAAACGGCAAGTTCCTTTACGCCGATAACATGCTCTCCGGCCAATAGCGTCAAAGTAACTGGTTCTCGCGTAAAGGACTGAACTTCAACCGCTATGGACTGAATCTCGGCGCCGGGAGGCAGATCAATCGTTCTCGATGCACCCTCTGGAAAAAGAATACCTGAGCCACTCGCTACAAGCTGAAGAGTGAGCGAGTAATCGGAGTCATTCCGAATCTCCACGGGGATTTTTCCGGTCTCGGACGTCAAAGTAACCGGACGAACGTTCATCGAAACTCGCTCGAACTCGTTGTCAACAAGCTCAGTTACAGCCCCAACATAACTCATGCCGAGATCATCTAAGTCGCTACCCCTCCAGCTAGTATCCTGCGCTAGATATATCAGCGGCCACATCCGATCAGCAGCAGTTTCACTGTCTTCAGCTGAATCCAAAAAGGACTTCAGAAGAGTGCGAGCCGAGATCATCTCGGTAGTGAACTCATCCTGTGAGCTCAGATTACCCTCAACCCCTCTGGCCCGGACTATATATGTTGGGGTCGAATCATCAATGTCCGCTAGTAACTCACTTGGGCTTATAGGCAGTATCCATCCCTCCTCGACCATCAACTGATAGAGGTATGCAACTGCCTGTGCTTTTACGGCACCAGATCGGAATTCTGGCGATAACGCTATGACTGGATCGGGATTACCATCATCGTCTGAGCTCTCAAGATATTGTTGAAGTAGGGCCCCCATGACGATTCTGGCGTCAGCTGTGTCATCGGCATTTTCTAAGAGGCTATCTATCCTGGAGTCCGTGAAGACTACGGGAAGTTCGTTGGACTCCGTATCCCGCGCAAGATAGGGCCGTGCCTGAATCCGCTCATCCCCGCTGTATGAATTATCACTGGCAATTGCAAAACCGATATCCTTAGCTGCCAAATCGGCTATTACTGACGCACTCAGCTCCCCCTCTGGAAGAAGGTACCCTCGCCCCATGGCTGCTTCAGAAACATCATCTCCGAATATGCCAGCTGACACCTCTCGCCCTCTGTCAATTTGCTGAAATACATCGCTGTGCCAACCGTATTCCGCCATATCTCCAAGTGATGCATGAGCGAGTGGGGACTGAATATACTCAGCGTCATCGGTGGATAGCAGGCCTCTTAATGCGCGAAGCAATGTAGTTCCCTTGTCCCCCTCCTGTAATTCCGAGAGGTACACATCGCTGGATATTTCTAACGACCTATCCGGTGCAGAAATGTCCTGGATATCCGGGTAGGCAGTTGTACTGCTGCCACCCTCAGCCGCTTGGATCAATGAAAGTGGGCTCACACCGTAGCCTACAGGCATCCGCACCTCGGCTGCCGGCACCAATAGATTCTCGATTGTACTGCCGAAGAAGGCGCCGCCGCGATCGCTACCGTAGACTCCGTCTGGGCCGAAGGTGGCTTTCTGGTGAATATCCCATACCAACATGACCCTCAACGGATTATCGGTTCGACTCTGAGATTCGATCATCACAGCGGTCTGACTGGTGGTGATTGACTCATTCTCAGATGTAATATCCACGGTCAATATGTAACTGCCAACCCCCGGAAGCCAACGTGCCAAGCTTACGGGTGGCATCATCATCTCTAGTTGACCCGGGGCAACGGTAGGTTGAGCAAAGAGAGTCTGCGAAAAGTGTTTCTCGCCCCTCAAATCCTCCGCCCGGACATCAAGCGACGCGATGCTGACTACTGCGCGAATGTCTTGAAGTGGAGTATCAGCGAAATTATTCAGGCTAGACTCAATATTGAGTATCTCAGATCGCGAGTAGAATACTTTATCAGTATTCACACTAACAGACACGAGGTCATTCTCGGCTCCCAATACTAGCGCCGTCGCACCGATCAGGTGGATAAGAGTGCACAGGCAAAGTATCAGAACTCTACGTCTGATCATGGCAAAAGGCTTCCTCACTGATCAACGAGCCGTACAGGCCACAAAAGCCTGACGCATGGGCTAGTGTCCCTAGGCAGAACCGAGTCCAAGTGCTGATGCAGCGCTCTTCGCTAGATCATAGATCGGAGCAGAGAATATGCCGATAGCTATAGTCGCAAACAGAGCGGTATATGATGCGACCTTGAGAGTTGGCGTAAAGTTGTGCCCCTCTACCGTAGGCTCGACGATGTACATCTCTCTTACCACCCTCAGGTAGTAACCAACAGAGGCCACGGTAGCCAAGACTCCGATCACGGCGAGCCAGATCATACCAGCGTCGATCACTGCTCCGAACAGATAGACCTTCGCGATGAATCCAGCAAGCGGCGGAATACCCACCAAGCTGAACACAAGAATAACCATGACCAAGGCTAGACCAGGGTGGCGCTGAGCAAGTCCGGCAAGGTCGCTAACCTCCTCGGCCTCAACTTTGGTGCTAGCTGCTACGAGCACGAAGAATGCTCCGGCGGTCGCTATGGCGTAGGCCACCAGATAAAACAGTAGTGATTCAGCACCCAAAACGGATGCGGCAGCGAACCCCATCAAGATGTACCC